>NZ_VILA01000010.1:0-57261 GCF_009712025.1 Dolichospermum sp. UHCC 0406
TCAGAGGTGAAACGCTGCTGCGGCGACGATAGTTGAGGGGTAGCCCTCCGTGAAAATAGCTCGATGCCAGGTTTATTATTTAACAACAATGCCCCTTCTATTCATTTAGAGGGGGTTTTGTTTTGGTTATTAAGTACCTGAGTAAAATTAATTGAAGATGAATAAGGTGTCAAGAAAAGGGATGTAACTAGTAGTCTGTCAAATTTATTTTAACGGGTTTTTGGTAGTGCGGGCATACTATGGCTAACGCCACGCTGCGCTATCGACAAGCTCAGTACAAGTCTTGCCCGCGTGAGCGTCTCGCTCACACTACAGTCCATCATTTTTATCTTGACAAACTACTAGTTACTGTTCCTTGATTTCAATTATTTTTCTAGTCACAAAAAGCAAAGATAAACTAATAGATAAAATAACCGCAAAGGGAGTAAGATAACTCCAGCGTCCGAACATTTTATCTAAAATATGCCAGGGAAGTATAAACAAACATAGATAGGTTAAATTGTGTATTTTTTTCCAATTTTTTTGAAGTTTTCTAACACTTTCGTCATTAGATGTTATGGCTAAAATAGTGAAAATGATAATTGATGATAAGCCTTGAAAGTATTGGAGGCAAGTATTGAAATCTAAGAAATTTAAAGATTTTTGCCAAATCAATAATGCAGCGTGATTCCAAGCAAAACAAAAAGCAGTAACACCTGTGTAACGTCGGTTTTTCATCAAGCTTTTCCAAATATATTGTTGCTTATAAAAATTCGGAAAAAGTGTTTTTATTATAGTAGGAATAATAGTCAGCGAATAATATATTAAAGACAAAACACCGATAATATTTGCATAATCAATATATGGGATCAAAAAAAACACTGTAGCACTGAAAATGTAATTAATAAATACTAACGTGACAAAACCAAAAATGCCATTCATGTTTTTATGAGTTTTTATGAGATAGAGGCTGCATTTCCAGATTCTTTAGATCGGACAATACGGTTTCATTTTTCCACAATTAGTATCAGATAGCAATCTGTCTTAAATATACGTAACAAAATTTTTTAGTAAGCTGTTACGCATTTACTTTTTTTGCCCAAAAGCCTTACGGCAAGGACTCTAGGCTACGAAATATCAAATTTAGCTGCGTAACAGCTTATGGAATAAGTTTGTATAATTCCATCGGGCAGGATGCCCGCACCACAAGATTTAGCCCGGGTATTTATTCTGCATCTATCGTCAAAACTTGCTCATTTTCGCGTATATATGTGTAATTTGGGTTAATAAACAAAACCCAACAAAATCTTAGAAATGTTGGGTTTCACTTTGTTCTACCCAACCTACAATTATCTTTAACTGAAATCTATCGGTTTTAAGTCAATTTACTGATTTTAACAAAACAAAAAAAGGCAAATTATACAGAGTCTGCAATTTTTATTCAAGATTCCGATTGCAATATTATCGAACTGAGTCAATTTATGGAACAATGATTTTATTCTCCATGACAACAGTTACAATAGTTGCAGATTTGTATATGATTTTAGTGACCATATATTAGTTTTCAATAATACTAATATATATTTGTTGTTTGCTATTGTCCTCGTCCTGGTTTGCAGTCTGCGAAACCTAATGCTTCGCTATCTAGGAAACTAGCGATCGCCATTTCAATAATAGCTTCTACTGGATAGTCAATTTCAGCAGCACGAGCAATTAAAGCTACTCTGATTTTTTCTGGTAAGCGTTCTAAGATAATTTTAGCATCAGTAGCGGAAAGTTGCTCTAAAAGTTCTACTTGCATAATGTTACTGCTCACTTGGTATTTGAACGTTGTAAGGAGGTTCAGTAGCTCTGAGAATAATTGCTTCTAACTCCAATAATAGCCCAGGATTTTCCCAATGAGAAATTGGTTGTACTGCAATACGCACATCTTCGTCTCTATATTTATCTAGCCATGCCCATAAAAAAGCTTTGTGACCTCCACTGAAACGGCTACGCAGATTTTGTGCTTTACCAATGTAAAGTAATCCTTCAGTTTTGTGTCTAATAGCGTAAATGCCAGGACTTCGAGATATGTTATCAAACCTGCGGTTTAAGGGTTGACATTGCTCAAAGGGAGTAAAAGCTATTGCATCTAATATTACTTGAGCCTGAATTTTTAGATCAGATTCTTTTGCGGACATAAAAACAATTAGGGTAATTCCACAAGAATTATTCCACAGTTTAACGTTATAATAAGTAGTGGTACAAAATAAATTGCATATTTAGGAAAGGGAATATCAAAATTGATGATGATTTAATAAAAAATATAGGTCATGTTTATTTATATATTTTTAATCAATTACATAAGTCCTAATCTGACAGATAAAATTGTACTATATTTAAAAAAAAATGCAAATTATACAGAGTCTTCATACTGCTATTCTAGTGACTGATTTAGAACGTTCGGAATATTTTTATAGCCAGATATTAGGATTAAATAAAATAGAACGTCCTTTAAAATATCCCGGTGTCTGGTATCAAATTGGTAATTATCAACTTCATCTGATTGTTGCACCTACTGTACCAACTGATAAGCAACAGGAAAAATGGGGACAAAATCCTCATATTGCTTTTTCTGTGGTTGATTTGCAGGTTGTGAAAGATGAGTTAATCGCTAAAAACTATCCTTTCCAAGCTAGTGCTTCTGGTCGGGCGGCGATTTTTATTAAAGATCCAGATAGAAATATTATTGAACTTAGTCAACAATGAGATTATTCTCCATGACAAAAGTTAAAATGGATGGATTGTGAAAAGATAAATAGCAAATGTTTTGGGCTGATAAAATCGCTGCTGATGCAGTAGGCTACCAGGTAGTTAATGATTCTAAGACTCCATCAGGAAGAGTACACGTTGGATCTTTGCGGGGTGTGGTTATCCATGATGTGATTTACCGGGCATTGAAACACGCAGGTAAGCCCGTTAAGTTCTTGTATGGTGTGGATGACTATGACGCACTGGATACAGTTCCAAAATACTTAGATCAGGAAAAGTTTTCTCCTTATTTGGGCTTTCCGCTGTGTAATGTGCCTTCTCCTGGTGATGATGCTAGTGATTATGCTAAATATTTCATTGGTGAATTTTTTGAAGTTTTCGAGTATTTAGGAATTAAACCAGAAACTTATTTTCTCCGCGATTTATATCGTTCTGGAAAACTTAATTCCTATATTGACACTTTCTTAAAAAATGCCCATTTGGCGAGAGAAGCTTATAAGGAAGTAAGCAAAGCTGACCGTCCAAATAACTGGTATCCTTTTCAAGTTATTTGTGAAAATTGCGGTAAGATTGCCACAACTGTCACGACAGATTATAACGGTTCAGAAGTATTTTACACCTGCAAACCTGATGCAACTGATTATGTAAAAGGTTGTGGACATTCTGGCTGGGTTTCTCCTTTTAATGGTAATGGTAAATTACCTTGGAAAGTTGAATGGGTGGCTAAGTGGGATGTGTTGGGTGTAACTATTGAAATGGCGGGGAAGGATCATTCTCAAAAAGGTGGTTCTCGTGATGTTGCTAATGCGATTAGTCGCAAGGTTTTACAAAAGCAACCTCCTTTCCATTCTCCCTATGAATTTATTCTGGTAAATGGGACAAAGATGAGTTCTTCTAAGGGAGTTGGTTCGAGTGCTGAAGAAATTGCGGCTTTACTTCCACCGGAATTACTACGCTTTTTAATGTTGCGAACTCAGCCAAGAACTGTCATTAATTTCGCGCCAAATTATGAAACTACTACTCGTTTATTTAGAGATTACGATACTTTAATCAACAAGTATTCTAAATCTCCTGAATTAACGGAGGAATTAATGCCGTTATTTTACGCCCAGCTAGGGGATGAAGTTAAAACTTTCCAACCTTTTGATTTTAGTACCCTGATTTCTTTGTTGCAAGTTCCGCGTTTAAATATTCAGGATGAGGTTGTCCAACGTAGTTTACAGCCTTTAACTGAGTATGATCAGGAAATTATTAATCAAAGAATTGCTGCTGCACAATTGTGGTTACAAGATTATGCAGATGAGGAAGAAAAGTTAGTTCTGTATTTGGAACAAGTTCCTGATAAAGCTAATGATTTGAACTCTGAACAAGTTGCTTATTTGCAAAAGTTGATGGAGAATTTGCAAAATATTCCTAATTGGGAAGCTGAGGAATTACAAACTATAATTTTCTCGACTACTAAGGAGTTAGGGATTCAACAACCAATTGCTTTTAAGGCTTTGTATCTATCTTTTTTAAATAAAGAAAAGGGTCCAAAAGCTGGTGGTTTGTTGTCTTATCTGGAGAAGTCTTTTGTGATTTCCAGGTTGCAAGATATTGTGGCTTTGAATGCTGGTAAGGAAAAACTAGAAGTTTAAATTATTCTTGTTCCCTGTCTCTGGCAGGGAATACGGTTTATGAGGCTCTGCCTCTAGATTATCAGAAGTCAGAGCCTTCTAGATTGCATTCCCAGGTAGAAGCTGGGAACGAGGAAACGAGGAAACGAGGAATAACCATTAAATCCCTCGACGAAATTCTTTGATTGCTTCTAAGAGGATGTTTTAAAAGTTTTTAATGTGTAAACAGACCCCTCTCCAAACCTCTCCCCTACCAGGGGAGAGGCTTTAAAACCCCCATTCCCTTGTAGGGAAGGGGGGAAGGGGGGTTAGGTTTTTGGAGATTATGGGTTTCATATAATACTTTTCAAACAACCTCTAAGGTGCGTCAGATGTCAAAATCTATTTATGGCTGGCTAAGTTATCGAGTCTGACGCACCCTACGATATTTTGGTTTTGGTAATTTCACCGTTTAGCTAATTCAGGAGTTTTTCCTTTTAAGCCAATCATTAATTTCAGGGCGAATATTTTAACCATGGGAACTCGCTGCATAATCCATAGACCCAAACGGCGAATTATGACTATTGGTAAGAAGTTGTTGGAAAAAACTCGATCTAATAAATCGGTGAAACCTAATATTGCGAGATTTTCTTTTTTTCTCCAACTTTCATATTGCTTGAGAATGGAAATATTGCCAATATCTTGACGATGTTTATGTGCTGTTTGGATAATTTCAGCTAATGCGGCTGCGTCACGAATCCCCAAATTTAAACCTTGTCCACCGACGGGATGACAATTATGGGCGGCATCACCAATTAATGCTAATCTAGGGAGAACATAGCGATCGCTCTGCATTAACTGTACCTGAAAAATAAATCTGTCTCCCAATAATTCCAATTTCCCCATTTGCTGACCATAGCGTTTAGTTAGTTCCGCTAAAAATTCCTGATCATTCAACGCACACAAAGCTTTTGCTTCTTCATGGGGCGCAGTCCAAACAATGCGACAACGGTTTCCCGGTAAAGGTAAAATGGCAAAGGGACCACTAGACCAAAACTTTTCGTAAGCGGTGTTATTGTGAGATTTTTCTGGTTTCACAAAGGCCACAATACATGATTGCCAATATTTCCAACCTTTAGTTTTAATGCCCGCAGCTTGACGAATGGGAGATTTTGAACCATCAGCAGCGACTAACAATTTACTGCGAATTATCCGATTTTCGTCGGCAATTTTGATATTAATAGTAACTATATCTCTTTCATTTTGCGTACTTAATACTTCCGCTGGACACAAGATAGTTACATTTGGACAACTTTGCACAAATTCCTGTAACGGTTCTAACAGTGCATAATGTTCCGCTACAAAACCTAACTCTGGTGTCCCTAAATCAGCAGTTTGGAAATTGACTACATCGGGATAATCAGCATCAGAGAGACGAACTTGGTTATATTTGGCAACATTGGGGAGAATTTTATCCCATAAACCAATTCCTTGGAAAATTTGTGCGGACAGCATATGTACAGCATAAGCCTGTCCTTTAGCCACTGCGGCTGATGCCACTCTAGCTTCAATAAGGAGGATATTTAAACCAGAGTCTTTCAAAGCAGCGGCTAAGGTTAAACCGACAATTCCACCACCGACTATAACCAAATCATAATCATATCCCCAGTAGGTTTCTGTGGGGGTGTGGGGAGAGGAAAGAGTGGGGGTAAGCTGGGAGAGGGACATTGTGAAGATAAATTACATAGTTTTAATTATTATTGTGACGCATAATCTGGCATTAATTCCCGCATAGCTTGGATTTCACTGCTGGTTATTTGCATAGCTGATTGATATTTCTGACTGGGTGGTGTCAAAATTAACTACATTATGGAAAGGCTTTAGTCATTAAAAAAAGATAAAATACCCCAAATACATACAAAAAGTTTGTACTTTTATAAAGTATAGTTAAGAAAAAGATCAATAAATCTAGGATCAATAGGCTTATTTCTTCACCTATTGCGCCTAGATCCGGTTAAAGTTTCTTTCTAAACTAAAAAGTACCATTTTCCTGTGCCAACAACTAAGTTAGCATTCAGAATCAAAGCGACGATGTACAATTCCCAGTTGAAGAGGCAAATAAAGGCGTGGGTCAGTATCAATCTGATGAATTAAAGCAGTATAATCCAGAAGCGTTGCCCTGGGCAAGCGCGGCTACCAGTCGTCACTTTCGCTACCGTCCCTGGTTAGTATGGGGGCGACTACTGAGAATAATCTGGTCTTTTGCCGGATTTATATTCAGTCTCAAGTGGGACGACTGGCAAGACGAGGTAGAGGAAAATCAAGGGAAACGCGCTACCCAGTTGCGAACCCTACTTACCGATCTGGGTCCGACATTTATTAAAGTTGGTCAAGCCCTCTCGACTCGTCCCGACTTAATCCGCAAGGATTTCTTAGCAGAACTAATCAAGTTACAAGACCAGTTACCACCTTTTGATAATGATCTGGCATATCAGATTATTGAAACAGAATTAAATCGCTCAATTAGCGAAATCTTTCGGGAACTTTCCCCTCAACCCGTAGCAGCGGCTAGTTTGGGTCAAGTCTACCGGGGTCGCTTACTCAGTGGTGAAGAAGTGGCAGTCAAGGTACAACGCCCCAATTTACGCCCGTTACTGACAAAAGACCTGTATCTCATGCGTTGGGTTGCCAGTTGGCTTGCTCCCTGGCTACCGCTGAATCTCGGTCATGATTTAACTTTGATTGTGGACGAGTTTGGTACAAAGTTATTTGAGGAAATTGATTACATCAATGAAGGTCACAATGCGGAAAAGTTTGCCCATAATTTCCGTAATGACCCCCAGGTAAAAATTCCCAGTATTTACTGGAATTATACCAGCACTCATGTTTTAACCCTAGAATGGATTAATGGCTTTAAACTCACAGATACTCAGAATATTCAATCTGTAGGTTTAGACCCAGAAGCCATCATTCAAATAGGTGTAACTACTGGTTTACAACAACTATTAGAGCATGGTTTTTTCCATGCCGATCCTCATCCTGGGAATTTGTTCGCTATGGCCGATGGTCGCATGGCTTACATTGATTTTGGTATGATGGATCAATTAGAGGAAACCACTAAGGAGAATTTAGTTGATGCTTTAGTGCATTTGGTAAATAAGGATTACGCTGATTTAGCGGCAGATTTTGTCAAATTGGGCTTTTTGGCAGCGAATACTAATATTGCCCCTATTGTGCCGGCATTAGAAGCGGTATTAGGAAATGCTATTGGTAAAAATGTCCAAGATTTCAACTTCAAAACCATTACCGATGAGTTTTCGGAATTGATGTATGAATATCCTTTCCGTGTACCGGCAAAGTTTGCTTTAATTATTCGTTCTTTGGTGACACAAGAAGGAATTGCGCTGAGTCTAAACCCCAATTTCAAAATTGTGGAAGTTGGTTATCCCTATATCGCCCGACGATTATTAACTGGGGAATCTCCCGCATTAAGGCGACGGCTATTGAATGTGTTGTTTAAAGATGGTAAATTTCAGTGGCAAAGGTTAGAAAATCTGATTACTATTGCTCGCACTGATAGCAATTTCGATGTTTTACCAACAGCGAAGATGGGTTTGGAATTCATCCTTTCCGAAGAGGGTAAATTTCTCCGTCGTCAGTTGGTTTTAGCTATCACTGAAGATGACCGTTTGCACACAGAAGAAGTCCAAAGTTTGTGGGATTTAGTCAAGGACGATTTACCCCCAAATCGTTTACTAAATGTCGCCATTAGCCTGTTAACAGAGTTCTCTAGAGAAGGTGTAGCAGCTATTTTAGCTAAATAATCTGTTACCAAATAAAAATGAATTTTAATAACAACCAGGAGTTTTAATGTACTATTACCCTCTGCAACCACCCTACTTTTTACTATTAGTTGGTTTTCTCACGGCTTTCACTTCTGGGTTAGCTTTATCTGGAACATTGAAGGTAATTGTCCAACAATGGCCACAGGATAAGTCTCCTAAAGAAAAGACTAATACCCGTTCTTTTTATAAACAATTATTAGTACCATTTATTGGTATTACTGGTGGTTCTTGCTTATTTCTTTGTTCTGGTTTTGAGATATTTGGGTTTCCTTTAGGAATGGCTTTAAGTATCGGTTTACCTATGAGTCTGCTAACTTGTTTCTTTATTTGGCGGCAGTTGGGAGGTTTGCTAGATTATGTTAAAAGCGAAGGAATGCAGTCTTTGGATTTAGATTCTTGGTCTTAGTAAGATTATCTTGTCTGAATCAGGATGTCCATGATTCAAAGATTAACAGGATGGAAAAATACATTGTCTGAATCAGGATGTCCATGATTCAAAGATTAACAGGATGGAAAAATACATTGTCTGAATCAGGATGTCCATGATTCAAAGATTAACAGGATAAAGAAATTAAATTCATTGTCTGAATCAGGATTTCCAGGATTAAAGGATTTACAGGATGGAGAAAATAGGTATCTTATTACCAATCACCAATTACCAATCACCAATTACCAACTAGATAACTAGCAACTTACTATTACTGATGATAGTTTTTGAGGAGAAAAAGCTAATGCAGATAATCCGTTTACCGGTACTTTCAGATAATTATATATTTTTACTGCATGATCCAGTGCGGAATATTGCGGCTGTTGTTGATCCTGCGGAAGCACAACCAGTTTTAGAGGAATTGACGAAACTCAAGGCTGATTTAGTAGCAATTTTTAATACTCATCATCATGGCGATCATGTGGCTGGAAATACGGGGTTGATGAAGGAATTTCCCGATGTGAAAGTTTATGGAGGTGCGGAAGATCGGGGGAGAATTCCGGGACAACAGGTGTTTTTGCAGGAAGGCGATCGCATCCAATTTAGCGATCGCACTGCTAATATATTCTTTGTACCTGGACATACTCGCGCTCACATTGCCTACTATTTCCCCCCAGCAAGTCCAGGAGAGCCTGGAGAATTGTTTTGTGGTGATACATTGTTTGCGGGAGGTTGTGGTCGTTTATTTGAAGGTACACCGGGGCAAATGGTAGATTCTTTAACTAAACTCCGGGCTTTACCTGATCATACTCGCGTCTGGTGCGCCCATGAATACACTTTAAGCAATTTGCGTTTTGCGGTGACTGTGGATGCTGAAAATGCAGATTTACAAAAACGCTACCAAGATGTTAAAGCTCAACGGGATGGGAATGAAGCGACAGTTCCATCAATACTAGGAGTGGAAAAACTCACAAATCCTTTTTTACGTTGGGAAGAACCATCTCTACAAGCAATAGCGAAAAGTAAAGAAGGAGTCCAAACCTTTGCCCGGATTCGAGGGATGAAGGATAATTTTTAGTCAGTTGTCAGTTGTCAGTGGTTAAGAATTTTCTGGTTATCTTCTTTGTGTGTCCCTTCTCAACTCCTTTTTTGATATTTCTGACATTTGGTATTGCGATCGCTCCCCAAACTTCGCTAGAATCTTGAGGCTGTGGGTATGTTCAAAGTCGCTGAGGATCAAGCTACAATTTTGTGAGCCACTCTGATGACACCCAAATAACGAAGATTTTACCAAGAAAAGCGAAAAACAATGGCGAAACGTGTGCAATTAGTTTTAACAAAAGATGTTACCAAGCTGGGAAAACTCGGTGATTTGGTAGAAGTAGCTCCCGGTTATGCTCGTAACTACCTCATCCCCCAGAGTTTAGCCGCTCGTGCTACACCCGGTCTGCTCAAACAAGTGGAACGCCGACGCGAGAAAGAATATCAAAGACAATTAGAACTCAAACAACAAGCAACTGAGCAAAAAACAGCTTTAGAAAATATTGCTGGTTTAAAAATTGCCAAGCAAGTTGGTGAAAATGAGGCTATTTTCGGTACAGTTACTACTCAAGATGTTGCAGATGCAATTCAAGCAGTAGCTAGTCTAGAAATAGATCGTCGTGGGATCACTATTCCCGATATTAGCCAATTGGGTACTTACAAAGCTGAAATTAAACTCCATTCTGAAGTAACAGCAGTAATTAACATTGAAGTCGTCTCTAACTAACGGTGACTTAATTAATCACCACAGATGATATATCTGTGGTTATCAATATTTTCCTATCGGTTTTGGATGATTAGGTAAAAATCCAAAATCGCTAAAATTTAAAATTCTATGGCTGAAGAACTAAGTTTTCAAGGTGATGGTAGTAATCGCGTCCCACCTCAAAACATCGAAGCAGAAGAAGCGATTCTAGGAGGTATTCTACTAGATCCAGAGGCAATTGGTCGAGTGAGCGATCGCCTAGTTCCGGAAGCATTTTATATTAGCGCCCATACAACCATCTATCAAGCCGCCCTGCGTCTCCATACCCAGCAAAAACCCACAGACTTACTTTCTATAACTAGTTGGTTGACAGACAATGATCAATTAACACAAATTGGTGGCAGAAATAAATTAGCAACATTAGTAGACCGGACAGTTTCTGCCGTCAATATTGATGCCTTAGCAGGGTTAGTCATGGAAAAATACCTGCGTCGGCAATTAATTAAAGCCGGGAATGAAATTGTTCATCTTGGTTTTGAAACAGAAACAGAATTACCAATTGTTCTTGATAGTGCCGAACAAAAAGTTTTTAACGTCACCCAACAAAAAACCCAATCGGGATTGGTTCATATTGGTGACACTTTAATTAATACTTTTCAAGATATTGAAACTCGTCATCAAGGCATTGCTTTACCGGGGATACCTTGTGGTTTCTATGATTTAGATGCCATGACTAGCGGTTTTCAGCGTTCTGATTTAATTATCGTTGCTGGGAGGCCGTCAATGGGAAAATGCCTCAGCCATGATTCAGAAATCGTCTTAGCAGATGGACAAATTGCGACAATTGAAGAACTATATCAGCAACGTCAAGGTTCATTATTAACCTTAAATGATGATTGGAAATTTACCTTTACCCAACCATCTGCATTTGTAGATGATGGAATTAAACCAGTTTTCCGCGTCACAACTCGATTAGGTCGGGTAATTGAAACCACAATCACTCACCCATTTTTAACTATTAAAGGCTGGCAAAGATTAGAAAATTTGCAAGTTGGAAATAAGATTGCCATCCCTCGTAAAATAGATGTGTTTGGGACAGAAACTATCCGCGAGTGTGAAGTCAAATTATTAGGTTATTTAATTGGTGATGGTGGTTTAACTAATAGCACTCCTAGATTTACAAACAGCAACCCATTATTGCAAACAGATTTTTCTGAAGCAGTAACTGAATTTGGTGGTTTATCAGTACGATGGGAAGATTCCCAAGGACAACGGACACCTTCATTATGTGTTCGTGGAGATTTAGAATTGATTGCCACTCAAAGACAGCTTTTCGCGGAAAGGCTCAAAATTGCTATTAGTTCTCGTTCATTAACTGCTAAAAAATTGAGCAATGAACTAGGAGTAACGCCATCTTTACTTTGTATGTGGCAAAAAGGAGAATGTGTACCAAATTATGACACTTTTGAGTTATTATGTAAAACTCTGGAAATTAAGTCAGAAGAATTTGCACCTCATGGATTCGCTAGTATCAGTAAATCGAGTAAAAATGCTTTGACAGTTTGGTTAGAAAAATTAGGTTTATGGGGCAAAGATGCTCATACTAAAACTGTCCCAAATATTGTATTTAAATTAGAAAAATCACAATTATCCTTATTCCTAAATCGTCTCTTTGCCACTGACGGCTGGGCTACCCTACTCAATAGTGGTCAATCACAATTAGGTTATGGTACAGTCAGCGAAAAACTAGCAAGACAAATTCAACATCTGTTATTAAGATTTGGTATTATTGCTGCTTTGAAAAAAAGGTCTGTAAAATATAATAATACCCGCAGACCAGCATGGCAATTAGATATTACTGATGCCATATCTATCAAAAACTTCATTGCAGAAATTGGCATTTTTGGCAAAGAAGCAGCATTAGCAAAAGTTACAGAAGCAATATCTCAAAAAAGATATCAAACCAATCGTGACTTGATACCTGTAGAAATTTGGGAACAGATAGCAGTAGCTAAAGGTAGCGAAACTTGGAGTAGTTTAGCTCAACGGGCTGGGATTAAAAGCTATACAAATATTCATGTCGGTAAACGGGCATTAAAAAGGGAAAGATTATGGATTTTAGCCACGGCTTTAGACAATTTACCACTTCAGCAATTAGCAAATAGTGATGTATATTGGGATGAAATTATTTCTATTGAATCAGTTGGTAACAAACAAGTTTATGATTTAACAATTCCCGAAACACACAACTTTATTGCTAATGATATTTGTGTTCACAATACCGCCTTTTGTCTTAACCTCGCTCATAATATTGCTGCTGGTTATAAACTACCGGTGGCTGTTTTTAGTTTAGAAATGTCCAAAGAACAGCTAGTACAAAGACTATTAGCTAGTGAAGCCGGAATTGAAAGCAGTTATTTAAGAAGTGGCCGGATTAGTCAAACCCAATGGGAACCTTTAAGCCGTGCCATTGATAAACTCTCAGACACGCCAATTTTTATTGATGATACGTCAAATATTACAGTCACACAAATGCGAAGTCAAGCGCGACGACTGCAAGCCGAACAAAATGGAAATTTAGGATTAATAGTCATTGATTACTTGCAATTAATGGAAGGTGCAGGTGATAATCGTGTGCAAGAATTATCAAGAATTACCCGTTCTTTAAAAGGTTTAGCAAGAGAATTATCTGTACCCATAATTGCTTTATCACAGTTAAGTCGTGGAGTAGAAGCAAGAACTAATAAACGCCCAATGTTATCTGATTTGAGAGAATCGGGTTGTTTAGCAGGAGATACTTTAGTAACATTAGCTGATAGTGGAATACAAATACCAATTAAAGAATTAGTAGGTAAATTTGGTTTTGCAGTTTGGGCATTAAATGAAAAAACAATGCAATTAGAAAAAGCAATTGTGAGTAATGCCTTTTCCACAGGCATGAAATCGGTATTTACCTTAACAACTCGATTAGGTCGAAAAATTCGTGCTACTGGTAATCATAAATTTTTAACTATTAATGGTTGGAAAAGATTAGATGAATTAGATTTGAATCAACAATTAATTGCCCTTGCCAACAGTGATGTATACTGGGATGAAATTGTTTCAATTATACCTGATGGAGAAGAAGAAGTATTTGATTTAACAGTTGATAAATTACATAATTTTATTGCTAATAATATTATTGTTCATAACTCAATTGAACAAGATGCGGATATAGTAATGATGTTATACCGCGATGAATATTATTCACCAGATACCCCAGAGAGGGGAGTTACAGAAGTAATCATAGCTAAACATCGGAACGGACCAACAGGAACAATTAAACTATTATTTGATCCACAATTTACAAAGTTTAAAAATCTCGCTAAACCAAATAATAATTGGTAATATGTTAAAAAAAAATTATGCCAGTTTGATATTACTATTTATTTCTATTAATATTGGTAGTATTCAAAAAATAGCCCAAGCCCAAACACCTGTTACACCAGTTACTACTACTAAACAAATTTGTCCTGCTCAATTATCATCTGCTATTAATACTATTATCAATCATCCTCAATTTAGTCGAGTCCGTTGGGGGATTTTAGTTAAACCATTATCATCAGAAAAAATTCTTTATAGTCAAGATTCTCAAAAATATTTTATTTCTGCTTCTAATATGAAGCTATTTACTACCGCAGCAGCATTACAAAAATTGGGGGCAGATTTTCGGATTCGTACCTCTATTTATGATGAAGGTAATGGTGTTTTGCGTGTAGTGGGAAGGGGAGATCCTAGTTTCAAAAATGCTCAATTAACAATATTATCAAAACAACTATATCAACAGGGAATTCGGCAAATTAATCAGTTAATTGTTGATGATAGTTATTTTCAAGGTGAAGTAGTTAATTCCAGTTGGGAATGGGAAGACATTCAAGCTGATTATGGCGCACCAATTAATAGTTTTATTCTCAATGAAAATGCTACTGTATTAACTTTTTTACCACAAACTATTGGAGAACCATTAAAATTAAAATGGACAGAACCAACAGAAGCATATCGGTGGAAAATCGAAAATAATTCCGTCACTACTGAAGCCGATAAACCCAGTTTTGTAGAAGTAAATCGTGACTTAAAAGGACAAATTCTGCGAATCAAAGGACAATTGGCTATAAATTCCCAGCCAGAGATTACAGGTTTAGCCGTATTTGATCCAGTTGCTAATTTTATCAGACAATTTCGCCAAAATTTAGCTAAAGAGGGAATTACAGTTAAAGAAACTCTGAGTAGTAATCTGAGTAAAAATGACAAAGAAATAGCCGCAGTAGAATCTCCACCTTTATCGGAATTATTACTAGAGACAAATGTGAATAGTAATAATTTATATGCTGAGGCTTTACTCAGAAGTTTAGCTATTAAGAAACCAGAAGAAAAAAATCAAAATACGGCTGATGTCGGATTACAAGTTGTCAGAGAAACTTTAACTCAATTAGGAGTTGCACCAGCAGGTTATGTCATTGTAGATGGTTCTGGTTTATCTCGGAAAAATTTAACGACTCCAGCAGCGTTGGTACAACTTTTACAAGGAATTGATAAATCACCTCAAGCAGCAGTTTTTCGGGCTTCTTTACCTATTTCTGGTGTCAAAGGTAGTCTAAAAAATCGGTTTCTTAATACTGCGGCTGCGGGAATAGTGCAAGCAAAAACAGGTTCAATGACAGGAATTTCTGCTTTATCTGGATATATGAACGCACCCAATTATGAACCCTTGGTTTTTAGTATTATGGTAAATCAATCTGAACAACCGGGGAAAGTCATGAGAACAGCAATAGATGAAATTGTAGTTTTATTATCTGAATTAAAGCGGTGTTAAAATAATTGAGTTGAGTAAATGACAGGACTTAAGCAAAATATCTCTCAAACCCCCATTTCTCTGTGTTCTCTGTGCCTCTGTGGTTCGTTATTCCATGACTTACTTATATCTATACTTTCGCACAAAATGACCAAAAAGATAAACTCCATGTACAACCTGAGTTTAGGCAATACTACCCCGTTTTCTTGCTTCTTTGTTGGAAATCCCGACATTTTTGATCCCAGCTTTAATCATTTGTCGTTCTAAAAGGGCAAAGAACCGGGTTCTATCACCACCCCTGACTACAGCCTGATTATGCGCTTCGGCGATCGCCACAGGATAACCATACCCCTTATGTACCTGTGCCAACATTAGCCCTAGTGCTTGATCAAACATGATGGAATTTTCTGCAACCCAAGCAGGAACTTCAATCCGGGCAATTTCCGTCCCGACATGGACGTAACAAAAATAAATAATTTGCTCGTCATACAATTCTAAAATTCGGGCATTACTCCGCCATAATGGTCCTCTTTGTCCAGGTTGAAGTTGGGTGGTCATGATGGTTGTATCGCGCAAAGTATCAAATTTTTTGCAAGGTACGTATTCTAGTTGATTGGGACAATGGGCAATACAATCGGGGACAGGATGAGGACAAGCTAAAAAGCGTAAAAAGTTGGTGGCTTCGGTGCTACGAGAGGCACTAAGATAACCCATGAGGGGGATTTGGGCTTGTTGGAGTTTTTGCCAAGCTTCTAAAACCGGAGGTAAAATCATATCCCTGGCATCCATCGGTAACTGATCTAAAAACCAGTATATTAACGAACCATCTATCATTGCTAAGACTGGGGCTTCTGTCCTGGTACTACAAGCCAGTTCCGCTAATACTGTAGCCTCAGAGGCTGTGCGCCGATAACCCATCCATTCATCTGTTCTAATGCCCCACTGACGCGATATATATAAATCTTCAGGGCGATAAAATACCTCCGGTAAACTATCGAGAACTGGGTGAAGATCTTGACCATAGTGTAAAACAACTCTGCCGATATTCAGTAAGTAACAATACGCAATTTCGTGATGATTGGGGGCAATTTGCGAACCATCTGTAGAAATAACAGTATGAACTTTGGGGGGAACAGGAATAGTAATACAGGTTTCGAGAGGTTCAATGGGTGTAGCATTCGCAAAAATAATCCGATTTCGCCATTCTTCTTGACGTTTAACTAACTCCTCTTGACACTCAAAGGCCTTTTTTAAATATTCTTGTGCTAACTCTAACCGCTGATGACTTGCAGCCACTTCTGAAGTTAAATGTTGACTGAAACCTTGCATTTGTCTCGATATTTTTGTTAAATCAAGCATATTAGTTGAGTCTATTTGTGTTGATGTAAGTAAATGCCATATAATTAATAACTGTATGCTAATAATTGGAAAAATAGCGTCATGAAAAAATGGAAATTAACAATTACAACTCTTATATTAGGAACTATATTATATAGTCCAAAGGTGAGCGCTAAGAATTTGGCAAATATTTCCGATTTTAGAATAAAATCAGCACTGTTAGCACAATCTGATCTGAAAGAGGCTATAGTATATTTTCATCAGGGAATTAACCGTCATACATTTGGAGACATAAAAGGGGCTATTGAAGAATATAATAAGGCTTTACGGTTACATCCTAATTTTCCTGAAGTTTACTATAAACGAGGAATATCTCGCTATAAGTTGGGAGATTTAAAAGGGGCGATTGCAGATTATAACAAAGCAATCAGTCTTAATGCTAACTATCCTGGTATCTACAATCATCGAGGATTTACTCGTCATGATTTGGGAGATTTAAAAGGTGCGATCGCAGATTTCAATCAAGCATTACTTCTTAATCCTAATTTTCCTGAAGCTTACCAAAATCGAGGTATTACTCGCAATGCCTTGGGTGATAAACAGGGAGCAATTACTGATTTGACAACAGCAGCTAACTTATTTAAAGAACAAAAAAGAATTTCTAATTATCAAGAGGTAATTGATTTAATTCAAAAGATTAAGATCCCCGACTTCTTAAAGAAGTCGGGGATCTAGGTTTACTCGATTTACAACCAGGTGGAAAAATCGTGAGCAAAATGGGAAAGTGATATTAGCTGAATACGTGGATCATTTTTGCCAGCTTCCCTTTCCGGTTGAGTGTTATAACCCCAATCTGCTAAGAAAAGTTTGACATGATCTAAGTCTGATTGTTGTTTAACTAACTGTAAAGTTTTCAGTCTATCTTCAACAAACCATAAACTTACATTTTGGATATTTGCTTTCTTGATTAATTCACGCAAAGTTTCATATTTTGGGCGTTTTACTTCCTTCCCAAAAATATTTTCTGGTGGTAAATTAACTCCTTCTTGTTGTAATAATTCCTTGACAAATCGCCCTTCTTTGGTAGTGACAATATATAACTGTCTTTCACTTTTAAGAGTTATTTTGAGTCTTTCTATCACACCTGGATAGAATCTATGGAGACTTAACCAACCATTTAAATCTGTCTGAATCCATTCATCTCGTAAATGATCCAATTTTGTCGAAACTGCTTTTGCTTCTAGGTTATCTGCTGCTAAAATTTGGGGAGTGATGTTTGTCCATGATTGGAGAATTTGATCATCAGAAAAACCCTCAATTAAGGCTTTGATTAAAACGGGCATTTCCCAACCAGTTTCAATTACAGGACGTAAACGATAAAATCTTAAAGCTAAATCATCTGGTGGTGTATCGTTAATCGGCGACCAAATTTGACAGTAGGTACGCCACGCTACCTCAAAATATTCAATTAGTCCATCGCAAACCACTCCATCAAAGTCTAAAGCCAAAATCGTGGGACTATTTGCTGTCATTGTTCTGAGGTTAAAAACTGCTTTTGTTAGCTTACCGCATCTTCATCTCTGGATATGTAGCGATTAATCTATGAAATAGGGAATAAAAAATAAAGTTTTTTTAAGGTTTTTTCGGTATTTTTATGGAAATAGGGGAAAATATTGATGTATTAATATTATCAACTGACTCAAACCGAGTCAGACCATCAGATATTAAGGTGTAAATAGGAGCATCAAAACCATGCAAATCAAGCTGATTTCCGAAAATAAACTGACAGAGGAGCAGGAAGAACAGGTTTTTACCCTGCCGGTAGCTATCGGACGAGATATAACTCAACTTCCTGCGGTTATCAATGGTGAAACGGTGTCTCCTGTAGTTTTATTGGACTCTAATAAGCAAATTTCTCGGTTTCATGCTCAAATTACCTTAGACAACAATGAGCTTTATGTAGAAGACAAGAGCGCCAATGGGACTCAAGTTAACGGTCAAAAGCTACTTAATCAACGTCGGACTTTAAACAGTGGGGATAGACTGGGAATAGGTAATCATACCATTACCGTTATTCTCATTCGATCTGAGGATGAGAATGCTACCGTTGTATTGGAAAATAATTCCACAATTTTTAACCCCCAATCTGAGATTATTCCCGTATCTAGGGTGGGGAAATTACCAGATTCTCAATCATCCATCATTTTTAACCCTTATACGGATGCTTTAGAACAGCAAACTCCCGACGCTGTACCTAGTCAACCTGCGGGTTTTCCCTATAATCTCAACTTTTGGAATGGAGAAAAGGTTTCCCCGGAAGCTATTCGTCGCAGTGGTATTTTAGTCAGAGAAACAGAATATGTGGCCTGCGGGGGAGGAATGGGCAGTTTTGTTTGGGTGGATATGTTGAGAATTGCGGGGGTTAAACCGGAAAATATTAAAGTTTTGAGTATTCAAGACAAACCTTATAAGCGCTATGAAAGCCTACTGAAAAATTGTCAAATTCCCCGACATAAACGGATTCGTTCTGGTTCAGATTCCTGTCCTGATAATATTTGGGGATGGCCAGGATATGCTTTAAGAGATACTTGGAAATCCTTTTTTTCTGGACAAGTTGGTGCAGCTTTAGGATTTTTGTGGCAAGTTTTTGCCGAACCTGTTTATGCAGATACTTACACCCCTCGTGGAAAAGATGTATTTGAGTCCATGGACCGGGAAGGGGAGCGCATTGGTTGGGGTAAAATGTTAGAATATGGCAGTATTCGTAGTCTACGACAAACAGAAGATGGGCGTTATTGTATTGCCTATTCTACTTCCAACCAAGAAGACGGAAATCACCAATTTTTATTAGCTAAATATGTCCATCTCTGCACAGGTTATCCAGCAATTAAATTACTAGAAGACCTAGAACAATATCGTCAACAATATCCCGAAGAAACAGGAAATAAGAGAACTGTAGTTCAAGGTTATGAACCCCATGATCATATTTACCAACAATTAGAAAAAAAGGGCGGTACTATTGTCCTTCGAGGGTCGGGAATTGTCGCCTCACAAATATTAGAAAGGTTGTATGAAGCCCGAAAAATGCAAGGGAATATTCAGGTAATTCATTTAAACCGAGAACCGCGCAAAGGTAATCAATTTGAGCAAGCTAAACGCTATGTAGAAAATGATTGGGAATTTCAACCTTTTAACTGGCCAAAAGGAACTTGGGGGGGTGATATGCGGACAATGTTAGAAGCCGCTGACCCGTTAAGACGACGGGAATTATTACAGGGTTGGGGGGGAACAACCACAGCCAGTCGTAAAAAATGGCGCGACATTATTCGTCAAGGAATAGCCCAGAAATGGTATGAAATTCGTTATGGTGTAGTCACCAAACTAGAACGTAATTCCCAAGGTCAAGTTATTACTCATGTAGTCACTAACAAAGGTCAAAAAACCCTAACTGCTGATTTTGTTATTGACTGTACAGGATTGATTTCCAATCCTTTAGAAAGTCCATTTTTAAAAGACCTAATACTGCATTACGATTTAGAACTAAACCCACAAGGACGTTTTCATGTAGAAAACAACTTTGAAATCAAAAAACTGCGAAATAATCGTTCTCGCATATATGGGGCAGGAATTATCACATTAGGCGGTCCCTACGCCCCCGTAGACACATTTTTAGGACTACAATATGCTGCCCATCGTTCTATGGAAGCATTGGCGGCTGCAAAAGCTCCAGGAGTCCGCTATATTCAGGGAATTTATTCCCTTTGGCAATGGCTAAAATGGGCATTGAATCAAAAGCCTTAATTGCTTTCAAAAACCTTAATTTACATTATTTCTAACAACATTTCTAACAACATTATGACTCCAACTTTATTCGGACGTTGGCAAACGCGAATTTTTTTGTTAGCAACGGTGGGAATGTTAGTTTCTCTGCTTTTCTATGGGGGATATTTAGGCATTGCCTCCAACTTAGTTTACTTTTGGGTTGTGTTTTATGTAGGTTTATTTGGCATTGCTTGGGATGTTTTGTATGATTTTCTGCAAAAATATCTGTGGGACCATGACTGGCCTGGAGTATTTCAACTTTATGCAGGAGTTATAGAAGGGGTATTTCTGGCTTTAATAATTGCCAATATCGGTTTACCGCATATTCCTAAAAGTGAATTTGATTTAATCAGATTTATTCAACATTATGGTTTAGTTTGGTTAGCAATTTATTTATCTGCTTGGGTAGTCATGCGGTTATTATTTCCCCGGTGGCGTTTTCGCGGTGGAGAATGGATTGGCAAATGGCCGAGAATTTCTTAGGGATTTATTCTTCCCACTTTTCCATAATTCCATTTAACATCTGTTCAAAAAATTCCCTCTTGAGGAAACTGGAATTTACCCCCCTTAGTCCCCCCTTGCAAAGGCTACGGTGTACACACAAGTCTTCTAGAGTTGCCCCACAACGTTTAGATCCCCCCAACCCCCCTTAAAAAGGGGGGCTAAATTCTTCAAAGTCCCCCTTTTTAAGGGGGATTTAGGGGGATCGGATAACGTTTAGCATCCTGTCTAGAGATGTGTGTACACCGTAGCTTGTAAAGAAACCGGAATTTACCCCCCTTAGTCCCCCCTTGTAAAGGGGGGAAACCGGAAAAATTAGTTCCCTCCCCTTTGCAAGGGGAGGGTTAGGGTGGGGTAAGAACCTGATATTGTCCTAAAACAAATAAACATTTTTATGAATCACCAGAACTTTCTCGCTTTCATCACATCCTCAATATTCATGGTGGGATTAAGTTTAGGTTGTCGTTCTCATGCAACCACTACAACCGTTATTCCCAGCCTTCAACCCGCTGCCAATGGTAACTTTGATCCAAATGCTATTCAAGGGCAAAATCCCCCGGTTAATACCCCTTTAAAGCTGGCTGGTAATGTGTTTAATGTCCAAGACTCTTTTGTTTTAAAAGGTTTTGATGCTGTAGCCTATTTTCAACAAGGAAAACCGATTCCAGGTAATGCTAATTTCACCTATAAATGGCAGAATGTAAATTGGCGATTTTCTACAGCCGAAAACCGCGACTTATTTATTAAAAATCCTGAAAAATACGCTCCTCAATATGGAGGATTTTGTGCTTGGGCTGTCAGTAGAGGATATACTGCACCTATTGACCCTAATGCCTGGAAAATTGTCAACGGTAAGTTGTACTTAAATGTTAATTTGGACACTCAAAAACGCTGGGAAAAAGACATTCCTGGAAATATTCAAAAAGCTGATCAAAATTGGCCTGGTATAGCTAAGAAAATTCGCCGTTAATGAGCATTAGTCCTACTTTAGATCCCCGACTTCTTTAAGAAGTCGGGGATCTGGTAGGCTAACAGGTAATGAAATCCCCAAAGCCTAATAAATCGGTTGTTTATCTTTTGATAAGAAATACTTATAATCTTGTGTAACGCTTACGGGTTATAGTCTAGAGAAGAGAAAAGAGTAATCCCCCCCCTTATACCCACCCGAAAAACCCTCCCCCAAGGGACCACCCGGGAGGTGTCCCGGTAGTGCAGTATTACTAAAGGTATAACTATCGTAACTGAGCCATTCATTATTTTTTATCCAACCAACGCGGGAGCTTAACTTTACATAAGTATTAAAGTCAGGTTCTCCATCTAACTTGCCTCCCAAGTCCAGCCAAATTTGCTTTTGTACAGAAAAGCCAAACTTGCCATTGCTATATTTTACCCATAATTGATCCATTTTTCGCAATTCCTGTCTGGGAAAATTTTTCACATCTTCAACTCTTAACCATCCTTCCTGTTCTCGTTTAGTTAACTTTTTCATCAATTCCCAAGTTTCTAAATCTGCATCTTGCCATTTTCCTGCTTTTAAAAATGCTTCTAATTCCTGAAATATGGCAGGTGTAGGTTCATTTGTAGGACTAGGATTATTAGGAGGGGTATTAGCTAATGTGACAGGTGTAGGTTCAGTTCTAGGACTAATATTATTACCAGTGGTATTAGCTTGGGTATTATCTGGAATATTACTAATTAAATTGGGGAATTTTTCTGTCGGTATTCCCTGAACCCCATCTCTTGCTAACGCTGATTCACTTCTGCCAAATTCAGCCTTACCATAAATACCAATTACTTCCCCCTGGTCGTTTAATATTGGTCCCCCACTCATCCCCGGTCTTGGACTCCCACTCAAAAATAAATCATATCCCAGATTTTCTCCCCTTCCTCTAGCTGTGATTTGGGTTGTAATGAAGAAGTAAATTCGCTGTTGACTATTAGAACTAGAAGGAATAGGAAATCCAGAATTATATACCGTTGCACCTTCTTTAACTGTCTGAGAATCAGCAATTTTAGCAATGGGATAATTTTTAGAACTGGTAAATTTGACTAAAGCTAAATCTAATTTTCCCACAATTTGAGCTTTGTTTTCCATCTGGTATTTTTGCCCATCATGGGTGATAAGCTCATAAATACCATATCCCGCTTTTTTAACCACATGATTGGCTGTTAGCACAGTGTAGGTATTACCATCTTTGGCAATAATTACTCCTGAACCCTTACCATCTAATCCTCCAATCATGACGGTGATTGGTTTAGCGATATCATTAACTTGTACAGGAGTTAAAGCAAATACGGTTTGGTATTGTACTAAAGCTAGGGTTGTTGTCCCTAGAATTACTCCTAATCCCTGGGAAAATTTCATAGTTCTTTGTCTGTTATAATACTATTTTTTATATACTATTTTTTATAATACCCTTTCTTGCTACCTCATGCAAAGATGTAAGGTTTTAAAAGCTTGATTTAGATTTAGACAGCCAGACAGCCAGGGAATAAATTCCCTGTCTGAAAGCTCAAGTCGGTTAAAACCGACTGGGGATTTGATTAGACATCTCCGGTAATTAAATGTGCGTGGTTTGAAACCCTTGTAGAGACGTTCTATAGAACGTCTCTACATTCATTTTCACCAGAGGTCTATGTCTATTGGGGTTCGCTCAATAGTAATGCACCATGATCAAGGATTATGGGTAAAATGAGATTCATTTAGGTAGAGTGTGTTAGCGACAGCGTAACGCATCATTATCAATGATTCTTATCATCTGAATATATCTAATAAGTTATTCAAATCATTTTTCAGCAAAAAAGCACAAGTACCCTATATTCTCAATAATCTTGAGAATTTTATCAATAAGCTGACGAAAAAAGTTAATTTCAGGGCTTGAAATTCTCAACTATTTTTTGTACAATTTTTTTAGATAAAATCTGCTTGGGCTTTTTTTAGGAAAAAGACTTACAGCATATTTAAACTTGTTGATATATTCTATTTTTTGTCTCACGCAAAATTACAAGCATCAGGAATTGCCTTTAGCAAATAATAATTGCTTGACTGTTTCTAAGGGAATACCCCAACTATATTGACTTATTTGTTCTCGCTGTGCGTCCGTTGGGTAAGAACCATCTTCAAAAACATAAGGATCACCCCAAATTGGGTTAGCATGAAGTCCATTAATTCCCACTAATTCCCCCGCGCCATTTAATAGGGGTCCTCCACTCATCCCTTTTTCTACATCATTGGTAAAGCCAATTTGGTATCCTCCCTCTAGGGCTTTATCTAGCACCAGTTGAATTTTACCGGGTTTAATCACAAACCTCCCGGATTTGCTTTGGCTATTTTTGAGGGGAAAACCTGCGGACATTACCCAAGCTCCAATGGCAGCTTGTTGATTTGATTTGGTAGCAATCATGTATTCTGAGTCAGCCACAAATTCTAATAAGGCTAAATCTAAACCATTTCCCCTCAGTTGTTTTTTCCGTGCCACAGAGTTAGCACGGTAAATTTTTCCGTCGGGAGTTTGAATAGAATAGGGAGCTTCACCGGCTTGTAAAACGTGATTATTGGTAATTACTCCATAGGTTGAGGTTAATTTATCTTGATAAAATAGTACACCAGAACCTAATGAGCGATCGCGCTTTTCTCTAGGGCTACTCAGAATCTTAACTGTAATTAAACGGGCTTCTTGTTCAAGTTGAATTTGTTCCTGTCCAGACCACAAATTAACCATTGAAAAAGGGGGTTTTGGAACTGACGACACTGGAGCCAAAGGCAAAAGAGAACCAGCTAGTGCAAAAACAGCGACCATTCCTATCCGCCAACTCATGATTTTCCCCCCATCATCTCAAATTTACCAGATCGGCTCACTTTTACCGTTGATCACCTGATCAATGTCAACGCTGGCAGTGCCATCACGGTTGATTGTTGGTTTAATGTGTCCTTCTTGGTCGCCACTGAGGTAAACAGCTTCCCCACTTGCGGCAACACGGGTATTCAATAGTTGTTCAAGGACTTGCTTAGGGTCACGATCCTTTGTCATGGTCAGTAAAACATTTTTCTTATCACAAGCTCTCTGATTAGTTCCTAAACCACAGATAACATATTGACCGTTAACTGTTCCCGTTTTCAGGATTTTCAGTTCACCTTTATTTTGCAGTTTCTGGAAACGATCTGATACCTCTTGACAACGTTTTTGAGGTGTCCATGTACCACTAATCTGACTTGTGTTTGTCCACACAATTAAGGCTACACTACCTCTGGTTGGGTGACGAACCACGGTTACTGGATAGTTATCACTTAAACCACAGGTAAATTGGCGGCTTTGAGCTTGGCTGGGCTGATTACTAGCTAAAGTAACACTCAAGGCTAAAGCCAGACCAGTTAAGGGTGCTGATAGGTTATTTTTCATAACTAAAGCCATAAGAAATCAGGTTATTAAGAGGGTTACAAAAAGCTGATTATTTGAATCAATTCTATGTTAATATAACTAGTGTCTAAATGTCAATTGAGAAGGTATATTACCCTGCTGGATCTCAGAGGATATTTGAAAAGTTTTTAATGTATAAATAGGCTTGCTGATAGCGAAACGTGGCCTTAGCCGTACTCCTGATAGCGAAGCGTGGCGTTAGCCATACTTCTAGCCCCTTTTTAAACACCCTCTCATAAGACCTCACGGTAAGTGGGAAACGAGCGCGTCTTTAGACCAGGGAGGGAAGCGGCGCGAGCGGTTTTAACCGCTGTGGTATTTTCTGTATTATCCGTGATGCGGATCTTCAATATATTTCCTCACCGATTCACTACTAACATTTCCCGCAGTGCTTACAAAATAGCTACTTGTCCAAAGAGACGGTAGTTTTTTTAATTGGGGAAATTCTTTTCTCAAGTAGAAACTAGAACGCCCTTTAAATGCCTTGATAACTAAATGTGGGGTATCTGTAGGCTTAACGCTAATAAATAAATGGATATGGTCTGGGGCTACTTCTAAGGCTAAAATATCCCAACCTTTTTCTATAGCTAGTTCAGCAAAAATCTGTCTTATCCTTGTTGCTATATCCCCTGTTAAAACTTTTTTCCGGCGCTTGGGTATCCAGACAAAGTGGTAGTTAACCAAGAATTTAATGTAGTTATGGGTTTTGTAGTCTTCTTGCGTTAACATATTTTTGTGTTGTTTTCTCTATATCTATTGACAATCCTAGTTTAATCAATTATTATTGAGAAGTCAACTTTCATTACATCAAAAATTGGTGGTAAAAAATAAAAAGTCAATGGGAGTGCAACAAGTTTTGTTATCTCCTGATGATGAAACTAAGGCAGTATTAGAATATCTTTGTCAGCAGTCGGGGAAACTCTATAACAGTGGTGTTTATTTCGCTCGACAAACATTTTTTAAAACCGGAAAACTTTTAACGGGTAAATTTGATTTAGCCTACGAACCTTCAGTTTCTAAAACTATGGTTGCTCAATCAGTGCCATCTACCCCAGCACAACAAACTTTATTGTCTGTAATTGAGGCTTTTAAATCTTTCAAAGGATTACGCTCTTTGTTCCTTAACGGACAATTACATTTTAAACCGAAAGCTCCCGGCTATCTAACAGGTTCTAAACTTTTCAAAGTTGCCTATCCTAATAGCGGTGGACAAAAACCAACTCTAATTAATGGACAACTTAGATTTTCGTTAGGACTAACTGTAAAAAGATGGTTTGGAATTTCTGAATTTTTCCTACCAATGCCGTCAAATATAGACATTGCAAAGGTTAAAGAGTTTACTATCCTACCTAAAAACGGTGCTTTTTATTTAGAAATATCTTATGAGGTTGAGAAACAACACCACGTCTTAGACATCAATCAAGCTCTGTCTATTGACCTGGGAACGGCTGATAATCTAGCGGCTTGTGTTGATACATTGGGTAATTCCCTATTGATTGATGCCCGTGCAATGAAGTCAATGAATCAACTTTGGAATAAGAAAGTATCAACACGAAAAGAAGGGAAATCAGAAGCTTATTGGGATAATTGGTTAGACAAAGTAACTCGTAAACGTAACCATCAAATGCGTGACGGCATTAATAAAGCTGCAAAACTAATTATTGACCATTGCTTAAAATACGGCATTGGTACATTGGTTATTGGTTGGAATGAAGGCTTTAAATCTAACGCTAACATGGGGAGAATTAATAATCAAAAGTTTGTCCAAATGCCGTTAGGTAAACTCAAGGATAGGTTAAAACAATTATGCGATTTGCACGGTATTAGATTTCAAGAAACCGAAGAGGCGTATACATCCAAAGCTAGTTTTCTAGATGGAGACTCCCTACCTAAGTTTGGTGTTAGCGAAGCGGGGCGAAGCCCAAAACCAGACGGGTGGAAAGCATCTGGAAGACGGATTGAGCGTGGTTTGTACAAGTCGGGTAATGGTTCAATGATCAATGCAGATTTGAACGGCGCAGCTAATATTCTGCGAAAAGTAGCCAGCAATCTAAGCTTAGACTTGGGCTTACTGGGTAGACGGTGTTTGACTACCGTAGCGAGAATTAGACTTTGGGCGTTACCTAAGTTTACTCTGTCCGCAGAATCTCAGTCCCTTTAGGGCTGAGAGTGTCAAAGACCAATAGGCTCTATATGAAAAGACCTCATCATGGTTTGTTCTACATCCTTGAGAAAGGGATCATAGAGTTTTTCTTCTGCTCGGTAAGTCAGAATATAAACTTTTGAATCACTAATAGTCCAAACTTCCATGGACTTAAACCTGAAGTTATGAATTTGATCTTGACCTGTATACACTATTTGATATCCCTCTCGATCATCTAGTTTTTTCGATTGTTGTTCGAGAATTTGGACGTTTCTAACGGATTTTTTAATTTGTTCGATAGCAACCTGATTATACTCTGATAAAGTCTGAGATTTTTGTATATCTTCAATACGGATAAATAGCCCTACTTCGAGATTCAGACTAGAAGTATTAGGGAATATTTTGGCAATAGTTCCCCCGGTTAACGGACTATATTCTTGTTTTTCAGCCTTCCAATCTTGAGGATATTTGATCTCAATTCCAAATTGTTTATCTGTAAATAGTTTACCAGGAATGGTTTTAATACTTTCTTGGGATTTTTGAATTTGATAGCGATACAAAGTTATGAAAACCCCAGCAGCGGTCAAAATAATTGCTGTTATCAATAAAACTTTAATAAATTGAGGTTGGGAAGTAGGGATAATTATTGTCTTATCACCATTATTTGTACGCGGACTCAATCCCGGTGGTTTATCATCAGGTTTATTCAGAGCTTCCATTACTTCCCGTGCTGACTGGAATCTATAATAAGGATCTTCTTGGAGCATACGCCTTAGTATCTTACCCAAATGTTCACTAATATGGGGATATTTTTGCCAATTCCAAAGATTATTAACGTCACGGGAATCGTCTGGAAATTCACCTGTTAATAATTGCACACAAGAAGCAGCTAAAGCATATAAATCACTGGAATAATCAACTTTTTCCTTTTTGATTTGTTCTGGGGGAGCATAGGAAATAGTTCCAAATACTATAGATTTTTCTGTGGTGGAAATGTCACCTTTAATTACTTGTTTAACTGCTCCAAAGTCAATTAAATAGAATTTGTCATCTTCTGCATTGGAGCGCACAATATTACTAGGTTTAATATCCCGGTGAATAACATTGTGATTATGGATAAAGTCCAAACCAGGTAAAATATTATTTAATAGAGTCAAAACTTTTGCTTCTGAAAAACGTCCTTGTTGTTCCAGTTCTTTACTTAGATCTTCACCTTTGATATATTGTTGAACTAAATAATTAAACTCTTGTGGAGTATTTAATTGAGGGTCAGTTACAGTTAAGGAAAAATAATCATACAAGCAAGGAATGTTACCGCTTCTATCCCCTAAATCTTCTAGAACCTGAGCCTCTCTTTCAAAGGCTTTTTTAATCCCTGCAACTATTTCAGAAGAATAATGATTATCAATTCGTAATCGCTTGATCACACAGTGTCGCTGAGTAAGCGTATCTAAATCAATAGCTAAAAAAGTGTCCCCAAAACTCCCTCCTCCTAAAGGCCTGAGAAGTTGGTATCTTCCTTTGTTTCCAGCTAAAATCGGGAGTTGTCCTTGAATCTCATTCATTTTCTTTCACCTGGGTTGCTGCACCTTAATCTGACACCTCAAGAATTATAATAGCGGTACTTGTGAACACTTTTCCAGTTTAGTAATCAAATTACCGATTTAATAATTTTATCTCCTATTCCCACTAGGGATCAAAATCCCATGTCGAGGACTAAACAACAAAGCCAACGTAAACAAACCCGAAACAACTAACACAATCGCCGGACCAGAAGGTAAATTATAAAAGTAACTGAGATACATTCCACTAATACTAGAAATTACCCCAATTACCGCCCCTAAAATCATTACTTCATGTAAACGTTTCACCAATAAATAAGCAGTTGCGCCTGGGGTAATTAAAAGTGATAATACTAAAATTACTCCCACAGCTTTCATGCTGGCAACAATAGTTAAAGCAATTAACAACATTAAACCAAAGTTTAAGCGATTGACTGGTAAACCAGCAGCTTGTGCGCCCAAAGGATCAAATGTGTAAAATAACAGTTCTTTATATAATAAGAAAACTACCATTAAAACAATAGCTGCAATAATAGCTGTATCTCTGACTTCATCAACAGTCACCCCTAAAATATTACCAAAAAGAAAGTGATTCAAATCAATTTTATTATCCTTTTGAATGACTGTAATTAAAGTAACTCCCAGAGCAAAAAAAGCAGAAAAAACTATGCCCATAGCAGCATCTTCTTTAATGGGAGATCGGGTTTTAATTACCGCTATGGCCATTGTACTTAAAACACCAGCAATAAATGCTCCGACAAAGATATTAGCACCAATCATGAAGGCTATAGCCAGTCCTGGTAAGACTGAATGGCTAATAGCATCTCCCAGTAATGCGAGGCGTTGTACCATTAAATAACTACCGACAATGGCACACAATAAGCCTACTAATATGGCGATGATTAAGGAACGCTGCATGAAGCCATATTGCAACGGTTCTATTAGTGCTTGAAGCATAGATGAAAATGAACCACGAAGGAGCGATAGCGAAGCGTCTCGTTAGAGATAGTAAGCGAAGGAAGAGAGGAAGAAAATACCAATTTTATGTGATGCTGCACAGAATTATAAAACACGACGATTCAGTTAAGCCTAAAAATCTTTTTTAAAACGAACCACAGAGGCACAGAGGACACAGAGACAAGAGAGGAACAAATTCTTAACTGAACTGTATTGAATTATAAAATCAATTAATTCATCCGCGTTTATCTGCGTTTATCTGCGTTCAATTATTCTTGATTTTTTATTCTATGCACCTTCATTTTAATTTGGTATTAGCCGTTATTATGCTGCGTCGGAAAAGTACATAACTTTGCCACTATAAGCACGATATAAGTTTTCTTCTGTTAAGACTTGTTGGCGTGAACCTGTGGCGATCAATTCGCAATTTAGTAAGATTAAATCATCAAAATGGGTGATTGATTCACCTAAATCATGATTAACTACTAGGACGATTTTATTGTTTTTTGCTAGTTCTTGAAAGACTTCAAATATGATAGTTTGGGTTTTTTGATCTATCCCTACAAATGGTTCATCAAAACAGAAAATTTCTGCTTCTTGAGTTAACGCCCTGGCTAAAAATACCCGTTGTTGTTGTCCTCCTGAAAGTTCACCAATGGGACGATTTTTTAATTCTTCTATTCCCACTCGTTCTAATGCTTGTTTGGCGATTTGGCGGCTAATTGTGGAAAAACTCCGTAACCATCCTGTTTTTTTGACACGCCCCATCATCACTACATCCCACACGGTTGCGGGATAATTCCAGTCAATTTGGCTACGTTGTGGTATGTATGCAACTTTCTCTAGTTGCTGCATTAAAGGCTGATTTTTGTATAAAACTTGACCACTACTCATGGGAACTAATCCCAAAATGGCTTTCATTAATGTACTTTTACCCGCCCCATTGGGTCCAAAAATGCCTGTGATTCTTCCCGGCTTAATTGTGCAATTAACGTCTCTCAATGCTTCTTGTGTGCGGTAATATACGCCTATGTTAGTGATGTTAATTGCTGTTGAGGAATTCATGTCAATGGATTTAATAACTTGTGTAGGTATATCTACTTGATTTTTGGGAGATAGGCTAAATTTTCGGTAAAAAGAAACGTTTTGCATAACCCTAGTTAAAATACTTATTTTTTGAGTTTACTATAAAAATGAGAGAAATATGAAAATATATATAATTAGAAGTAATCACTGAGATAAATGAAACTAATGTTTAATACAATGTATGACTTATTACTGAAACCCCTCTCCAAACCTCTCCCCTGTGAGGAGAGAGGCTTTTATTCTTACTCCCCTTCCCTGCGAGGGAAGGGGTTGGGGGTTAGGTTCTCTTTACTTAATCCCCTTTGTCTAGGAATTTTCCTATCTTTGGCTTTAATGGGTTGTACTCCCAACTCCCAACCCCAGGGAAATACTCAGCCACAGGTTGTAGCAACAAGTACCATTATTGCTGATTTAGCTGAAGAAATTGGCAAAGAAGAAGTACAAATTACGGGAATTCTCAAACCAGGTGCGGACCCTCATGTTTACGAACCTGTACCCGCAGATAGTCGAGTTTTGGAAAAAGCTAACTTGATTTTGTATAACGGTTACAATTTAGAACCGGGACTTATTAAGTTAATGAATGCGACTGGAGGGAAAGCGAAAAAAATAGCTGTGGGAGAAGTTGTTAAATCTTTGAAATTAGATAAAGGTAAAGGGCAAATTATCCCAGATCCTCATGTTTGGGGCAGTGCAGAAAATGTTATCTCTATGGTGAAAGCAATTCGAGATAGTTTAATTGAATTGTCACCAGAAGATCAAGAAAAATTTACTCAAAATGCCGAAAGGCTAACTGATGAATTACAACAATTACATCTTTGGATCATTCAAGAAATTCAAACTATTCCCGCAGATAAAAGGAAACTCATCACTACCCATGATGCTTTTCAATATTACGGAAATGCTTATAAAATAGCGATCGCTGGAACTTTAATTGGCATTAGTACGGAGGAACAACCAAGCGCCCAAACTGTAAAAAAGTTAGTTGAATCAGTTAAAAAAATAGGTGTTCCCGCTATTTTTGCCGAAACGACAATTAACCCAGCTTTAATTAAAACAGTAGCCGAAGAAGCCGGAGTAAAATTAGCACCAACTCCACTTTTTTCTGATTCTATTGGGGCAAAGGGTAGTAATGGTGATACTTATATAAAAATGATGGCAGCAAATACCCGCGCTATTGTTGAAGCATTGGGGGGAAAATATACGCCATTTCCATTAAAGAGTCAAAAATAAGGATTAGATCCCCGACTTCTGAGAGAAGTCGGGGATCTGATTGATTAATTAACAAACTTGTTTACGAGTTGCTTCTGTGTCTATGGGTTTAATCAGAAATAGCTTGAACATATACCAAAAAATCATTAGAGTTAAGGGAATTTTTTGGATAAATTTCGCAATTTTCCAATCATTGATTTGATTGAGATCAATTATTTTCTGATTATAGACAGCACATTGTTCTAAATACCAGAAAAAATAGGGATGATTGGTATTTAAAATAATTGGAAATGCTTTAGCTGCGGTTTTGTTAGTTTCTTCAACTACTTGAGTATTGTATTGACGAGGATGAATCCCTAATATTTCATAGAAATTACCTCTTTCAAATACTGTCATAGTGTGGGTAGCAAACACAGTTATCAAGAAAAACCGCACCCATAAGCGAGATTTCCAATTATTCCATAATTGGGGTTGAGAACGTAACAAAGCTTTGAAAAAATCACCGTGTCTATTCTCATCTTGACACCAGCTTTCAAACTTCCGAAATAGGGGATAAAACTGGTATTCCGGATTTTTTTCCATGTGACGAAATACTAAAATATAACGCCAATAACCTATTTTTTCTGATAGGTAAACTGTGTAAATAACCCACTCAATTGGGAAAAATGTATAGGTACGATTTTTAGTGAGATAACTCAAGTCAAGAGAAAGGTTAAAATCTGCCATTGACTTATTCAGAAATCCCGCATGACGGGCTTCATCTCGCGCTAAATAAGCAAATGCTTCTGATAGTAAAGCGTTACTGTCTTTAAGACGACGAGATAATTCTTTAAACAGTAAAAACCCGGAAAATTCTGAAGTACAAGAACGTTCTAAAAAGTCAATGAAAGCAAGTCGTTTTTCACCAACAATGTGATCCCAACCTTGCTTAAATTCATCATCGCGCACAAAGTGATGACGGTTATAATCAGCCTTGAGTTCGTCAATTACAGACCTTAATTCCGTTTCATACCCAGAAATATCCATTTTTGCCACTGTGTCAAAATCAGTGGTATAAAAACGGGGTGTTAATAATGTTTCTTGAACTGGTGCTTTTACACCTGATTTCGATAAATCAAGTGGGGGTTTATCGAACGATTTAACCATAAGTAGTCCCTTTACCATTGTCTGCCTTAAAATTATATAAGCATAAATATTTGTTATTAGTCATCAGTTAAATTATTGAAACTAATTCTTACAAAAATACTGAATTATCTTTAATTCTCCCATAGTTTAAATACCTATTTACTAAACAAATGTATTTATGAAACCATAAATAAATATGAATACTCTTATAGTTATACAAAGAATAATAGTTAAATGATTTCAGGAGCAGTAAAACTAGCCGAAATCTGCATCGGTAGTAATTTGTGCTGGAGAAATTATTCTCAAAACCCTATTCCCATAGAATAGCAATTTTTCTGTGATCATAACGACGGTGAACTGATAAACAAGTCGTTGAAATTTGCAAACCCTGACACGTCAAGAAGAAGGAACTAAGAATGAGTAATGATTTGGCAATGAAACTGCGTGTAGGAACTCAACAAGCACATACAGATTCAGAAAATCTGGGTTTCATGAAATGTTTTGTCAAAGGAGTTGTAGATAGAGATTGTTTTATTCAGTTGTTGAGGAATTTCTATTTTGTTTACAGTGAACTAGAAACAGCAATTGAGAAACATAAACAGCATCCTGTCATTAATTTGATTTATTTTCCCGAACTAAATCGCCAATCTTCCCTAGAACAAGATATGTTATTTTACTATGGGAATCAATGGCAAAAACGCATCACCCCTTCACCCGCTGCTCAAGCTTATATTGCGCGTATCCAACAAATTTCTACTCATGAACCTGCACTATTGTTAGCTCATTCCTATACTCGTTATTTGGGTGATCTTTCTGGTGGGCAAATGCTACAAAAAATTGCTCAATCAGCCTTAAAACTGTCTGGACATGAAGGAACATCCTTTTACAACTTTCAGCAAATTCCAGACAAGCAGGCTTTCAAAGGAAAGTATCGTCAAGCATTAGATAAACTATCTATTGACGATAAAACCACTGACAAAATTGTGGCAGAAGCTAACCATGCTTTCAAGCTAAATATGCAGATACTTAAAGAGTTGGAAAGTATTTTAATCCAAGCTCTGGGTAGAGCTACTTACAACGAATTAACTTGAGTCTCTGCATCATTTACAAAAATATAATTCATCACCCAATTAATTTTGACAATGATGAATTATATAAAAATCCTAAACAAGATGCAAACATCTATTTATTCTCTTCCTCTGTGTTCTCTGTGCCTCTGTGGTTCGTTAAAAATAATACTAACCACAAACGGAATAGGATAAAAATATTCTATTTGCTAATAGCTAAATCCTCAATTACAACATTAAATTGGGAAAATTAATTGTGATTATTCCCAACTAGTAAGGGCGAAGCATTCGGATTGAAAATTAATGGTTTTAGCGATAGTTTATCGGTCGAATGCTTCGCCCCTACAAGGACATATACCCACATTTATTGGAGGCTGTAATGGTTTTTCTATTACCTGGTGTTAAGTTTGATTTTGATCTAATTCAAAAGTATGATACTCGCGCTCCTCGATATACGAGTTATCCCCCAGCAACGGAATTAAGTGAAAATTTCACTGCAAGAGATTTCCAATCTGCAATTACCGCTTCCAATCAAAGACAAACACCTCTATCCCTATATTTCCATATTCCTTTTTGCCAAAGCGCTTGTTATTTCTGCGGTTGCAATACCGTGATTACCAATAACAAGAAAATGGCTATTCCATATCTAGAACATTTGGAACAGGAAATCAAAAATACCTCAGCTTTAATTGACAAAGATAGAAAAGTCCTACAGATTCATTGGGGTGGAGGTACACCGAATTATTTAGAACTTGATCAAGTAGAATTTCTATGGAAAAATATTACCCGTAATTTCCAAATTGCTTCAGATGCAGAAGTATCCATTGAAATTAATCCCCGCTATGTGACTAGAGACTATATCTTATTTTTGCGAGATATTGGCTTTAATCGCATTAGTTTTGGGATTCAAGATTTTAACCCAGAAGTACAAAAAGCGGTGAATCGGATTCAACCAGAAGCACTACTTTTTGATGTGATGAGTTGGATTAAGGAGGCTAAATTTGATAGTGTCAATGTAGACTTAATTTACGGTTTACCTTATCAAACTCTTGACACTTTTCGAGAAACATTACACAAGACAATGGCATTGGATGCTGATAGAATTGTCGTGTTTAATTTTGCCTATGTTCCTTGGATTAAACCTGTACAAAAAATGATTCCCCAAGCCGCATTACCGGGAGCAGAAGAAAAGTTAGATATTCTCAAAATGACGATTGAGGAATTAACTAATAATGAGTATCTGTTTATTGGGATGGATCATTTTGCTAAAAATAACAATGAATTAGCGATCGCTCAACGTCATGGTACACTAAAACGTAATTTCCAAGGTTATACTACCCACGCGGAAACGGAATTGTTTGGTTTCGGTGCCACATCTATTAGTATGTTAGAAGATGCCTATGCTCAAAACCACAAGGAATTAAAGGATTATTACAAAGCAGTTGCCGCAGGTGTAATTCCTACCAGTAAAGGCATTAAACTCACTCAAGATGACATTATTAGACGGGATGTAATTATGTCAATAATGTCTCACTTTCAGTTAAATAAGTCAGAGATTGAGCAGAAATATCATATCAATTTTGATAAATATTTTGCCTATGAACTCAAAGAATTAGCACCACTACAAGCGGATGGATTAGTAAATGTATTAGCAGACGAAATCCATATTACTGATATTGGTAGATTGCTAGTTAGAAATATTGCAGTTGTTTTCGATACTCATACAAGAACTAGAGAGACAAAATTCTCGCGTTCTATTTAATTAGCATTGGTATGTAGTGATGATTTATGAAAAGAACAAAACTACATACCTTTTGATTTATACAGTTTATGTCATTAGGTAGAAATAAATAATATTAAGCTTTGATAAATTTGACATAACCTAAGTCAATTTTTTGAGGCAATCAATGAATATTATTACTTGGATAATTTTGGGACTATTAGCTGGTGTAATTGCCAAATCAATCTATCCTGGTTATCAAGGTGGGGGGATGATATCCACCATGATCTTAGGTATTGTTGGTGCTTTTATCGGTGGTACTTTATTTACTCTTCTCCGCACAGGGACTTTACAACTAACATCGGCATCTTTAAGTATTCCTGGAGTAATAGTGGCAGTTCTTGGGGCAATTATTGCCATTTATTTGTGGGGATTATTCCAAAGAGGCAGCAGGGCATAACTTACTAATAGTTAGCTATTGATATAGCATTAATTAAAGTCATTTTCATTAATTTACGTAGGTTGGGTTGACGCAAGGAAACCCAACATTGTTACATTATCAAAACTTTGGTTGGGTTGCGATGCAACTTAACCCAACCTACATTTTAAATTGTTTCTGGGTCAATATTTAGTTCTCGCAACTTTGCTGCTAAACGTTCTGCGGTTTCTTCAGGGGTAAAAACTAGCTTTCCTTCTGGTGTAAAATACCGTAATAAACCCTCATAAATTCCCAAATATAAACCTAGCTGACGACTCCATAAATGTCCTTTTTCATTTGCTTCTAGAGGTTGGTACTCTCCATCTAATAAATGAAAACCTGCAAATTCTAGTGTATAAGGATCAAACCAAAAATAATCCGGTGTGCGGAAAGTATTTTGATAAAGTTCTTTTTTATATTCTTTATCTGTATTAACTGTAGTTGGTGAGAGAATTTCTAAAATTACATTGGGATATTTACCGTCTTCTTCCCAAACTACCCAACTTTTCCGAGTTTTCCGTTCTGTTCCCAGTACAACAAAGAAATCAGGACCTCGGAAATATTCTGATTTTCTCTGATTAGGACTATAGTAAATGGTGAGATTTCCCGCAGCATAGAAATCATATCTATCTTTCCACAACCATTCTAAACATTTGAAAAGGAGAATTATTTGTCTCAGATGTAGTTCTGTTTCCACGGGAGGTTCATTACTATATAAATCACTGGGAGGAAAAATTATATCTTGAGAGATGTTTTCTTTACGTTCTAATTCTTGAGTAATCATCATAATATGATACCAAGTAGGTATTTGTTGATTATAGCATTAATTTTTATCATCAGGATTTAGAGGATTTAAAGATTAACAAGATGTTCTATTTATTCATCCTGAACATCCTCAAATCCTGGATATCCTGATTCTGACAATTTCCAAAATTTTCTAACCATCAAAAATCATTCATCCTGAACATCCTCAAATCCTGGACATCCTGATTCTGACAATTTCATTTTTCTACAGACTTCGCTATTACCCCTAATTGTAAACCTGGAGGAAAACTCCCTTCTTCCTTGATGCGTTTAATTTCCGCAGCAGTAATTGGCAAATTTAACCTTTGTGCTAATGCTTGGACAATATCCCCTCTATCAATGACACCAGCAACAGCATCCGCAGGAGAAAGAACAGTAATCTGAGGTAATTGTTCAGTTTCTAATTTCTTAATTACCTCTGCTAAAGAAGTAGATTCAACAACAGTAGGAATTGTATTTAGGGGATGAACAATAGTTTGTAAAATTTGGGTTTCCCATTCACTTCTTTGGGTAGTTCGCAAATCATTAATATTAACTAAACCGCGATAACGACCATCAGCAGCCGCAAAATAAACTTCTGGTGTAGTAGTTTCTAAAAGATAAGAATCAGCGAATTCTCGCAATGTTTGATTAGCATCAACTACCCGAAAATTACGAGTCATACCATCAGATACTACTAACTTTAGTAAAGTTTCTTGTAATGTAGTTACCCGGTCATAACTGTTAGCATTCCGAACCGCAAACCAACCGATCAAAACAATCCATAAACCCGTGATAAATTCTCTAGTGAAGAAATCAATCGCAAATCCCAAAGCGATCGCACTATAACCTAAAATTTGTCCGGCTTTTGCTGCCCAGTGTACAGCTTTAAAGCGATCGCCTGTAATTTTCCACAAAGCCGCTTTTAACACCTGTCCCCCGTCCAAAGGTAAACCAGGAATTAAATTAAATAAAGCCACAACTAAGTTAATTCTTGATAAATCTCCCATCATTTCATGCAAAGGATTACTATCAGGAATAACACTCGCACCCAGACGCAATAAGAAAAATAGGATAACACTTACCGCCGGACCAGCGATCGCTACTTGAAAAGCTTTACCAGGAGTTTTTGATTCCTCCTCGATGGCCGCAACTCCCCCAAACAAAAACAAAGTAATAGAATTCACCTTAATTCCTTGGGATTGTGCCACCAAGCTATGTCCCAACTCATGCAGTAGCACCGAAGCAAATAACAACAGTGCCATAATCAAACCAGCACTCCAACCCGCGACAGTCCCCCATTGTTGGTAAGCAAATCCAAAATTCAGAGTAGTTAACCCCAAAATTACAAACCATAAGGGGTCTAAAAATAAAGGAATACCAAATAAAGAACCTATTTGCCAATTAGTTTGCATAACATCAATTTATCTAGTTTTTCAATACCTTCAACAAAATCCTGAACCCCATTAATATCCTAACGATTTTATTGGTTTTCGGATCTATATTTGCACAGAATCATAAAATCCATTAATTCATCCGTCTTTATCTGCGTTTATCTGCGTTTATCTGCGGTCAATTATTCTGACAATTTAATTCCTCAAAAACCAAAAATTGTCAAATAATTATTCAATCTTAAATAAAACAGACGAGTCAATATTTTCTAAGCTAAAAAAAGCTGAACAACTTCTAATTACTGCCATAGAATTACCAAATATTTGCGTCCAAAATCTTAATATAATAAAATACAAAGGTGTTTGCTGCGGTTCTTTTTCAGCTAGTCCTTAATTATGAGACAGATCAGTAAATCTAAAAAAAATGCTAATTGCTACCAATAGGATCAATAAAAATTTAACTGGAAAATATTTACTATTCAATTTTGATTTAAACTTAATTATGTCAACCAGCAAAGTGGTTAGGACATTAGCGGTAAGTAATTTGATTTTTACCTACCGCTGAATTTTTACTCTCTATAGCAAGAGAGGATGAAATCGAACTTACAAGCGACCAATATTAGTTAGTCCTAACACAATACCAATACCAATCACATGACCAAAAGCCATTGCCCCAATGAATCCTGGTACACTCACAGGTAATACAGGCATCCTTGGTCCGACTTTAGCAGATTTGAGTGCAAAAGTGAATAAAAGTACAACTGCGCTGCTGGCGCTGATAATGATACCGACTGTAGGACTCCACACTGGTGTAACAGGAACGGATGCTGCGGCTAATAAAACTGATAACATGAAAGTGTGTTCTCCTGATTGAAAAAATGAATATAATCCTACCGAATTATAAAATTACTAAGGACAAAGCAAAAGTTTTTAACTTGAATTAAGATACTTTTGTGATTATTTGTAACTTTTCAGATGAAAATTCGGGTTAAAATTTGCGGTATTACTCAACCAGAGCAGTCTCTAGCTATAACTTCCCTTGGTGCAACAGCGCTAGGATTTATCTGTGTTCCCAGTTCCCCTCGCTACGTTAGTATAGCTCAAATTCAGGCAGCTATCGCTCCAATTACCCCAAATATTGATAAGATCGGCGTTTTTGCTAACACCACTATTTCCGAAATTAGTCAAATAGTTAAAAAGTCTGGTTTAACTGGTGTCCAGCTACATGGAGACGAAACACCAGAATTTTGCCATCAATTACGTCAATCTTTATCCCAAGTAGAAATTATTAAAGCTATACGAGTCCGCAGTTTAGAGCATCTACAAACCACCACGCATTATATGGATTATGTAGATACCCTACTACTTGATGCCTACCATCCCCAACACCTAGGAGGAACAGGACAAACCCTAGATTGGCTAATGTTAAATCAGGAATTTAGCCCCTCTCTCCCTTGGTTCTTAGCCGGAGGACTCACACCAGATAATATTTTGACTGCTTTAAGTCAAATTAACCCCCATGGTATTGATTTATCCAGTGGTGTCGAACACTCACCAGGTAACAAAGATTTAGACAAAGTAGCTCTATTATTTCAAAATCTGGGGAATAGGTAATTGGTCAGTTGTCAGTAGGGGCGAAGCATTTGGAAGATAAATTATCGGTCATTGCCAAAAATAGTTCTCCAAATGCTTCGCCCGTACAGTTGTCAGTTGTCAGTTGAAAAAATCTGTTCCCTGTTCCCTGCTCCCCGTTCCCTGTTCCCTGTTCCCTCATTAAAAGAATGACGGTTGGTGACGAATCAAGCTGAAGAATTCTTCACGGGTTTTCTGTTCTTCCTGGAATACTCCTACCATTGAACTGGTAACTGTCCAAGAACCAGGTTTTTGCACTCCACGCATTACCATGCACATATGACTGGCTTCCATGACGACAGCAACACCTTTAGGTTCGAGAACGGTTTGCAGTGCCTCAGCAATTTGTCGAGTTAGTCTTTCTTGGACTTGTAACCGGCGAGAATACATTTCCACAATCCGTGCTAGTTTACTTAATCCCACCACTTTTTGATTGGGAATATAAGCCACGTGCGCTCTACCCATAAATGGCAACATATGATGTTCGCATAAGCTAAAGAAGTTAATATCTCTAACTAACACCATTTCATCATGTCCTTCATCAAAAATAGCACCATTGATGAGGTCTTCTAAAGATTGATTATAGCCACTGGTAAGAAACTTCATCGCCTTAGCTACGCGCTTGGGTGTTTTCAGAAGTCCTTCCCGTTCAGGATCTTCTCCTACTCCCACAATCATTGTTCGCACCGCTGCCATCATTTCATCCATGATTTCCTCAGATGGTGGATGTATTTGTGGTTCTTTGCCATTATGGGTATTGCGGTCTGGTCGGACATTGATAGCTTCTGCTAAATCAGGAATGAGAGGTGATTGGGAAGTGTTAGAACCGTTTGAACCAGCGATAGTCATGATTGAATTTTAGTAATTTGTCAGTTGTTCGTTGTCAGTTGTCAGTAGGGGCGAAGCATTTGGAAGATAAATTATCGGTCATTGCCAAAAATAGTTCTGCAAATGCTTCGCCCGTACAGTTGTCAGTTGTTAGTAGGGGCGAAGCATTTGGAAGATAAATTATCAGTCATTGCCAAAAAAAGTTCCCCAAATGCTTCGCCCGTACAGTTGTCAGTTGTTAGTAGGGGCGAAGCATTTGGAAGATAAATTATCAGTCATTGCCAAAAATAGTTCCCCAAATGCTTCGCCCGTACAGTTGTCAGTTGTTAGTAGGGGCGAAGCATTTGGAAGATAAATTATCGGTCATTGCCAAAAATAGTTCTGCAAATGCTTCGCCCGTACAGTTGTCAGTTGTTAGTAGGGGCGAAGCATTTGGAAGATAAATTATCGGTCATTGCCAAAAATAGTTCTGCAAATGCTTCGCCCGTACAGTTGTCAGTGGTAATTAAAGAGATAAATGATAAAATCACCAATTAGAGAACACCAGCATTGGACATAATCGTCAATTCTTGAATTACTGCTTCTTGTGGTAATAAGACAGTGTGCAGAATTGTTGTTGCCACAATTTCTGGAGTTAACATTTGGGAACGGTCAAAGTTGGCTTGGACTGTAGGTGTATCCCAAATTTCCGTATTCACAGAACCAGGACAAATGGCAATGACGCGAATGCCATTAGCACGTTCTTCTTGTGCGAGGGTTTGGGATAGGAAAAGAAGTCCTGCTTTGCTGACGCAGTAAGCGCCCCAACCCGGAAAAGCTTGTTTGCCAGCTATAGAGGCAATATTAATAATTGTGCCTTGGCCTTGTTGGCGCATTCCTGGCAAAATTCCCATCATGCACTGAAAGACACTGGTGAGATTTAAATTAATTACCTGTTGCCAGTCTTCTAAAGGTGTTTCACTCAGGTTGCCCGTATATCCAATCCCAGCGTTATTGATGAGAATATTTATGTTGCCAAATTCGTCAGCTATTCCTTGAATTTTGGATTTAACCTGGGTAACTTCAGCTAAGTCTACACAAAAGGCTTTGGCTTCTACTCCTAACTCCTGTGCAGCTTTAGCTACGGACTCTAGTTTATCCTGAGAACGGCTGACCAATGCTACATCTATCCCAGCCTTGGCAAATGCCAAAGCTGTTGCTTTGCCAATTCCGCTACTAGCACCAGTAATTAAGGCGCGTCTTTTTTGCTCAAAATTCATGATATTTTCCAACTTTTTGGCAATGCTGTCAGCCAACAGATGCTCATAAACCCAAGTAAATACAAATGCCTATAGCTCTTGAAGATTGTTAAAAATCTTTAAGCAGCCATAGGCAATTATAGCATTGCTGTGATTCTATGCCATTTTCTTGAGTATTTTTAGTGAGCAAGTTCTGTGAAAACGCCGATATTACGGAATTTATCATAACGGAGTTGGCGACGTTCAGCAGGTGTCAGACGGTTCAGTTCGTCTAAGTTTTCTAGCAAGGCTTGTTTCAAGTTTGTCGCTGCTGTTAAAGGGTCTGAGTGTGCGCCACCCAAGGGTTCAGGGAGAATTTGGTCAATAATGCCCAAGTTTTTGAGGTCGTGGGAGATAATTTTTAAGGCTACGGCGGCCAGGTGAGATTTACTGGCATCTTTCCACAAAATTGCAGCGCAGGCTTCCGGGGTAGCGACGGTATAAACTGAGTGTTCAAACATCAATAGGCGATCGCCTACACCAATACCTAACGCCCCACCAGAACCACCTTCACCAATAACTGTGCAAATGATGGGTACGTCAAAACTGAACATTTCCCGCAGGTTATAGGCGATCGCTTCTCCTTGTCCTTGATGTTCGGCTTCTATGCCTGCCCAAGCCCCAGGAGTATCAATAAAGGTCAAAATTGGCATACTAAACTTATTGGCGTGTTCCATGAGGCGCAGAGCCTTACGGTAGCCCCCAGGAGCAGCCATACCAAAGTTCCGAGCCACGTTATCTTTAGTATCTCGACCTTTTTGATGTCCTAACATCATCACCGGTTGTCCAGCGATGCGACCAACGCCACCAACTAAAGCTGGATCATCTCCGCCACAGCGATCGCCATGCAACTCCATCCATTCATCACTAATAGATTGAATATAATCTAAAGTGCTAGGGCGGCGGGGATGACGGGCTACCTGCAATCGTTGAGATGGTGTCAGACTACTAAAAATCTCTTCCCGTAATTGCGTCGCCCGTGTCTCTAGTTGGCGAATTTGTCCAGAAACATCAACACCATTTTCTTCAGCCAATTGGCGAATTTGGTCAATCCGAGTAGCCAGTTCTGCTAAAGGCTTTTCAAAATCTAACAGTAGCGGTTTGCGCTCAGTGGTTGCCATAATTATGTTCGTTGTCAGTTGTCAGTTGTCAGTTGTTGGTTGTCAGTTGTCAGTTGTCAGTTGTCTTTTCTTTGCCACTGACCACTGACCAATGACCAATGACTAAACTAGTAATGGTCTAAAACCGTGTTTAATGGACACACGACCAATTTGCTCCATTTTGTCTACGGTAATCTGATTACGCCCCCAAGAAAAGTTTGTATATAACTTCTCAAATTCCAGCAGCATTGATTCGGCAAAACAAGCAAATAATTGCCGCCCTGGCACATCCATATTGACAATTTTCATGATTTTCCAGTCAATATCTAGAGAATGCTCCACAATGCCACCATTTAATACATATACCCCCGGATGCTGAACTTTTGTGCCTAAGTTTTTAGGATAGCCACCATCAATCAATAGACAGGGTTGTTTTAATGTTGTCGGGTCAATTTCTACGCCTTTGGGCATACTCGCCACCCAAACGACAATATCCGCTTGGGGTAATGCTTCCTGTAATCCCATGATTTTACCGCGTCCTAGTTCTGCTTGCAGTTCTTGGAGACGTTCTTGATTTCTAGCAATTAATAGTAATTCTTGGACATCTGTTTTTTTATCTAGCCAGCGGGTGACTGCGCTACCAATATCCCCCGTTGCACCGCACACAGCTACAGTTGCTTTGGACAATTCAATCCCTAGTTGTTTAGAGGCTTCTTCTACTTGCCGACAAATAATGTAAGCTGTATGAGTATTGCCTGTGGTGAAGCGTTCAAAATCTAGGTTAATATTGCGGACTTGTTTGAACTGCTCTAAATTAAAGTTCTCAAAAATAATTGAGGAAAATCCTCCCAAAGCTGTAATATCAATGCCATGCTTTTGAGCATGAGCCATAGCGTTGAGAATTTTCCGCGTGGCAGCTTTAATACGACGATTGGCCAGCATTTCTGGCAAAAAGCAAGATTCTACATACTTTCCTTCTATTTTCTGCCCGGTGATACTGGTGACAGTGATATGATCAACTATTTGCGGCGGGGCGCTACACCAAAAGTCTAGCCCTTGATCGGCATATTCTGGATATCCCAATTCTTGAGCTACTGATTGAGCGTGTTCTAAACTAGTCAGATGTCCAATTAAACCAAACATGGAGTGATATATTAGGCGTGTGCTGTCGTGCAAAACTGTGGAATTAGTGGGCAATACCAACTTTGGATTTGAGATTTTGGATTTTGGAGAAATCGCAAACTATAGTATCTAACTATTAAAAATACTACATAAGGGGTCAATGTTCACAGTTGACGGTTGACTACAGAACTATTACTCCCCTACCTCCCCTACCTCCCCTACCTCCCCTACCTCCCCTACTTCCCCTACTTCCCCTACCTCCCTGGGGTAACAAAGTCGTCACCCCTGTGGGCAGTTATTAAACGGTTGCCAGTCCGTAGGCAGAAAGACGCATGATATCACGGGTAGTGAAGCCAATTTTACTTAGGGCATCACCATATTGAATCATAAAATCTTCTACTAAAGCGTCTTTTTCCATAGCTAAAACTTTGGCATCGTCTGCTACTTCGTTCAGCATTTTCCAGACAATGGGCAGATTTTGGCGGTTTGCTGCTTCTAATTCGGCTTTAGATTCTGTAAAGTTTTCTTGCAACCACACTTCACCAAAGTTAAGATGGCTGTATTCTTCTTTTACAACTCCTTCTGTGATTTTACGAGCAAAATCATCAGCTACGGGAATGTAGATATTATAGGCAGCGATCGCAAAACATTCGATAATTAATGATTGAATCAAAAGGCAAGTAACGACTTTACCTTCTTCGGCTGCGGTTTGAAAATTGTCGTGTAGTCCCAAGAAAAACTTTTTAGCGAATACTAAATCTGGAGTCACTTTTAAATTCCGTCCACAGGCTTCAAAACCTTTTTTGTGGCGACTTTCCATTTTCGAGAGACGAATTAATTCCTCTTCCTGTGCTGGCAGCAGTTTCGCTAATGTCATGTAATTTTCGTGGGCTTCTTGTTCCCCTTCAATGACAATGGCATTGATGCGGCTATAAGCATCTTTATATATTTCGCTTTGGAAATCAATTTTTTCAATTTGGTCTACAAGCTGCTGCATATTCGGTGTTACTCCGTTGTCCATGAATTATTTAATACAAAAACTTAAATTACCCGATCAATTTGGGGTAATTATCACTGTGATTTAATTTAACTTAACAAGAAACTATAGTTATTAAATTAGTTTTTACTGATGGTTGTACCAACAGAAAAACAAATGTATGGAGTCATAGCCAATGTCCAAGCTAAACTGGAATCTAAAAAAATGCCAATTTGTTGAGCCTGTTAGTAGCGCTAACAAGTGCATTTATAGGGTTACTGCCGCTAATTGTGGTTTTCCTGACCTCTTTTGGGGGTGCGAACAGGCACTTCCCCAAATAATTGGACTTTAGCCAATTACCGGGGGGTAGGGACAAGGGAAGTTTTTATTAGCTTTTGCTAATTCTACCTTAGTAGCGATCGCAGTTACGGCTTTTCCAATTTTCACTTCGGCTTTAGCGGGTTACGCCCTGGCGAGGCTAAAATTTCGGGGTAGACAAGCGTTGCTTTTGGTGGTGTTAGCAACTTTGGTGATTCCTTTTCAGTTATTGGTAATTCCCATCTTTTTGGTGCTGAAGTGGGGACATCTGATTAATACCTACTGGGCTTTGATTTTACCAACTGCTGTCAACGGCTTTGGGATTTTTCTGTTACGTCAATATTTCCAGACAATTCCCGTAGAATTGGAGGAAGCAGCCGCTATTGATGGTGCAAACCGATTACAAATTTTATGGCGGATAATGTTGCCTTTAGCACGTCCAGCGTTAGTAACTCTGTTTCTATTTACCTTTATTGGTGAATGGAATGATTTATTTAAGCCTTTGGTATTTACAACCAGACCAGAATTAAGAACAGTGCAATTAGCTTTAGCAGAGTTTCAAGAGCAGTTTACCAATAATTGGCCGTTGATGATGGCAGCGGTGACAATTGCTACTGTACCAGTGATGGTATTATTTTTAATTGGTCAACGGCAGTTTATACAGGGTATTGCCACAACAGGAATTAAGAATTAGGCATTGGTTAATTGTTAGTCTCAATGAAAAGGATAATATTTTTAAAGTTTACAGCTTTGGTAAAATATATTTATTGTCATCGAATTAAACTAAAAACTTTTATGAAAGCAATCCAAACCACAGGTAAAATTGATGAACAAGGTCAATTATCCTTAGATTACCCAATTGAAGGCACTTCACCTAGTTCAGTGCGAGTGATTATTCTATTTGCAGAAACAGATACCACTGAATTTTTCACAAACATCAGTGAATATCAACAGCTTAATCTGATGCCACCCAAACAATTAGAACAGGAATTAAAACAGGCATTGAGTGAAGCTGGCTATGATTCCAGGGAAAAAATTATTGATCTTGTGCAAGAGGTTAAACAAGAAATAGCGTTAGAACGCCGACAAAAGTAAGATTAAATAAAATGACAACCGTTCCTGAGTTAATTTTTTTGGATACTAATGTTTATCTGATTGGTGCAGTGGATTTAAATAGTTATGAAGGTCAAATTCTGCAATGGTTAGGTTGGGAAACTCAAGGTAATGATGGAATTGAGGTAGTTATTTCTGATGAATTAATTGATCAAATTTCCAGAGTTGCTAAACGGTTAAAGAATAAAGACTGGGCAGGAGAAATTATTGGACGAATTTGGCAAAAGTTAAATATTTGTTATGTTCAAATTGATGATTTTGCTCAGGCAGAAATGGAATCAGCAGGAGTTATTCCTCGTGAAGATATAGGAGTTTATTTGACGGCAAAAGCAGGACATTCTCAATGTTTTGTTTCAGCTAATCATAAGTTAATTCGGATTTTGGCTGAAGAAACAGGAGAGTTTGAATGTTTGACTCCATTTGAATTTGTAAGCAAATACTTGGTCAGCTAGGAATTTACTGATTGTGGTTTTGATAAAATGCAGCACACTTACGCGCTAATCATACAATGGCCAACATAGAACATTATCGTCAGTGTATTCAAACCATCCTCAAAGAACATGGTAAATTTAAGCCCAAATATGACGAAATAGATAATGAACTGATTTTTGATACTATTCATGATCATTATCAACTTATGCGTGTTGGTTGGGATGATTTAAGAAGGGTTTATCATAGCGTCATTCATTTCGATATTAAAGATAACAAAATCTGGATTCAACAAAACATGACAGAATCAGATTTAGCTCAAGAACTTGTAAATATGGGAATACGAAAAGAAGATATTGTTTTTGGTTTACAACCACCCTACAAACGTCCTTATACTGGTTATGGTGTAGCTTGATTTTTGAATGTTTCAGTTGTCAGAATCAGGATTTTGATTATTTTTGCTCTATCTTTAAGGATGAATTGTGCCATCAGGCATCATTGCCCCTTGAAGGTTTGCTCCTTGAAGATTAGCGTTATATAACTTGGCTCTGTATAGATTGGAGTTTAACAGGTTGGCGCTTGACAAGTTGGCATTTGACAAGTTGGCTCTCGACAGGTCGGCTTTTCCTAGATGGGCTTCTGATAGGTTAGCATTTGATAAGTTAGCTCCTGACAGGTTTGCTCCTAACAATTCGGCTTCTGATAGGTTAACCCCCAGCAATTCGGCTCCTGACAAGTCACATTTAACACACTTTTTTGTCTTTAATAGCTGCTCAATATGTGCAGGATTTGCGGCATAGACAGGATCACTAACTAAACTAAAAATAGTTGTAATCATAGCCAAATAAATCTTGTACATCCACTGATTCCCCTTCTCTAAGTTGTCTGAAATTACAGGTAAATAGCATATTCAGTATCACTACTCAATTATAACTCTATCATTTCATTACTCAGAGATTTTATGCAAATGAAACAAATCATTTTTTGCGTGAAATAAAAACCTACAATGTGAGTTAAACCACTCCAGCTAAACATACAAAAATACTAAACTCAGATTCCGTCATCATCAGAAAATATGCAAAAGTTGGGTTTAGTGTTAATTATCATTTCATTTTTACCATGGTTGGCGATCGCTGTGATAGTGCCATTTTTGCCAATTTCTCTCGCCCAAAAAGCTATATTAGTTCCAGCGTTATTAGTTTTGGCTGAAGTTCTATTTTGGCCAGGTACGCTGTTGGTGGGGAAAGAAGTAGTGCAAAAGTATCGCCGTTATTTAAATTTCCGTTATCTAAATATACTCGTCAAAAGATGGAAGCGGAAAAATAGAAAAAGATGATAATTAGGTAGAATCAGTATTTATAAATCTCTATGTAGGTTAGGAAAATGGCAGCACAAAAACTCAGCGAAGCAGAACTAAAATTAGCCCTCAATAGTTTACCAGGATGGCAAATTAAAGAAGGCAAATTATACAAAGAATATAAATTTAGCTCCTTTGCAACTGCGTTAGGTTGGATGGTTAGTGTGGGTGTTCACGCGGAAAAACTTGGACATCACCCGGAATGGTTTAATGTTTACAGTACAGTCCAGGTAAATCTTATTACCCACGACATCGGTAATGCTATCAGCAATTTGGATGTAGAACTGGCGAAGAAAATGGAAGAATTAGCACCGTAAGATTGGGGAAGTTGGAGAAGTTGGGGAAGTTGGGGAAGTTGGGGAAGTTGGGGAAGTTGGGGAAGTTGGGGAAGTTGGGGACTGGGAAAGAGTTTGACTAATTACCAATCACCAATTACCAATCACCAATTACCAATCACCAATTACCAATTACCAATTACCAATTACCAATTACCAATTACCAATTACCCATTACCAATCACCAATCACCAATTACCAATTACCAATTACCAATTACTTAACTCGTTTCCTGAATCTGTAATCTAATGGTATGTTCTGTTGTACCGCTTAATTGCAGTTCCATGATTTCCCCTCCTAGAGGTTCTATGCAGGTGAGGAGCGATCGCAAATTGGGCGTACTTGCACCAGTATCCACATATAACCTGTCCGCTAAACTACTAATTTTTTTCCAGGTCATATACAATTTGCCAATGGTTTGTTCAATTTGTGATGCTTGATTTACCAAGTCAGCAGCAATACTTAAACAACCGACTCGTTGGGCTTCTTCTAAGGCAGTTTCAATATCTACATCTTCCGCTATTAACGCTTGCACTTGGGCAGCAGATTTGAGATATTTGGCTAATTGTCGGGCTTCTGAGGTAGCTTGTTTAACAGTATCAACATCAGGATTGGCGGCTATATCCCTTTGTAATGCCTTTTGGTGCAATTCGGGCAGTTTTTCCATTTCCTTGACCAGAGGGGCAATGTAGCGCGGTGGCAGACTGTTATCTGCGGCTTTTTCCCTAACTTCTTCTGGTAATAAATCGGAGGACATGGCTGTCCATTCGTCACTGAGTTGACGGACTTCTCTGCGGGTAATGCGATCGCCTTTCTCCGCAGCTTCACTGACCATCTGTTGTACTTCTGGAGACGCTTTGGCGGTTTCTACAAATGCCCGTTTACTAAAGTTATTAACCGTGTCTGGGTTCAGTTTGCCATCTGATATCAAGGTATCAGCACTATTGGCTAATTGAATCCAACTGTATGCCTGGGTTTTGCTGATTTCGCGTTCTTTGAGCCATTTAAGAAAACCCGCACCGCGTCCATCTCCGCCTTTTTTCTCACGGTCACGGATAGCGCGTAAAATGCGACCACGCCAAATTTCTGTTTGTAAATCAAAGCGATCGCATACCTGCCATGCTACATCAAGTTGTTGTAAAAAGTCGGACTCAGGAATTTGTTCATCTTCTGGATCAGGTAATGCAAAGTCTAAATCTGCTGGCTGTTGGAGTGCAGCAGCAATGTCATTCATAGAGTCGGTATCTTGCACGATGGATAGCTGGTTGGGGTATGCGATTTAGCTTATATTCACGCAACTTGCGTCATGAAAATTGGTGAGTAAGTATTGTACTTTAAAAATTAAATTTTAGGGGGACTGGGAAAATGAGAAAATGAAGGGACGAAAGTGCAGAACAGACAAAAATAACAGGACTTACGGAAAATATCTCTGAAACCCTCATTTCTCCGTGTCCTCTGTGACTCTGTGGTATGGCTAACGCCACGCTTCGCTATCGTTATTCCGTGATTTGTGCGTAAGCACTAAATAAGAAACAATTCTCTGTCACCTGTCACCTATTCCCTTATGAAACAAACTGCGAAAATCCTTGATGGTAAAGCATTAGCCGATAAAATTCAGCAAGAACTTAGTGAGACAATTAGCAAATTACAAGGTAAAATTGGGCGATCGCCTGGATTAGCGGTATTAATGGTGGGAGACAACCCCGCATCAGCCGCTTATGTTCGCAACAAAGAAAAATCCTGTGCCAAAGTCGGAATTACCTCTTTTGGTAAACACTTTCCCACCCAAACCAGCCAAACCGAACTAGAGGAAGTAATTGCCCAACTCAACGCAGATGATCAAGTAGATGGGATTTTAGTCCAGCTACCCCTTCCCAATCATTTAGATGCTGTCAGTCTACTACATCAAATTGCCCCGGATAAAGACGCTGACGGACTCCACCCTGTGAACTTAGGAAGACTGGTACGAGGTGAAACCGGTTTACGGAGTTGTACTCCTGCCGGTGTGATGCGATTGTTAGCAGAATATAGAATTCCTTTACAGGGCAAAAAAGCCGTAGTCGTAGGACGGAGTATTTTAGTAGGGAAACCGATGGCTTTGATGTTATTAGCAGCTAATGCCACAGTCACAATTGCCCATTCCAAAACCCAGGATTTACAAGATATTACCAAAGATGCTGATATTCTCATTGCTGCCACCGGGATTCCGGGAATGATTAATGCCCAGATGGTAAAACCGGGCGCAGTTGTGGTAGATGTGGGAATAAATCGGGTTACAGATAGCAATGGTAAAAGTCGGTTAGTTGGTGATGTTCAGTTTGAAGCGATCGCTAATGTGGCAGAATATATTACTCCTGTTCCTGGTGGTATCGGTCCAATGACAGTAGCCATGTTATTGCAAAATACTGTTTCTAGCTATTTACAAACCACAGGCAACTGAGAAATAATTTTTATGAATATTCATGATTACTCACCAAAACCGTGAGTGTTTCCGCCCCAAAGCCCCGTAAAATTGGTACACAGATCACAAACAGCCCAATATTTTGAACAGTCAAGAGGAATACAAAGCATGGTAGCAACGGATAAAAGATTGGAAACCCCAAAAAAATCAGAGTCGGCTAGTTTTAACCTCGCTACCTATCTCAAACAACGACAACAGCTTTGCGAACAAGCTTTGGATAATTCCATTACCGTCGTTTATCCAGAAAAGATTTATGAAGCTATGCGCTATTCTCTCTTAGCTGGAGGTAAACGAGTTCGTCCTATTCTCTGTCTTGCGACTGCTGACATGATTGGTGGCACAATAGAAATGGCTATGGCTACAGCTTGTGCCGTAGAAATGATTCATACCATGTCCTTGATTCATGATGATTTACCCGCCATGGATAATGATGATTATCGTCGCGGTAAACTCACAAATCATAAAGTTTATGGTGAAGATGTGGCTATTTTGGCAGGAGATGGTTTATTGGCTTTAGCTTTTGAACACGTAGCCGCCCAAACTCCTACAAATGTACCTAGGGATAGAGTTTTACAAGTCATCATTCGCCTGGGTAAAGCCTTGGGTGCGGCTGGCTTAGTCGGTGGTCAAGTGGTAGATTTGGAATCGGAAGGTAAGTCAGATATTTCCTTAGAAACCCTGAATTTTATTCATAATCATAAAACCGCAGCTTTGTTAGAAGCTTGTGTAGTTTGTGGGGGAATTATTGCTGGTGCATCTGCCGAAGATGTGCAAAAATTAACTCGTTATTCTCAAAATATCGGTCTGGCTTTCCAAATCATTGATGATATTCTGGATATCACTGCTACCCAAGAGCAGTTAGGTAAAACCGCTGGTAAGGATCTCACAGCCAAGAAAGTCACCTATCCTAGTCTGTGGGGAATTGAAGAATCTCGCGCTAAAGCTCAACACCTGGTTGCTCAAGCTTGTGCTGAATTAGCATCCTATGGTGAAAAAGCCATTCCTTTGCAAGCGCTCGCTCACTTTATCATCAACCGCAATAACTAAGCCCAATTGTGGATTTTAACTAAATTTTGGCTTCTACTGCCGTTTTTCCTCCATACAATCACTGCTTACACTTACTAACTTCACCAAAATACCATGCAGGACATAGGCGAAATTGTTAACAACCGGGTGCTGCTGGTTGCGCTTGTAGCTTGTTTTGTAGCTCAAGGATTAAAGCTTATCGTTGAGTTAGTCAAACATCGTAAATTAAACGTGCGTGTTTTAGTAACTACTGGAGGTATGCCCAGCGCCCATTCAGCCCTAGTAACAGCCCTAGCAGACGGTGTTGGCCAAACTTTAGGTTGGGCATCTCCAGAATTTGCTCTAGCTACAGTTTTTGCTATCATCGTTATGTACGATGCCGCTGGAGTGCGTCAAGCTGCTGGCAAGCAAGCAAAAATTCTCAATCAAATGATTGATGAATTATTCCATGAAAAACCGGACTTTTTTCAAGACCGTCTCAAGGAATTATTAGGACATACACCAGTTCAAGTTATCGCTGGTTCAGTTTTAGGTGTAGCTATTTCTTGGTTAGCGCGGGCTGTATATTAGTCGGTTGTCAGTAAACAAGGATATTGCTCGTACGTAATAATCAGATTTTCAGGCAAATCTTGTGTAAATTAGAATCTTATGTAAAAATTTAATTAGTGCAATTCAGGTGTTAAAGTTATGACAACGATTTTTTCTACCCGCAAGCTAGTGGGAATTATACTCACTGGTTTAACAGTAACTTCCTGTGGTGGGGGTACATCTAGTAATACATCTAGTGATACATCTGGTAATACATCTAGTGATACTAACCCAAAGACCTTAACTATTAATGTTCCTTCATTAGGTTATTCGGCAACCTTGGATAAGACTACAACTGCTGCTGATATTGGTAGGGTACGATTAGAGCTAAGAGAACAGTGTAGAAACATCTTTAATGTTGGTAGTCGTTCACAAGCCAGGTGCTTGACTGAAGTTTCGGAAGCAGCACAAGCAGCGGTCATTTTCATTAACAGTTAAGGCAAAACCTGAGAATTTTTAACTAATTAATACTCTGTTACATAAAGAAGGCGGACATATTGTCCGCTTATACATCATATAAAACCCAAAAAATGATAAATGAAGAAAATCAATATTTTTACTCAAATATCATTACTAGAACGCTATTTAGTCTCTCAATTAATAACCCCTTTATTATTTAGTATTGTCATTGTTACTGTGGTTGCGGAATCAATTGGTATTTCCTTTGAACAATTTAGATTTTTGATAGAGAAAAGGTTATCTTTTGATGTTCTTATATATCTTCATATCCTGAAATTACCAGAATTTATTATTTATTCCCTACCTATTGCCACTTTAATGGCAACTATTTTTACCTATCAGCAGCTATCAAGAAATACTGAAATTATTGCTTTACAAAACTGCGGGCTTAGTTTATACAGATTAGTATATCCTGCGGTAATGATAGGTTTATTATTAACAATTTTGATGTTAATCTTGAATGAAGTAGTTGTTCCTCCAGCTAACTACAAAGCAGCAATTACTCTAGAAAAACATCTAAATATTAGTAGAGAAAACATCAGAATCCATGATATATTTTATGTTCAAATATCCCAAAATAACACAGATGATATAGTTTCTAAAAGTAAATATCTTAAATACCTATTTTATGCAAAAGAATTAACCGAAAGAAAAATGAAATCTGTAGTCTTATTAATTAGAGATAATGAAAGATTAAAGATGATTATTAATTCTAAATTTGCAGAATGCCATAGTGAAGAATATTGCTATTTTTATGATGGTAATAAAACTATTATTAATACCAATGGTTCTTATGGAAAAAATCTAAAATTTCATAAAATATCTTTATATTTACCGAATATATCTTCACAATTTAAGGCAGATAGAGAAAAACTTGATCATAGAGAAATGAGTCTATATCAAGCTTATCAGCAATTGTCAATTTTGGAAACAGCGGGCGATCACCAAAATTTTCTCAAACTACAAGTTCACATTCAAAAACGCTTTGCCTCAGCTATTTCCTCCACTGTATTTGCCTTTTTAGGTTCAGCCATAGGCATTAACTTAAAAACAAGAACCAAATATAACAGCTTTGCCTTGACTTTGGGTATCATCCTACTGTACGATACATTTCAACTAATTACAGGTATTTTGGTTGTATCAGAAAATATCTTATATGGTTGGGTTTGGTTGCCAAATATTGTCGGTACTAGCATTGCAGGTTATTTACTAATTACGAAAAATTCGCTGTCATTAATTTAGTAAACATCTTACGCAAAAAGTAAATCATACCGCCATATCGTCGTAGGATAATTTTAAACTCTCCTCTAACTAATTATCAACGGACAATTGAGCGGAGTAAAACTACTTTCCGACCATCAGCTAAGATAGCTACAAATCCACTTTCGCTAAGTTTTTTTAATGTATTGTATGCTTCCTTTTGATTGGTAGTATAAACTGCCAACAGGTAAGGGCGTTGTCCATAGGAGACAAAACCCACATCACCTCCTACGGATTTTTGCAGGCTACTAACCATTTCTGGACGGTTAAAATAATCAACCAGAATTGCATAACCTTCCCCTAATATTTTGGGGTTATAGCTAATTTTTGAAGTTGGTAATTTTGGTGTTGTTTGTGGTGCTTGTTGAGGTGCTTGTTCTGTAGCACGAGTGGTGATAATGGCAGATAAACCAACTATATTCTGAATATACCTTGCCCAGCGATTGGCATCATCAATATTTTTAAACCCACCAATTCGCGTTACTGTTTGATTATTATATTTGCAAATAACTGTTTTTAATTCAGTCGGTAATGCACTACGCAACTGCTTTTGATTTTCAGTTGTGGGACTTACTACTAATAATAAATATTCTCCTGCATTTGGTGGTTGACAATTAGTAAGATTTTGTTGAGCAATAACAGGATTAATATTGCTAATTAAGGGAGTAACTGCTAGTAATAAGGCACTTGGTAAGATTGTTAATATTTGCATAAATTGGTAATTGGTAATTGGTAATTGGTAATTGGTAATTGGTAATTGGTAATTGGTAATTGGTAATTGGTAATTGGTAATTGGTAATTGGTAATTGGTAATTGGTAATTGGTAATTGGTAATTGGTAATTGGTAATTGGTAATTGGTAATTGGTAATTGGGGAAGAGGTGAAATTCTTATATATTCCCCGTTCCCCGTTCTCTGTTCCCTATTAAGAAGCTGTGGTAAGGGATGCTAATGGATTTGGTATAGTGTCGCTAGGGGCGGAGAATTCTCCAGTAATCACATACTCTAACCGCAGTTTTAGCCAAGTTATAAATTGCGAATTGGTGGAAATAATGGCTGCCGCAGGTTGGGGACATTTCTTTTTAATATCTGCCATTTTTGGTGTTTCTAAAAAAGCGGGTTGCTTAACTAACCAAAAATCAATTTCTTTTTCTTGTTCATGATAGTTACGAGTCCGTTCTTTGAGAACTTCGTCTATCGGTTCTTGTTCCATAAGAAAGTGTTGACTGGCCAAAACGTAATAGTATGTTTGCATTTTCTTTGCTTGCTGACTAATCTATAATTTTAGGTTACTGTGGTAATATGCCCGACTTCTAGTATTAATTCATCATTTATTAACATCATGAAAACAGAAGTCGGGGATCTGCTATAATTTTAGGGCGCAGTGTTGAATCTGTACCCTGAGCGATTAACTTTTCTTCAATCCCTGAAACCAAGAACCAAAAGGACAACCACCGCTCTTATTTTCACTATTTTCTAGTTTGCCACCTGCTGTCAGGCTTTCTAAAAATAGGGCATTATCAAAATAGTGTTCTAAGGAAACAATTTTTAAATCTTCGGTGACATGAGCAACACTCATACCGATAATTTCAACTGTTTTCCCTGTGGGTGCATAATCTTTATACTTACCCTGAAAATGTCCCCAGTGTCGCCATTTAAATGTAACATTGGGAGGACCAGAATAAACCGCCAATACTTCCCAGGGAAATCCTTGAGGAAAGGTACTATGAAAGATATCATGGGATGATTCAAAACTTTCCTCTGAAGCTTTGTAATGTTCAGAATCAGCCATAAATAAATTATAAGTACCTGATTTACCTAATTCGGCAGCGGTGTATTCTTGACCACCATTGCTTGTTACCCGGAATTTGTCATTGACGATAGATAACCACTGTTGGGGGTTAGTTTTCCATGACACTTCCATTTCAAAGGTTCTCACCAGATTTTCAACTATAGCTTCTAGTGTACCTTCGAGATGATGGTGGATACTCTCTTTTGCTAGGTTTTGCTGAGAACGGCTATAGTCAGGGGGTTTTTGATTGCGCCATTGAGCATCAGTGCTGGCTGCAATTACCTTGTCTCTATCTTGTACCCATAGTGGCAATTTGTTAGACTGTTGAGAATTCATAGTAGGTTGAAGTTTCCAAATGTGACTCTAATTTTCTGGAATTACGCAGGTACAACCCCTCTAGTAGTCTGTCAA
>NZ_VILA01000010.1:57385-109230 GCF_009712025.1 Dolichospermum sp. UHCC 0406
GATGTGGGGGAGGTGGGGGAGGTGGGGGATGTGGGGGATGGAAGAACAGAAGTTTTTTCCGATCATTACCCGTCAAAATAAATTTGACGAACTACTAGTCCAAAGAGGCAAAAGGTAGGGGGAATATATTTCCCAATTACCAACTACCAACTACCAACTACCAATTACCAATCACCAATCACCAATCACCAATCACCAATCACCAATTACCAATTACCAATTACCAATTACCAATTACCAATTACCAATTACCAATCACCAATTACCAATTACCCCGCATTGCTTCTTTCATTTCTCGAACTGCTCTTTCAATACCTACTAAAGCTGCCCGACTAATGATAGTATGACCGATGTTTAGTTCTTCCATGCCTGGAAGTGCAGCAATGGGGTAAACGTTCCAGTATGTGAGTCCATGACCGGCATTCACCCGTAAACCTGCTTTAATGGCTTGTTCACAGCCTTGGGCTAATAAAGCTAGTTCTTTTTGGCGAGTTGTTTCGTCTTTGGCTTCCGCATATTGTCCTGTATGCAGTTCAATAAATTTGGCTTTTACCTTGACAGATGCCTCAATTTGTGGTGGTTCGGCATCAATAAACAAACTTACGGGAATGCCAGCATTTTGCAACTTATCAACTATCTCTCCTATTCTAGCAATTTGTCCGACAATATTTAAACCACCTTCTGTGGTTACTTCTTCCCGCTTTTCCGGTACTAAGGTAACATAATCGGGTTTGATATCTAGGGCTATGGCTAACATTTCTGCGGTTGCTGCCATTTCTAGGTTTAAGTGGGTTCTCACCGTTTCCCGCAATAGTCGCACGTCTCTATCTTGAATATGTCTTCTATCTTCGCGCAAATGGGCTGTAATGCCATCTGCACCCGCTAGTTCTGCGAGAATTGCCGCTGCTATGGGATCTGGTTCTACTGTGCGCCGTGCTTGGCGAATGGTAGCGATATGGTCAATATTTACACCGAGTGTAGGCACGCCTGGTTTCTCCTGTTCAACAATCCTTAGATGTTGATTTTAGCGAAAATACCAATTTTAGGGGTGAGTGATCGTATTATAAAGAAAGGTAACTCTCAAAAATTTGACAATCTCTGAGGCGATATGCTTTTAGAACTGCAACAAATTATTGTCAACCCTGGTCAACAAATGTTACTCAAGGATATTAGTTGGCCGCAGTTAGAAAATATTTTAGAAGAAATGGGAGAAAGGCGTGCAGCACGTATTTCTTATAGTGATGGTTGGTTAGAAATTATGGTTCCTTTACCTGAACATGAAAAAGATAAAGAGATATTTGGTGAATTAGTCAGAATTTTATTAGATAAATTAGAAATTGATTTTGAGCCTTTTGGTTCGACAACACTTAAAAATGAAAGAATGAGACAAGCTGTAGAACCGGATACGAGTTTTTATATTCAAAATCAAGCTGCTGTAATTGGCAAAAATCGCATTGATTTAAATATAGAGCCACCACCAGATTTGGCTATTGAAATTGATATTACTTCTCGGACTCGATTTGACAATTATGAGATTTTGGGAGTTCCTGAATTTTGGCGATATCAACAACAAGGTTTGGAGATTTTCTTGTTACAAGAAGGGAAATATATAAAATCTCAATCTAGTCCTAATTTTCCTAATATTCCTATTATTGAATTAGTTAATGAGTATGTACGGCAGTGTTTAACTATTGGGAGAAGTCAGGCTATGCGGAATTTTAGGAGTTGGGTTAAGGATAATTTGTATACTCAAAACGGCTTGATTGTTTGATTCTAAACGTAGGGGTTTAGCACTGCTAAACCCCTACACATCTGGGTTCTTTGTCATTTGGCAAAAGTTTAAATCTCACCCGTGTTTAGTATAATCGCTATTTAGTAAAGTTGTAAAATTAAGGAATTGGCACAAACTCGTATTTATTAGTTCCAGGTTTTTGTTGAACTTTGATTAAGAAGATGCTATTGTTTATGCGATCGCCTGATTGTGAAAACTGAATTTTTCCTGTTGCACCATCAACTGAAAAATTGTAATTGCTTAATAGATACTTTGCACGAAGATTCAGCAAAGTGAAGCATTAGCAACTATTTATTTTTGTCAAGACCTCCAGTTTCTTGAAGCTGTCTTATCATGTTTTTAGCTTGTTCTGTCTGAAGTAGATTTGCATACGCTTCACCAGCTTGCTGTGCTTCTCGACCATTTTCCTTAACCACTACATAAAAATCAACAGGGAGTGGATATTCACCACTATAAATCGCTTCTATGTTAACCTTATTACGCTTGCCAGGTCCACATTCAGCAGGTGACACGAAGTTTTGTTGTTGGTATGGATAGAAAGTTTTACCCTTATTAATAATAGGTAAAGTCTTAACTCCACACTGTGGTACTATATCTGAGATAGGTCCTACAAAGATTCCCCCAGGTTCTTTAGTGATTTCTTGGAGTCCTTCATTAGTTGTATTAACATAGTTAATATTTTTGTCATCAAAAGCTATAATTCCTAAACTTTTTCTAAACTCATTCATGCTTATAAAATTATTACCACGCTCATAAAGCTTAATTGGGATATCTGCTGGATTACCAGCCTGTCTCCAGTTGTTAATCTTTCCACTAAAGATTTCACTTACTTGGTCTTTGGTCAGAGAATTGATCTCTAATTTGGGGTTAACGGCTACTGCTACACCACTTTTAACAACCGGAATTGCTTTAAGACTAAAATACTTTTTTCCAGCTTTGTCCTTCTCTAAAGAGGAAACATCACGAGATAATAGAGCAAAATCCAGTTCACCATCTATTAACTTCTCAATACCTATTCCAGAACCTTTTACGAACTCCTTTTTTATGTTGATATCAAATTGAGGATGAGTCTTTTTAATTTCTGATTCTAACGTTGGGTATATAAAACTCCAGGAAGTGCTGCCACCGTAGTTAAATTTTCCTTTAGGTACATTGTGAACTTGTGCAAATTGGTTGGTAATTTTTATTGGAGGTAACTTACATGGAAGACATTCTTTATCCGGCTTAATATACCATGCTACCGCAAAACTAATAATTCCTAGACTCAATATTTCTATAAATTGATTACCTAGATTAAGTTTTCTTTTGTGAGAATCTTCTATTTTGGCTGTATCTTCATCTCTAAGTCCTAACACTTGCTGAAGACGTTTCAATTTAGCACGAGTTTTATCACTAACACGGAATTTACCTTTAATTGTTTGGAGAAATGCTTTCTGATATTCCTGTAAATTTTCTTTGTAGTCTTGATAAGGTTTTAAAACATCAGCCTCTATAGTCGCCGCTTCGTCAGGTGTTAGTCCCAATCTTTTTTTTTGGTTATCTAAAGTAATACGACCAAGATTATCAATCTCACCGTCCCTTACGCAATATTCAACTTCTCGACGATATTTGAGCTTGGGATCATCTATAGGTGCTTTAGCAAGCTGAATTTTATAACCTTCTTTGACAGCATATATCTCCGGTTTCATTCCTGGAGTGGCTTCTTGAACCTTACTTTTGGCGTATTCATGCAATTCATCAACGGAAATCGAACCATCTTCGTCCCGGTCTGCTGCACCAGTTTTCAGCCCCTCAACTATGTAGCGGGTGTAAGTTGAGGTATCTGCCCCTTGCAGTTCAAAGGAATATTGAGTGGAACTTGAAGAAGTCAGAACAGCTCGCCCTTCTCCACCCAATTGATTTTTGATATCTATAAAACCATCACCTTTCGCTGACAAATCTTTACCAAACGCGCCACTAAAGCAACAATCAAGAATCACTACCTCGTGTTTAGAGCGGCTATTCCTCATGACCTCATGGACAGAGGTAGCTGGTACTGTTGTTGCCCTAAGTAATACTCCCTTGTCATTTTTGCGGGTGTTACGAGCAGCAAAGTAAAGCCTACCCTCTTCATCTTTAATGCCATGACCAGAGAAAAACAGCAGCAAGAGGTCATTTTTTTGACGATTATCAAACAATATTTCGATGGCTTCTTCCATTTCTTGTCGTAGAGGATTTACCAGCACTTTGACCTCATCAAAACCGCCAATTTCTGGGTTTTCCAAAACTTGCCGCATGGCTTCAACATCTTTTGTCGCTGCTGGTAATAGATTCAGTCCAGGCTCATACTCACTAACTCCTATGAGTAGGGCTATTTTCGCCATCTCGTTATTCTTTCCTTATATTGTGTGATTTCTTAGTTATACTAAAAACGGTTGAGACATGGACTTTTATAAAATCACGAAAACCCCAGATTTGTAGGGGTTTAGCAGTGCTAAACCCCTACCCGAAGAATCAAGTAATTAAGCCGTGTTGAGTATAGCTGCGATAAATTTTTGTGCTAATTCCAGTGCTGCTGTTAGTTCTTTCTGACCATTGGCTTTCACTTTCACCTTTTTTCCGTTGACTTCAACTTCCAATTCAATACTTTTGTTACCCAAGCCGCCCAACCATGCCAACAATTTATAACAATTACTAATAGTGACCTCAGCCTGTAAAGCCCCGACCAAAAAACCACCAACAGATTTAGCTCCTTCTGGTATTTCTGTCACTTCTACAAATCCAGCACTTTCCACATCTAAGTCATTAATGTCTCGCAGCAGATTCCGTGTTTCCCGTTCCTGCTCCTCTGCATCTAAATCTGGATTGGCAAGAGTAATTGTGAATTTAACATTAGATTCTGAACTCATTTTGCACCTGTGAAGTCTTTTAAGGAGTTGACTAACTATATAATATACGCTTGTCTGTAATTTTACTGGATAAAATCGGAAATTTTGATAAATTTTAAGCAATTACCGCTATAGTCAAAGACTTTGAGAAAGCTCTGGGCAGATTATTATAGAAGTTTAGGCTTGATGAAAAAGGCGATAATCACTCATGACTACCGAAAAGAATCTAGCCATTGTGGACAGGGAAGCCCATGACTCATCCACTTATTATGTGTTTGACGATGGTGAAACCCATGACCCACCAACAGACTTAATATTTGATGATGGTGAACCCTTGGAATCATATAGACATCGGACTGGAATGAATGTCCTTATCCGATCATTGCAGCAGCTTTGGTGCGATCGCAATGATTATTTTACTGGGGGCAATATGTTTATTTATTACAGCAGCACCCAGGTTCGTAATCGTGATTTTCGCGGTCCCGATTTCTTTGCTGTTCTCAATATTGATGGTACTAACACTCGACAAGGTTGGGTGGTTTGGGACGAGAATGGTCGCTATCCTGATGTAATTGTGGAATTAATGTCACCTTCTACAGCAGCAATAGATAAAGGTATTAAAAAAGACCTTTATGAACAGACTTTTCGTACCTCGGATTATTTTGTCTATGATCCATTTAATCCTCGTTCTTTACAAGGATGGCATTTAGATGATAATCAAAAGTACCAGCCGTTAATCCCCAATGAACATGGTTGGTTATGGAGTAGACGTTTAGGTTTATGGTTGGGAACTTGGGAAGGAAGGGTAGAAAGGGAAACTGCTATTTGGGCGCGGTTTTATGATGCTGCTGGTAATCTAGTTCTATTACCAGAGGAAGCAGCTAAATCGCAAGCAGAGGCAGCTAAATCTCAAGCAGAGGCAGCTAAATCACGAGAGGAGGAGGCTAAGGCAAAAGCAGATAGGTTGGCTGCCAGATTACGAGAATTGGGTGAAAATCCAGATATCTTGTAATCGTTAGGTTTCCCAAATCCCCGACTTCTCAGGACAAATCACAATTTCTGGAGATGATGACAGCAGAAGTCGGGGATCTTAATTTTTGCCTGCTCACTCCTGCTGTATAATCAACTGGAAGCACTGGTATAAAAACGGAGGGCAAACCGCCAAAACTGAGTAGAAATAAAGAATAAGACAATTGCTAAAAATCCCGCACCTAGCCACCAGGTAAACTGAATTTGACCTAACAGAGACTGGGCTGGAACTGTAGTTAAAAAAGTTACTGGAACTATAAAGGTAAAGAAGAAGCGATAAGCCGCCGGATAGGCTGTAATTGGATATCTTCCAGCATCTAGAAACCCTCTTAATACTTCTGTGACGTTGTATATTTTAACAAACCAAATACTTGTTGCGCTGAGGATAAACCACAGGCTGTAAAGAATGACTAAACCGCAAGCCAAGGGAAAAATAGTCAGTAAGTATTTGTCAATTCCTAAGTTAAGTTTTGTACCAGCGTAGCCAATGATGAGCAAACCTAAGATTAAATCTGGTATTCCCCAGAGGGAAAGGGTATGAATAGATAACCAAAACTGACTACGAATAGGTTTTAATAATACAAAGTCTAAAGTCCCTTCTTGAACATGACGCACAATCCGATTTAAGTTGGGAGCGAGGAAGGTAGCCGAAAAGCCTTGTAATAGGGTGAAAATTCCTAAGACTACTAAAGCTGCGTCCCATGACCAGCCCGTAAAAGTGTAGCCTGTGCGGTAAAATAGGAACAAACCAAAGATACTACCTACTAAATTACCTAAGCTACTGAAAGCAGAAATGATAAAATTAATACGATATTCCATTTCTGCCGCAATGGCAGCACTCCAAAATAATCTCAACACTTTTAAATATCTTGCCATTTTTCGCCTTTACCCCAATATCTCTTGAATATAAAATAATTTTATCTAAACTTAATATTATTTGGTATTTTTATAATTTATGAACGTTAAAATGTTGAATGCAACTTCTTAAGCAAATCGGATTTTATGCACTTTAATTTACCGGAATTAATTAAATCGCTGGGTTATTTTGGAGTATGGGGAATTATCTTTGCTGAATCTGGTTTATTGATTGGGTTTTTTCTCCCTGGTGATAGTTTACTATTTACGGCTGGATTTGTTGCTTCTCAAAACTTGCTAAATATTTGGGTACTGATTTTTGGTGCGTTTTTTTGTGCTGTATTAGGTGATAATGTCGGGTATTTTACAGGGCATAAATTTGGCAGAAAATTATTTGAGAAGGATGATTCTTGGTTATTTCGTAAAAAACATATTGTGAAAACTCAAGATTTTTATGAAAAGCATGGTAAAAAAACAATTGTCTTAGCTAGATTTATGCCAATTGTGAGGACTTTTGCGCCGATTGTAGCAGGTATTGGGGCTATGCACTATCGGTCTTTTATGTCTTATAACTTAATTGGTGGTTTTGTTTGGACATTTGGAATTACTTTGTTAGGATTTTTCCTGGGAAAAACTTTGCCAGCGGAACAGTTAGATAAGTATCTTTTAGCAATAATTGGCTTAATTGTTGTTGTTTCTTTATTACCATCTGTTATTCATGTAATTAAAGAAAATAGAGCTAATAAATGATCAAATGCTTTGTTTTGATGACAGTTTACCCATCCCTATTCCCAAATATGACCAAAAGCTGGTAGCGTCAAACAAAGGAAAATATTTTTTGTGGATGTGACAACTTGAAAACACGTTCTAATTATTGGCAACTTTTACCCTATATCCGCACCCAATGGCAACCTATTGCTAAGGGTTTTGTCGGGATTTTGGGATATGTACTGGCAACTTTAACCCTGATTAATGTCGCGGGTAAGTTGGCTGTTCCCTTCGGGAATGGTAATGTATTAGCGATCGCTCAATTAGCCGGAATCAGTGCTGCTATATTTCTTGTCAGGGGCTTTTTTCAGTCTGTACAAGATTTATACATGGCTAAGGCAGCGTTAAGAATCGCTTTTTATCTCCGGCAACAGGTTTATACTCATTTACAAAAACTCAATCTCAGCTATTTTGAAACTGCTAAAGCTGGAGATTTATCTTATCGTCTCACGGAAGATGTTGACAGGGTGGGAGAAGTTATTAATAAACTTTTTCATGATTTTACTCCCTGTGTTTTGCAATTAATTGCTATTCCCATTTACATGATTTATTTAAATTGGCAACTTACCTTAGCGACGGTAATTGTTGCTCCAATTATGGGAATTTTAATTGGTTGGTTTGGGGAACGTTTACGGAAATATTCTCTCAAAAGTCAAAGTCGTATTTCTGATTTATCCGCTATTTTAACGGAAGTTTTTAGCGGGATTCGATTGATTCAAGCTTTTGCTGCGGAAAAATACGAAATAGAGCGATTTAGTCATGAAGCAGAACGCAGTTTTAAAGCTAAATATTCATTAGAAAGATTAAAGGCTATTCAAATTCCCATTGTCGGATTTTTAGAAGCTCTCAGTGCGTTATCTTTATTAATGGTAGGAACTTGGCAAATATCTCAACGCAATTTAACTGTCGGTGAATTTTTTAGTTATTTAACAGCAGCAGCTTTGTTAATTGATCCTATTGGTCATACTACTAATAACTATAATGAATTTAAACAAGGTGAGGCATCAGTTGATCGGGTTTTTGAGTTATTAGCAATTCAACCAACGGTATTAGAAAAACCAGATGCTATTACACTTCCATCTGTTAATGGTAAAGTTGAATATTGCCATATCACTTTTGCCTATAAGTCAGGAGAACCTGTATTAAATAATATTAGTTTATTAGTCATGCCAGGTCAAGCTATTGCTCTGGTTGGTGCTTCTGGGGCTGGTAAAACTACTTTTGTGAATCTATTACCTCGATTTTATGATCCTGAATTTGGGGACATTTTTATTGATGATGTAAATATTCGAGATGTGACTTTAAATAGTTTAAGAAAACAGATTGGGATTGTTCCTCAAGAAACAATTATGTTTTCGGGAACTATTGCCCAAAATATCGCTTTTGGACAAAATATTTTTGATATTAACGCAGTGGAATCAGCGGCTAAAATTGCTAATGCTGATCAATTTATTCAGCAACTACCGGAAGGTTATCATACTTGGGTAGGAGAGCGAGGTGTGAATTTATCAGGGGGACAAAGACAGCGAATTGCGATCGCTCGTGCAGTCCTGCTCAACCCGCAAATCTTGATCCTTGATGAAGCCACATCTGCCTTAGATTCCGAATCAGAAGCTTTGGTACAAGAGGCTTTGGAAAGATTAATGGAAAACCGCACGGTGTTAATTATTGCCCATAGATTGTCAACGGTGCGGAAGTGCGATCGCATTTTAGTATTGGAAAAAGGGCAAATTGTCGAGTCGGGAAATCATGAGGAATTATTAGCTTTAGAAGGGAGATATGCCCGGTATTATGCTCAACAATAAGATCCCCGACTTCTCTAAGAAGTCGGGGATCTGAAATTCTCGCAAGGGATACGAGACGCTACTGCAAACGCTATAATCCAATAATATGCTCATAGTTTAATCCCCAGCGTTCTTTCTCAGATATATCAGTTTTCGTCGCTTTATCATAAGTTAAAATTATCCTAAACTAAGAATACTTTTGATATTTATAACTTATAGTAATTTGCCTTTAGATTTTCTTAATAATTAATTGAGAATTTTTTCTATTTATCAACGAGGTTGCAATACTTTCCGCGATTTGCTATAATTTCGGAGAATTTCATAATTGGGTTACCATTGTCAATTTTTGATCTTTAAAAAGATGTTAGTCTCAAACCCTTTATTGACAGTAGTTCCAGAAATCAATCTCCCAGTCCGATACAAAACTTTACAAAATTAATAGCTATTCCTTGAACAATTTTAGCCATGAATTTGCTCAGAAATGATCTAACTTGAGAGATAGTAAAAATTTACTATTGACAATTTGACGAAAACGTGATAGTTAACCTGTCAATATTATTAATTTTAGTGTTAAATCAACATGAATTACCTTAACTTCGATATATGTAAGGGTTTAGCAGTGCTAAACCCCCACATATCGCATCAATTACAGGATGGTTTGCTGAATATCCCCTAAACAATCACAAAATTATTAACATTCAATGTTCCTGTTAATCCTGTGACTTCAATGATGGCATCATTAGCAGCATTAAACCCTGCGGTTGCGTCATTAATAGCCACAAAGGTTTTTTGCCCGAAACTGAATTGAGCAGCGTAATTTGAACCAAAGGCTGCTAATTTTGCCCCAATACCAGCAGCATCTAGAGTATTAACTGCTCCCACATCCACAAATCCAGCTAATGCCGTAGAAACACGGAACAAATCATTACCTGGAGTAGCGTTGAAATCAGTGATGACATCAAAATTAGCTAGGAGAGAATCAGTAAGATTTTGGTAGACAAATTTATCGCTGCCTAAACCACCAGTCAAGGTATCTTTACCACCCGCACCAGTGAGAACATCATTATTTGTACCACCGACGAGGAAGTCATTACCACTAGTACCTGTCAAAGTCAGACTAGAGGGATTGCCAATAGCACCATCACTATTAGCGTCTATGCCGAAATTAGTCTCTTGAGTGAAAGCCGCCGCAGAATTGAATGCGTATTGTCCTTCAGAAGAAACCCAATTCCAGTTATTATCTAAATTCCAGATATGCAGGAAGTTTCCAGAAATGTTTTTCCAAAGAACTTGATTAACGCCATTGACGGTTTCCGCTGCTAGGGTTTGCCATCCTGCGTAGACATCTTGGAAGATTTGTACTCCACCATTTTTAATAGCAGTTGGGATAGCTTGCCCCACCTGAGCAAAGAATTTGTTGGCGGTATCTTTGACTAATTTAGTGTTACCTGATGATTCAATGAGAATGTAAGGATTGCCAGCAGGACTACCAATCACACCATCACTATTAGCGTCTATGCCGAAATTAGTCTCTTGAGTGAAAGCCGCCGCAGAATTGAATGCGTATTGTCCTTCAGAAGAAACCCAATTCCAGTTATTATCTAAATTCCAGATATGCAGGAAGTTTCCAGAAATGTTTTTCCAAAGAACTTGATTAACGCCATTGACGGTTTCCGCTGCTAGGGTTTGCCATCCTGCGTAAATATTTTGGAAGATTTGTTGTCCACCATTGTTAATAGCAGTTGGGATACCTTCTCCCACTTGGGCAAAGAACTTATTGGCGGTATCTTTGACTAATTTAGTGTTACCTGATGATTCAATTGTGGTGTAAGGACTGCCAATAATACCATCACCATTGGTATCTATGCCAAAATTAGTTTCTTGAGTGAAAGCTGCCGCAGAATTTAATGCAAATTGTCCTTCAGAAGAAACACGATTCCAGTTATTATCTAAACGCCAAATATGCAGATAGTTTCCAGCAGTATTTTTCCAGAGAACTTGGTTTTCACCATTTACAGTTTCCGCTGCTAGGGTTTGCCATCCGGGGTAAATATTTTGGAAGATTTGTTGTCCACCGTTTTTGATAGCGATTGGGGTATTTGTCCCTATTTGGGTAAAGTATTTATCTGTTATATCTTTAACTAGTTTGGTGTTGCCAGTTGATTCGATAGGGGTATAAGTGGGAGATGTGATTTCAACAATGCCTCTGCGGAATTGGTTACTCGAAGAATCATTCCACTTACCAGGAGAACCAAAATTCATTTCTACATAATCTTCTCCATCCCAGCCATTATTTGGTTCACCGGGAAGCCAGTTAGTATAAGTAGATATTTCACCACTCACCCACTTGAATGTGCCTTCTGTCACCTCATCTGTTAAACCAATCCACAGCGTTTGATTAACACCAAAGGTACTGACTAACCAATCCTGCTCTGCTTGATTGTTAATGGTGACAAGATTTCCGCCTAAACTCTGTGCCTGAGCCTGAGCTTCTTGCCATGTTCCATAACTGGTTAAAGTATATTGGCTGCCATTGTAGTTAAACATTAGATGATGTTCCTTTAATAATTTGGTAGATGAAATTATCCGATTGCTATTTCCAAGCACTGCTAGTAAAACACACTAGCTCCAGTCTAACCAACCTTATACTGACTTACGTACTGAGAAGCACTGACTTATCGTGACTTATAACTTAACTTTATTAATACATAGTCCGTAGTTAAAAATATAATTCACTATGCCACATCTTTAACCGGCATAAAGATGAGAATATACGTAAGATATAATTAGACAATCCAATATATACTGATGATGTTATAAATTAACCCAGGATAAGCAATGTCAAGATCACTATGCGTTAATAATGACCACATTGACAAAGTTAAAATAGCACTCACGCACAATGGCTATCCCCACCAAAGAGCCTTGGCTAATGATACCGGATTGTCCTTAGCGACAATTAGCAACTTCCTGACTGGTAAACCTGTTAGTTATGCCAACTTTGAAGAACTATGTCGCAGATTAAATCTAGATTGGCGAGAAATTACTACCAATGTTGAAGTAATATCCACCCCCTCTCCCGCACACGCACAAATACGTAAAAAAAACCAAATCAGCTTACTGCAAAACTGGTCATCATCAGTACGTTCCTTGAGATTACTGGGTTCATCAGAAACAGCCTTTTCTCTACTGCAATCAAAACAACTGCGGGGAACAGATGAACAAAAATACCAATTATACTAAACACGGGTGAGATTTAAACTTTTGCCAAATGACAAAGAACCCAGATGTGTAGGGGTTTAGCAGTGCTAAACCCCTACGTTTAGAATCAAACAATCAAGCCGTTTTGAGTATATGCAATTTATATGGTAATAATCCTTTAAAAATAAAAACTATAATTAACTTACGAATTACGTAAAATGTGGCTAATACCCTGCGTGGTGCAGCCATAAACCTTATTCTTGTGTAAGAGGTTGTTTGAAAAGTATTATATCAAACCCGTAATCTCCAAAAACCTAACCCCCCTACCCCCCTTCCCTGCAAGGGAATGGGGGTTTTAAAGCCTCTCCCCTTGCAGGGGAGAGGTTTGGAGAGGGGTCAGTCAGTCCATACATTCAAAACTTTTCAAACATCCTCTAAGGGTAATTCATGTAGCTTGCTTCCCGCAGGTTATTACCTACAATTTGATTCTGTTTTGCGAAAGTCCTATAACTAAAAATCAAATTTCATGTTCTCAATAGCATAAATAAAGAAAAAATAGTCGGTTTTAACCGACTTTAGCTATGAGACAGGGAATTTATTCCCTGGATTTTATCTTTTTTATAAAATCTATCGAATCTATCGAATCAACCGATTTAATTAAAATTACTACCCATGACCAAAAAAATATTAACTGGACTTAGTTCAACAGCCTACGAACACCCCTTCGATAAAAAAGCCTTAGCTTCTTTACAAAGTATGCCCGGTATCTCTCCTTTGCTCAAAAAAGTCAACGAATATGGTATTGATCGTTTACTGAGATTACAAAGTATTGCTAGTGAAATCAGAGTCACACCGCGAAATTTTCCCCAATTGTATCAACCATTATTAGAAGCTTGCCAAATTCTTGATGTGACAACTATTCCTGAATTGTATTTATTTCGAGGGACAGGACATATTAGAACCTATATTATTGGCGTAGAAAAACCTATTATTGGTATCAATATTGAAGCAATGGAATGGTTAAATTATGATGAATTACTGTTTATTTTTGGATATGAAATTGCTCGCATTAAAAGTCAGCATATAATTTATCATCAAATATCAATTGTGATGCCAGCATTGAAAATGTGGTTAAGCAGTACCACATTAGGGTTAGGAGGATTGATAGCTAGTGGTGTAGAATTAGCGTTATATAATTGGGTAATGATGGCAAAGTTCACTGCTGACCGGGCTGGTTTATTAGCTTGTCAGGATATTGATGTGGCAACTACCGCACTGATGAAACTTGCAGGTTTGCCAGAAGAGTATTTAACTCCTCATGTGATCGAAGATTTCCTCGTTCAATCCCGCGAATTTGCTGCTAATAGTGTTGATAGTTTAGATCAAGTTACGAAAATATTAAGTTATTCAGATTCTAATCTTTCTTGGTTAGTTATGCGGACAGGGGAATTATTAAAATGGGTTGATTCAGGAGAATACAATCATGTACTTCAAGGAGAAAATGTCAACACTTCAAAAGGAGAAGAGGAAGGAGACGAAAAAGAAGGATGGAATTTTTTGACTTCTTGGTAATGGATATATGTATGATTAACGATTGCCTTGAATAATCTCTTATGCGTGGCTAAATTAGATTCCACAGGAGATGAATAAAAAAGTTTTCATAATAATGCTGCTTGAAAACCCGTAGGAGCGCAGCCCCTGCGCCCTTGCCTCATCTAATAAGGGCTATATATCTTTTTCCCAACCATAACTAATTGAACACCAGATTGGTTTAAATTTGCTAACCTAGAAATGGTGTAAATATTGCTGATGGTAGCGTGGTTCTCTATTAAAACTATTATTTGAGTAACAATTATGACAGCATTTAACTCTGACAGCCTGCGTTCCTACAGTCAAGATGATGTCCAGCAAATTCTGCAATTAGCGATCGCCCGTCAAGTAGACGATAATGATCAAGAATTTTCTTATCAGCAGATAGTGGAAATTGCCACAGAGTTACAAATATCACCTGATACATTGCAACAAGCGGAACGAGATTGGTTAGTCAAACAAAGCGAAGTTGAACAACGTAAAACTTTTAATCTTTATCGTCAAAGTAAATTTAAGAAACGGTTAGGAAATTACGCAATTATTAATATTTTTTTCCTAGCAATGGATGCCATTAGTGGCGGTCTTTCTTGGTCACTTTATATCTTACTAGGTTGCGGATTAGCCATATCCTTAGATATTTGGAATACTTTTCAAACCCAAGGTGAAGATTACGAAATCGCCTTTCAAAAATGGAATCGCAACCATCAAATTAAACAAACAATCAATACAGTTTTAAATAAGTGGTTTAAGGTATTTAGTCCTTAAGGCTGATATTAACTGAGTTAGACCACTACTCTTCTATTTGTCCCTGTTCAACAAGGATATATCTAAAAGCAGGGCTGCTGTAGGTACAGTTACAACTGTATCTTTTTTCCTTCTAACTCATGGCTGCGTATAGTTCGAGGTGAAATTTCTGCACAGGAAGCTGTTCTCAAAAAAAAATAGGCGAATCGGGAGTCATGAGAAATTGTTAGAATTAGAAGGGAGATAAGCACGGTGTTATACTCAACAGTCTAGTTAGAATGAATCTAGTTAGAAAAAATCATCCACAAAACAGGATGATTACGCCAAATTCAAAAATAATAGAGATCAACAATATGGTTAATGTAATCCGAGGTGATGTAAATAACAAGCCAGCTTCATCTAGAAGACTAGCAAACTACTTTGAAAGTAAACGCGATATTACTGGAAGTTTATATCTAGGATATCCAATCATAGGCACTTCTCAAGGTGGTTATCCAATCGATGCGCTTTTAGTATCAAAAGAGCATGGCGTGATTATTTTTAATATTATCGAAGGAACTGATACTGACATAAATATAATACAAAATGGACAGGATGAAAGTTTCAACAAACTTGAATCTAAACTTAAGGGGAACACAAATCTTAATAAAGGAAGGAAACTAATGGTGGCTATAAATGTAGTCACATTTGCACCTACATTGATTAATAAACCAAATAATCTTTCAGAAGATTATATCGTAGTCACTAAAGAGGCTGAATTAGAAGATTACTTAAATTCCCAACATTGGGAAAATAGTCAATATTTTGAGCATCTTAACTCAGTTATACAAGCTATAACGACTATTAGAAAAAGAAACCAGCGTAATTATGTTAAACGAGAAGATTCAAGAGGTGCAAAACTCAAGAGACTTGAAGATTCTATTGCTAATTTAGATCCTTATCAAAGTGCTGCTGTGATTGAAACTGTTGAAGGTGTCCAGAGGATTAGAGGTCTTGCTGGTTCAGGTAAAACTATAGTATTGGCTCTTAAAGTTGCATATTTACACGCAAAACATCCTGATTGGAATATTGCTGTTACCTTTAATACTCGTTCATCAAAAAATCAATTTAAGCAATTTATTAGAATTTTTTCTATTGAGCAGATAGGTGAAGAACCAGATTGGGAAAAAGTTAAAATTATTCATGCTTGGGGAAGTCCTTCAATGGAAGGAATTTATTATGAAATATGTAAAAAGCATAATATTGAATTTAGAGACCTAGATGCAGCTAAAAAAATGGCTAATTTATATGGTCAAGAATTCGATAAAGTTTGTGAAGAAGCACTTGATAAAATTAGCAGCTTTGAGCAGTATTTTGATGCAATATTAATTGACGAAGCGCAAGATTTTTCTAAACACTTTCTACAACTTTGTTACAACATCTTAAAGCAACCTAAAAGATTAATTTATGCTTATGATGAACTACAAAGTCTTAGCAATAAAACAATGGAGTCACCGGCAGAAATTTTTGGAAATAACAGTTATGGTAATCCTTACGTTAAACTTCAAAATAAATCAGGAGAACCCAAACAGGATATTATTTTAGAGAAATGCTATAGAAATTCTCGTCCACTGCTAACTTCTGCTCACGCATTAGGTTTTGGAATATATAGAAAGGGGGGATTAATCCAAATGTTTGATAATGCAGGATTGTGGACAGATATTGGTTATGAAATAGAAGAAGGAAATTTAGAAGATGGTAAACCTGTGAAGCTTGCTAGAAATGAAAATACTAGTCCAAAATTTCTAGAATCTCACTCAGATATTAACGACTTAATTATGTTTAAGTCATTTAATAACGACCGTGAGCAAATGGAATGGTTAGTAAAGGAAATAGAGAAAAATATTGGCGAAGATGAATTAAAATATGATGATATTATGATAATTCACTGTAACCCGGTTACAACCCGTAGTGCTGTTGGAACTCCTAGAGCTTTATTAAAGGAGAGAGGAATTAACTCTAAACTGACTGGAGTAGCAAGTTCACCAGATGATTTTTTTGGTGATAAAGAAGTTACTTTTACAGGAATCTATAGAGCAAAAGGAAATGAAGCTGCAATGGTATATGTTATAAATGCTCATGAATGTTTCTCTGGTTCAGAACTTGCTAGAAAGAGAAATATTTTATTTACTGCTATTACCAGAAGTAAAGCTTGGATCAGAGTATTAGGTTACGGTGAAGATATGAGAGGTTTAGTACAAGAATTTGAAGAAGTTAAAAGAAGAAACTTTGTCCTCGGATTTACTTATCCTACAGACAATGAGCGAAAAAATATGAATGTTATCAATAGAGAGATAAATTCTAAAGAACGGGAAAATATCACAAAGCAACGGAGGAATATAAAAGAGTTAGTTCAAGGTTTAGAAACAGGTGCGATACAAAAGGAAGATTTACAAGAGGAAATGGAAAAATTAAAAGACCTTATTTCATAAAAATGATTAGTCATCAAAAAATTCTTGAAGAAATTCAGACTATTACTACAAAACTAATACAAATGAGTTTGTCTGAACGACAAAATTTTCCGTCATGTGTATCTATTGGTAAAGATAGTTATGAGATTGCATATTCTGGTATGCAGGATCTTTCAATAGCATTAAAAAACATTGAGTACAAACAAATATATCAGGAATTAGACAAGGGTAAAAACTACAATTTTAAGATGGTTGATGGTGCATTAATACAACTTTTGTATACTTATAATAGATCCGAATTGGTTTCACATAGGCTTGCCTTTTTACCCTCACCATTTTTAGAAGATTTTCAAAATAATCCTGAAATTTATGAGACAGAAGAAATATATGCGGATATAATAGCAAGAAATATATTACCTGTACCAATTAGATTTGATTATGATCCAGATAACCATCAGGAGTTAGATCACCCGAAATGCCATTTAACTCTAGGACAATTTGAAAACTGTAGAATACCTGTTTGTTCCCCCATTTCACCAAATACTTTTATATCCTTTATTCTTCGTAGTTTTTACAATACCGCTTTTAGGAAGTTTACAAGTGATTATACTTTTTCCAGCAACCTTTTCAATGAAACAATAACTCTCAAAGAGAAAAAAGTATTACATATAGCTATTTATGAATAAATAAATAAATAAATAAATAAATCAATAAATCAATAAATCAATAAATCAATAAATCAATAAATCAATAAATAATGAAAATGAGGAGTAAAAGCAATCAATCCTTCCCATTCCCATAAGAAAACCGCCTGTAAGTGCAAAAAATAACAACAAGCGGTTTTCTAAGATATTTAGGAAGTTAATGAAGTTAATTAGCTACTAGAACCAGAAGCGGCTAATTCTGCTAACCGTTCTTGTTGATCTTGCGATATACAAGATTGAATTACCGTCTCTATATCACCTTCCAAAATAGGGTTAAGGGTAAAATTTTGACCTAAACGATGGTCAGTCACCCGGCTATCTTTATAATTGTAAGTGCGAATTTTTTCAGAACGAGAACCTGTACCCACTTGTAAGCGCCGCATGGAAGTCACAGCATCCTGTTGTTCTCGCAATTTCAACTCATACAACTTAGCCCGGAGAATTTGCATCGCCCGTTCCTTATTCTGTAACTGACTCCGTTCTTCCGTACAGAAAATCCGAATCCCAGTCGGTTTGTGGAACAAATCAGCGGCTGTTTCCACCTTGTTCACGTTTTGTCCACCCGCACCACCAGAACGCGCCGTACTCATTTCAATATCTTTCGGGTCAATATGGATTTCCACCTCATCCACTTCTGGCATAATTGCTATAGTAGCAGTAGAAGTGTGAACCCTTCCCCCAGATTCCGTTGCTGGTACGCGCTGTACACGATGTACACCAGATTCAAACTTCAGTTTACTGTAAACACTATCACCTTGAATTTCTAGAATTACTTCCTTATACCCGCCCATTTCACCCGAAGATTCGCTGACCAGCTTCACCTTCCAACCTTGGACATCAGAATAGCGAGAATACATCCGCAGTAAATCCCCTGCCCAGATACTAGCTTCATCACCACCAGTACCAGCGCGAATTTCCAACATAATGTTTTTGTCATCGTTGGGGTCACGGGGTATCAGCAACACTTTTAAGCGATTTTCCAGATATTCCAGCTTTTCCTCTAGTTCGCTGACTTCTAATGCTGCCATTTGTTGCAACTCTAGATCGCTATTTGACTCTTTGAGGATCTGACGCGCTCCTACTAATTCATCTTGGGTTGTTTTCCAAGTTTCATAGGTATCAACTACCTCTTCCAAGGAAGAACGAGACTTGGCAATTTTTTGATACTCATCAGGATTACTAGCGGTATCAGGATCGGCTAAACGGCGTGTTAATTCATTAAATGTTTGTTCAACAGATTTAAGTTTATCCAGTAAATATATTTCTGCCATGATGACTACATAAGCTCCTAAAAAATAACAAGTGGGCTACTGCATTAAATGACAAGCGACCCAGCACTATGCAGGGTCGTCTATGGCTTCCGCCATGCTATCAATAGTTACAGCCAACCAGCTACTTTTGATTATCGTCGCCAGTTTGAGTTTCAGTTTCAGTTTGAGTGCTGGACATACCATATTTACGGAGGAAGCGTTCTACACGGCCTTCAGTATCAATCATTTTCTGAGTACCAGTGTAAAAGGGGTGATTTCCAGACCAAACATCTACGTGTAATTCGGGTTTGGTAGCACCAATGGTCATAACTACTTGACCATTACAGTAGACTTTAGCATCTGGATACCATTTGGGATGAATATCAGGTTTAGCCATTGTTTTTTTGTTGCGAATCTATATAAATTGTGACTGGGGATTGGGGATTGGGGACTGGGGACTGGGTAAAAGTTTTTCCTTCTGAACTCCTGACTCCTGACTCCTGACTCCTATCTTAACGTTTGGAGTATTGAGGTGCTTTGCGGGCTTTGTGCAAACCGTATTTCTTCCGTTCTTTAGCTCGTGGGTCACGAGTTAAATAGCCTTCAGTTTTCAGCGGTGAACGGTTATCTGGGTCAAGTTGACACAAAGCGCGGGCAACTCCTAGACGAATAGAATCAGCCTGTCCAGTTAAGCCACCACCTTCGGCTTTCACCAAAATGTCGTATTCGCTTTCTAATCCCAAGGTTTCCAAAGGTGCTTTAATAGCTCCTAAGTAGTTGGGATTGAATTGGAAATACAAATCTCCATCTTTGCCATTAACAGTCATTTTCCCTTCACCGGGAACTAGACGGACACTAGCAACTGAACATTTACGGCGACCAGTACCCCAGTAAACGGCACGACCGCTAGTAGTTTCTGCTACTTGCATTAATTTTCTCCAGGAATTGTACTAATTGTGATTTCTTTGGGTAGTTGTGCTGCATGAGGATGAGTTGGGCCTGCATACACTTTCAGCTTGGTAAATAATTGCTTACCCAAACTATTTTTAGGTAACATACCTTTAATAGCGTGTTCAAGGATTCTTTCGGGTAAGCGCTGTTGCAACTTAGCGAAAGTTTCTGTTTTCATCCCACCAGGACGGCCGGAATGACGACGGTAAACTTTTTGGGTGCGCTTTTTACCTGTAACTGCCACTTTCTCAGCATTGATAATAATGACAAAATCCCCTGTATCCATATGGGGTGTAAATTCAGGTTTCTTTTTGCCTCTGAGGATCATTGCAACTTCGGTAGCAAGACGACCCAGACGTTTATCTGTAGCGTCTACTAAGTACCAATCGCGCTCAATAGATGCTTGAGGGGGAAGGTAGGTTTTAGTCATTTTTTTTGTCAGTTGTCAGTTTTCAGTTGTCAGTTGTCAGTTGTCAGTTGTCAATTGTCAGTTGTTAGTTGTCAATTGTCAGTTGTTAGTTGTCAATTGTCATGACCCATGACTAGGTATGGTTGGGTGTCATACCAAATTTTTGGCGGAAAGGGAAAATCGGGATAACCGACTCTCAACAAGCATAACCCGTGAGCAGGTGCAGAATATTTCACTTCTTCCCGGCGTTCTTGTTGCCAGATGTCGGTGAAGTCATCTAGAGTCCGCTGACGAGAACCTACTTGTACTACCATTCCGATTAATAGCCGCACCATGCCATATAAAAATCCATTAGCCTGAATTTCAATATGGATAAATGCTCCACTACGACGGCATTCTACTGCTTGCACTTCTACCCAGGAATGCGATCGCGCTGACCCAGCCCGTTCAAAAGCAGATAAATGGTGTTTTCCCAGTAGCGGTTTCAGGGCAGATGTAATTAAGGCTTCATCCAAGGGGGCATAATAATAATGCCAACTGAAAGGTTGCGCGAATAAATTCGGTAAATTTTCAGTGTAGATAGTGTAGCGATATCGTCGGTAAACTGCGCTAAAACGAGCGTGCCAACTTTCACTTACACCTGCTGATGCCCTGATTAATATCCCTGGGGGCAAATAGCCATTGAGAACCTTTGCCCACCTGTGAGCAGGAATTGAACCTGTAGCTTCAAAATGGGCTACTTGAGCGGCAGCATGGACTCCAGAATCAGTCCTACCTGCTCCGTGGAGTGTCACATGATACCCTAGAACAGTGGCTATAGCTGTTTCTATCTCTTCTTGGACAGTGCGCTGTCCTTTTTGTCTTTGCCAGCCGTGAAAATGAGTACCTATGTACTGAATAACCAAGGCTACTCGCTGAGTAGAATTATGCTGGCTGCTTTCTAACATAGTTGTTTGTCAGTCGTTAGTTGTCAGTTGTCAGTTGTTTTTTATTTGCTACTGACCAATGACCAATGACTAATGACTAATAACTTTAAACTAGTTCAATAATCGCCATTTCAGCATGATCACCGCGACGGGGGACGGTATGCAGAATGCGAGTATAACCACCTTGACGGTCAGCATACCGAGTTGGGGCTTGCTCGAATAGTGCATGAACCAGGGTTTTGTCGTAGATATAACCTAACGCCTTTCGACGTGATGCTAAAGAGCCATCCTTAGCTAGGGTAATCATTTTATCTACTTCACTGCGGACAACTTTAGCTCTGATTAAAGTTGTAGTAATTCGACCATGACGTACCAACTCTGTTGTCAAAGCTCTGAGAAGAGCGCGACGTTGATCCGCTGGTTTACTAAGTTTTTTGACTCGGCAACGATGGCGCATAATAATGCAAAGAGTGAATTATTAATGGTTTTGATTTAGCTAGGCTTAGAGCTTCTTTCTTGAGGTAAAGTAATACCTAAGCGACGCTGTAAAGCTTCCACTACTTCTTCCGCTGACTTTTGACCAAAGTTTTTGATTTCTAAAAGGTCTTCTTGGGTGTAATCCAATAAGTCGGCTACGGAATTTACTTGAGCGCGTTTGAGACAGTTATAAGCTCTGACAGATAACTGTAATTCTTCAATCGGAATTTGCGCGGTGGGATCATCTGGGATATCTGAACCTGTATCCGTTGGTTCTAAGGAGATATCTTTCAATGGGTTGAATAAATCTACCAAAATTCCAGCGGCAGATGATAGTGCTTCTTGAGGAGAAATACTACCATTAGTCCATACTTCCAACAGTAGTCGGTCTTTCAAAGAACCATCGTCACGGGTTTCTTCAACACTATAGTTGACTTTCCGTACGGGCATAAACACTGAGTCAATTTGGAGAAAATCCAAAGATGTGGCTTCTTCTCTGCCTCGTTCTACAGTCCTGTAGCCTTTGCCTTTCTCAATCCGAAATTCCATTTCCAGTTTTCCACCTTCAGCAATGGTGGCGATATACTGGGTCGGGTCAATCACTTCTACTTCACTAGGTAAGTCGAAATGCGCTACAGTAACTGTTGCTGGGCCGTTCACGAGTAAGCGACCAATTTGGGGTTGAGAAGAATAACTCTTGAGAATGACATCCTTCATTCGCATGAGGATTTCTAGTACGTCTTCTCTTACCCCTGGAACTGTCGCAAACTCATGGCTAACACCAGCAATTCTCACCGCTGTTACTGATGTCCCTTCTAAGTTAGAAAGTAAAACCCGCCGCAACGCGTTACCAACAGTTGTCCCTTGACTGCGCTCTAGGGGTTCTAGAACGAACTTACTGTAATAGCTCCGACTTTCCTCAGCATTAGACTCTACACATTCAATTTGAAACTGAGCCACGGAGTAGCCTCCCTTGTTAAGGTGCTGCTAGAAGACAAATTAATTGCTTCTCAAATTTTCTTGAAAGCGAACTTATTTACCCCACGCGTCTAAATTCAACAAGTATTCGCTTGGGGAAAATAGTTCAAAATTACCAGCCACAGAGGGCATTGTTGATGATTTCCCAAGGGTTCTAGCTTTTGGCTTGATTACCCAATAGGTTCTGTTTAAACTCGACGGCGCTTGGGTGGACGGCAACCGTTGTGGGGAATTGGGGTAATATCTCGAATGAGTGTAATTTCCAATCCTGCACCTTGAAGCGCCCGAATAGCGGTTTCTCTACCTGCACCGGGACCACTCACCATGACTTCGATTTGCCGCATTCCTTGGTCTGTGGCTCGTCTAGCTGCGCTTTCAGCAGCGGTTTGTGCAGCAAAGGGAGTTCCCTTTTTTGCCCCTTTAAATCCACTAGAACCAGCACTTGCCCAGGAGATAACATCTCCATTTTGATCGGTAATCGTGACAATGCTATTGTTGAAGGTAGACTGAATGTAGGCAACCCCATTGGGTACGTTCCGTTTCTGCTTTTTGCTCCCGGATTTTTTCGTTGGTTGTCTGGCCATATTTCTTTAGTGAATTTAAGGTACAACTTGCTAATTGCAGCAAGTTTAGAAAAGTTATTTGCCAGGGGCTTTCTTCTTACCAGCCACTGTCTGTCTTCTACCGCGTCTGGTTCTAGCGTTGGTACGGGTTCTTTGTCCACGCACTGGTAAGCCCATGCGGTGTCTACGCCCTCTGTAACAGCCAATGTCAACTAAACGTTTAATATTTAGTCCTTCTAGACGACGTAAATCTCCTTCAACCTGATAGTTGCTTTCGATTTCTCCTCTGAGGGCAGCTACATCAGCATCAGATAGGTCTTTTACGCGGATATCTGGATTTACGCCAGTAGCTGCGAGAATTTGATGTGATCTAGTTAAGCCAATTCCGTAAATGTATGTTAGACCAATTTCTACACGCTTATCGCGGGGAAGGTCTACGCCGGAAATCCGTGCCACAATGAATCTCTCCCTATTGTTTTCGTAGTTGCAGTTAGCAAAGTGCGATTTTGTGGCTTTAGCCATTTCATGGTCGCGGGTTTAACTTTGCTTTGATAGATAGTTTCTATCCTTGGCGTTGTTTGTGTTTGGGATTTTCACAAATCACCATCACGCGACCACGACGCTTGATCACGCTGCACTTTTCACAAATTTTCTTAACTGAGGCTCTGACTTTCATGCCTTTAAAATTGACTCCAAATAGTAAATTATAGCATTTCTAGAAGAAATATTTCAGTTATGTAACTAGAAAAAGACCAGTTGATTTATGTATGGTAAGATTCTCTGTTATTGATTTTATTTCTTCCGCAGGCGATAGGTGATTCTACCTTTGGTTAAGTCGTAGGGTGTTAATTCAACTTTGACGCGATCGCCAGGTAAAATCTTGATGTAATTACGGCGAATTTTCCCAGAAATGTGTGCCAGGACATTAAAGCCGTTATCTAAGTCAACACGAAACATTGCATTAGGCAACGATTCGGTGACAGTCCCTTCCATTTCAATTAAATCTTGCTTAGACAAGTTTTTTCCTCAACTCAACAATCTCCTATTGTCCTTGTACACTTTTATGGGCATAAAGAGCATAATTGGAGAAATATATCAACAGTTATTAATACATCTTAGGTGACATACTCCACACACTCCCTTATGCCTTGGGGCACGCTTGCGCGAACAGGTGAGTATGGGTTTCTCAGCGACTCCTCTACGAGGACATTAACTGAGCTTTAAAGCCCTATGCCCTAGGGACTTTTGAAGATAATTTTTAACTTTTTTGATTGGCTGCTTTTGGTGCATTTAATTTGTGTTACACCTATCAGTCAAATTTTATCACTTGTGAGAAGAACAAGATTTGACTCGCGCCTGGCTTGGAAGATAGGGGCGAGGTAATAAGGCAATGGAAAAATTTTTTCTCTCTGCCGACATAGACCGCTGCCCCTGAGTTTCTTTAAGCAGCTATGATATTTTTCAAATCAGTAAAAACTTCTTCTTGGGACTGATTACCGTTGACTGTGAGGAGTTTTTGGCGATCTGTAAAATAGTTAATTAAGGGTGCAGTTTCATCGCGGTAAACTTCTAAGCGCCGACGAATCACTTCTTCAGTATCATCTTTTCGTCCGCGTCCTAGTAGCCGAGTAATGACAGTTTCATCTGGTGCATCCAGATTAACTACCTTTTCACCACCCTGTCCTAGACTTTTCAGTAATTCTGCTAGAAACTCTGCCTGTGTAACTTTACGAGGAAAGCCGTCCAAAATCCAACCTGTTTTAGTATCTGATTGTTGCAGGCGTTCTTTCACCATATCTTCTACTAATTTGTCGGGGACTAATTCGCCTTTATCCATGAAACTTTGGGCTTGCATTCCCAAAGTTGTTTTCTCTTGAATAGCTTGACGTAAAATGTCACCTGTAGAAATATGGGGAATCTGCAAAAATGCAGCCAAGGTTTGAGCTTGAGTTCCTTTACCAGCACCCGGTGGTCCCAAGAAGATTAATCGCGTCACTATTGTTTCACCATTCCTTCATAACGCTGAGAGATGACGTAAGTTTGGATTTGTTTAGCCGTATCAATTGCCACACCGACTAAAATTAACAAAGATGTTGCCCCTAGTCCTTTAAAGGTGGGAACTTTTAAGGCACTTTCTACGGCTGTGGGAATAATTGCCACTAAACCTAGAAAGATAGCTCCTAAAAAAGTGAGGCGGTTTGTCACCCGTTCAATATACTCACTAGTAGCTTTTCCGGGACGAATACCGGGAATACTAGAACCCATTTTTTTCAAATTCTGAGCTACATCTACTGGGTTGAGAATCAACGAAGAATAGAAATAGCTGAAGAAAACAATGGAAGTTAAGTAAACGAGAGCATATACCCAAGGTGCAGAACCACCTGGACTTAAATAGGTATTAACAATGTTTGCTAATTCGGGATTCTTAGTGAAATTGGCGACTAAAAGTGGCAAACTCAGGATTGCGGCTGCGAAAATAATCGGCATTACCCCACCAGAGTTGAGACGTAGGGGTAAATAACTCCGCTGTTCTGCTAAAACTCTTCTACCTACTTGACGACGGGCAGAAATAATGGGGATGCGGCGCATTCCTTCTTGTACGAACACAATACCCACGATTGTGAACATAAAAACCACTACAAGAACGATGACGCGCCCGACTATTTCCCGTCCACCAACTTGTACCAAGTCAATGGTATCGCCGAGAGACTTGGGTAAAGATGCCACAATGTTGACAAAAATCAACAAAGATGCACCATTACCAATACCCCGTTCTGTAATCAGTTCAGATGCCCACATGACGAACATTGAACCAGCAGTGAGAGCGATCGCCGTTTCTGCTACGAATATCGGACCTGGTGTTTTGGCAAATTGTTGGAGAAATAATGCCGAAAAAGCCACACTTTGAATAATTGCCCAAATTACAGTCACATAGCGGGTAATTTGTGATATTTTCCGCCGACCTGCTTCGCCTTCATTTTTCTGGAGATTTTCTAAAGATGGCAGAGCAGAAGTGAGTAATTGGATAATAATGGACGCATTAATAAAGGGCAAAATCCCTAAAGCAAAGACACCTAAAGTAGAGAGTCCCCGCCCAGAGAATATATCCAATAAACCAAAGATGGAATTGTTGCCCGATATAGCTTCAGCAAACTTAGGTCTATCAATTCCTGGGACAGGCAAAAAGATACCCAGGCGAACCAAAATTAAAATACCGACAGTGACAAGCAGCCTACCTCTCAGTCCGGCTGCTTGCGCCATCTGCATAAAAGTTTCTTGAGCTGTTGGGGCTTTGTCTCGACTGATCATAGAGTTTTACCTTTGAAGTCCTAACTATGATTTACGTGATTCATGATGATGAAGATGATTAAGCCGTCTGAACTGTGATTTTTGTGATTTATTTGATGAAGATGATTATCCTAATCACATTCATCATCCTAATCATATAAATCATCTTAATCATAAAAATCATAGTTCAGACTTTTACGCAGCTTCACAACTTCCACCAGCAGCCTCGATTTTGATTCGAGCTTGGCCTGTGAAAGCAGCAGCTTTTACCTGAAGAGGAACATTCAATTCCCCATTCCCCAAAATTTTCAATTGGCCTTTAACAGTGGTTAAGATCCCCGCTGCTTTTAAGGATTCCAATGTTACCTCTGAGTTAGCAGGTAAATCATTTAATTTCTCTACATTAATCGTAGTGTAGATTCTCCGGTTCATCAGGGGGAAACCCTTGAGTTTAGGTATCCGGCGGTACAATGGCTGTTGACCACCTTCAAAACCTGGTCTTGTCCCACTACCAGAACGGGATTTTTGACCACGCATCCCTAAACCAGCACTAGCACCTTGTCCAGCAGAAATACCTCTACCTACACGCTTACGGCGTTTTTTAGAGCCTTTTTGGGGCTTAACATCATTAAGTCTCATTTTGGTTTGTGATTTTAGATTTTAGATTTTGGATTTTAGATTGAGAATCTGATACAAAGACTGACTAAATATAGAGTTTCTCAATGGCGATACCGCGATCTTCAGCAACTTCACTTAATGTTCGCAGGGTAGATAGAGCGTTAACTGCTGCTCTGGCGTTGTTCAAAGGGTTGTTTGAACCTAGTTGTTTAGCGAGAATATTACGTATTCCTGCTAACTCTAATACAGTCCGTACAGCACCCCCGGCAATTACCCCTGTACCTGGTGCGGCTGGGCGCATCATGACTTTAGCACCGCCACCAACACCATCAATGGGGTGAGGAATAGAATTGGATTTGGTGATTGGGATGTCAATTAGATGTTTTTTACCATCAGCGACACCTTTTTTAACTGCACCAATTACATCTGATGCCTTACCAACTCCGACTCCAACTTGTCCACGTTCATTACCGACGACGACAATGGCACGGAAGCTGAGTTTTTTACCACCTTTGACGACTTTACTCACCCGGCGGATTTGGATAACTCGCTCTTGCCAGGTGGTTTCTTCTTTTTTTGTACGGCTTGCTTTACGACGACCGGTTACCATAATCAATGCTCTCTTTTAGTTGTCAGTTGTCAGTTGTCAGTTGTCAGTTGTCAGTTGCTACTGACTATTGACTACTGACGGACTTAGAAATCTAAACCAGCCTCGCGTGCCGCCTCGGCTAAGGCTTTGACGCGACCATGATAGAGGTTGCCACCACGGTCAAAAACGACTTTAGTGATGCCTTTTTCTAGGGCGCGGACAGCTACCAGTTTACCAACTTGCACTGATGCGTCACAGTTGGCACCGGAAGCGATGCTAGATTTCAATTCTGGTTCTACGGTTGATGCCGCTACTATAGTTTCCTGCTTGGCATCATCAATCAATTGAGCATAAATATGCTCATTGGATCGGAATATGGACAAACGTGGACGTTCTGGGGAACCGTTGACTTTGCTACGAACGCGCCGATGACGACGTTGTTTTGATTCTTTGCGTGTAAGTTTCATATTTACTTCTTACCACCCTTACCAGTCTTACCAGCTTTGCGTCTGACCACTTCACCTGCATAGCGAATACCTTTACCTTTGTAGGGTTCAGGTGGACGAACGGCACGAATTTTAGCTGCTGTGTTGCCGACAATTTCTTTGTCATAACCGCTGACTATGACATTAGTTGTCCCTTCTACCGCAAATTGAATTCCTGCTGGAGGTTCAATTTGGACTTGATGGCTATAACCCATATTTAAAACTAGGTTACTGCCTTGAAGTTGGGCGCGATAACCAACCCCTTGGATTTCCAAGCGACGTTGAAAACCCTGGGATACTCCCTCCACCATGTTGGCCACTAGGGTGCGGCTCAAACCGTGCATTTGTCTGGAGGTACGGGTTTCATCCCGACGAGTAACTATCAATGTTTCTCCTTCTTGGGAGACTATGACATTTTTAGGTAGTTGACGGGAAAGTTCGCCTTTAGGACCTTTCACTACTACTTTGACACCATCAATCGCCACTTGCACTTTGGCGGGAATGGTAATTGGACGTTTACCAATACGAGACATGATTTTTTGTTCTTTGTCAGTTGTTTTTTGTCAGTTGTCAGTTGTTGGTTGTTTTGCCACTGACCAATGACCAATGACCAATGACGACTACCAAACGTGGCAAAGCACTTCACCGCCTAGATTTTGGCGGCGTGCTTCGCGGTCAGTCATAATCCCACTGGATGTAGAAATAATGGCAATACCGATACCGCCTAGCACTCTTGGTAATTCTTTTCTATTGGAGTAAACACGCAAACCTGGTTTACTCACTCGTTTTAGGGCAGTGATTAGGGGTTGGCGATTTTTACCTTTGTATTTCAGGGAAATAACTAGGTTCCGCTTAATTCCTTCTCCTGCTTCTTCAACTTCCGCAATGAAGCCTTCTTCTCGCAGTACCTTGGCAATATTACGAGTCATCTTTGTAGCTGGTACTTGCGTAGTTTGATGCCTTGCCATATTGGCATTGCGGATGCGCGTCAGCATATCTGCAATTGTGTCGTTAGCCGCCATCGTTCCCTCTTTAGATGAACTTATTGATCGCGAAAGGGCATTCCCATTTCCTTAAGTAAGGCGCGGCCCTCTTCGTCGGTTTTTGCCGTGGTGATGATAGAAATATCTAAACCCCGGACTTGATCGATTCTGTCATATTCCACTTCTGGAAAAATTAGCTGTTCCCGCACACCTAGAGTGTAGTTGCCACGGCCGTCAAAGCTTTTGGGGCTGACACCGCGAAAGTCTCTGATTCTGGGTAGTGTCAGGTTAATCAGACGATCTAAGAAAGCGTACATCCGTTCGCCTCTTAGTGTCACCATAATCCCTACAGGCATACCTTGACGAATTTTAAAGCCGGCGATCGCTTTCTTTGCCCGTGTTACCACAGGTTTTTGTCCAGTAATCAGGGCAATTTCGCTGATAGATGCCTCTAGTGATTTAGCGTTTTGAGCAGATTCTCCCAAACCTCTGTTGATAGTTATCTTAATCACCTTAGGCACTTGATGCACGTTGGTGTATTCAAACTGAGTAATCAATTTGGGAGTAATTGTCTCTTGATATACGGTTTTAAGTCGTGTTTTCGCCATAGTGTTTGTCCTTATATCCCCTGGGCTTGGTCAGGGTCGCTTTCCTCCAATTAAAAATGCCAAATTAAAAATTAAAATTGCGAACTTTTTAATTTTTAATTCTTAATTTTTAATTGGTGAGAATTTCACCTGTTTTTTTGAGCATTCTCACTTTCTTGCCTTCGGCGGTGAAAGTGTAGCAAACGCGACTAGCGACGTTTTGCTTGGTGGAATAGAGCATCACATTGGAGCTATGAATGGGGTACTCCTGGGTGACTATTTGCCCTGATTCACCTTCTTGTTGAGGTTTCACGTGCTTGGTTTTAAAGTTGACACCTTTGACAAGGACTTTGCTCAATTGTGGTAGTGCTTTAATCACTTCCCCAACTTTACCCTTATCTTTGCCAGCGATGACTTGCACAGTATCACCGGTTTTGACGTGCATTTTATGAAAAACTTTGGGTTGTGGGCGCTTTGCCATTACAGCACCTCCGGAGCCAGAGAAACAATTTTAGTAAAGTTTTTGTCGCGCAGTTCACGAGCTACCGGACCAAATACCCTTGTACCTCTAGGATTACCTTCTTTATTGATAATCACTGCGGCGTTATCGTCAAAACGGATAGCCATGCCACTGTCACGACTAATAGCTTTACGAGTACGCACAATTACTGCTTCTACAACATCTGACTTTTTTACAGCCATGTTGGGTGAAGACTCTTTGACAACAGCGATAATTCTATCGCCTACGCCACCATAACGGCGGTTACCTGCACCTAATACGCGGATGCACATTAGTTTTTTAGCACCGCTATTATCTGCGACATTCAGATAAGATTGGGGTTGAATCACAACTGGTCTCTCTTCTAGGGTCGTTGTAGCTGATGGTACAACTGTTTACTAAGTAGCTTTAATGTTCAGGATTTCTTTGACTTGCCAACGCTTGGTTTTGCTCAGGGGTCTAGTTTCCTGAATCCGCACCCGGTCGCCTATTTTGCAAGTATTCTCTTCGTCGTGAACTTTATAGCGGCGGGTTTGAACTACGATTTTGCCGTACTTGGGGTGAGGAGCGCGGTTTTCTATGGCTACTACCACAGTTTTTTGCATTTTATCGCTCACTACCAAGCCAACTCGTTCTTTGACTGCCATAATCTCCTACTTTTGTTCTTGATCTGAAAGACTCGCTGCCCGTTTCCGTTCTCCTTCTACTGTCAGTAATTGGGAGAGCCGATGGCGTGCGTGTTTGAACTGGTGAGGCTTTTCTAATTGTCTAGTGGCTTTTTGTAAGCGCAACTGGAATAGTTGTCTTTTCACAGCGACAATTTCTTCAGCCAACCGTTCGTCATTTAATTCTCTAGCTTCTGAAATCTTGGGAAGAGGCATAAACTACTCCTGCTCCTGTGGTTGAGAGCGGGTAATAAACTTGGTCTTAATTGGTAACTTACTGTCAGCTAATCGCATAGCTTCGCGGGCAATTTCTTCAGTAACGCCGCCAATTTCAAACATGATCCGGCCTGGTTTGACTACGGCTACCCAAAACTCTGGGTTACCTTTACCAGAACCCATCCGGGTTTCAGCAGGACGCATGGTGATTGGTTTGTCAGGGAAAATCCGAATCCAGATTTTGCCACCCCGGCGAATATACCGAGTCATTGCCCGACGGGAAGCCTCGATTTGCCGTGAGGTAATCCAAGATGGTTCTTGGGCTTGGAGTCCAAAGTCCCCAAAGTTGAGGGTACTGCCTCGGCTGGCAAGACCTTCCATGCGTCCGCGTTGTTGTTTGCGGAATTTAGTTCTTCTAGGACTTAACATGATTTGTCAGTTGTCGGTTGTCAGTTGTCAGTTGTCAGTTGTCAGTTTTTTTACCACTGACTATGAGCATTGACTAGGCTTCATTGGAGCGGTCTTCAAACTGTTGACGACGACGTTGTTGTTGTCGGCGACGGGGTTCGCGTTCACGGTCACGATCTCCACGTTCACGGTCTTTAGCTGGTTGAGCGGGAGCTTGTTCCTGTCCAGGAATAATTTCGCCTTTAAAGACCCAAACTTTAATTCCGAGAATTCCGTAAACTGTCTTAGCTGTGCAGCCAGAATAGTCAATATCAGCGCGTAAGGTGTGGAGAGGAACTCTACCTTCACGAGTCCACTCTGAGCGGGCAATTTCTGCACCGTTGAGCCGACCACCGACTTGAACTTTGATTCCTTGGACACCTGCTCTTTGAGCGCGTTGAATTGCTTGACGCACAACTCGGCGGAAGGAAACCCGACGTTCTAATTGTTGAGCAATGTATTCAGCAATCAGGTAAGCATCAGCATCAACTCGTTGGACTTCAACAACGTTAATGCGAATTTGGCGATTACCACCCAAGGCTCCTTGCAGTCCTAACCGTAATGATTCAATACCTTGACCACCACGACCTACAACCACACCTGGTCTAGCTGTGCGGACTTCTAGGTCAATTTGATCAGCTTTGCGCTCAATTCTCACTTCGGAAATACCGGCGTTATTTTGAGCGTATCTACCTAGTTTTTGCTCAATGTATTGACGGAGTTTGTAGTCTTCTTGGAGAAGTTCTGGATAACGGTCAGGTTCTGCAAACCAACGGGATTGGTGTTCTTGAGTTATACCCAGTCGAAAGCCGACTGGATGAATTTTCTGTCCCACAAAAGCTTCCTCTAAAATTTCTTACTGTACGCAATTTTCTTGTGCCTGTATGGCTGTTTACTCAGCAGTAGCAACCGCGGAAACAGCAACAGTGATATGACACGTTGGTTTGCGAATTTGGTAAGCTCGACCTTGCGCTCTGGGTTGAAACCGTTTTAGCACTGGTCCTTGGTCGGCATAGGCTTGACTGATCACCAAACTGGATCTGTCTAAACCAGCATTATGCTCGGCATTAGCTGCGGCACTTCTGAGAACCTTTAAGATGGGGTCACAAGCGCCATAGGGCATAAATTCCAGCAGGATTAGTGCTTCTCTGTATGAACGGCCGCGAATTTGATCAAGTACACGGCGCACTTTATAGGGAGAAATGCGTATATAGCGGGCGATTGCCTTAACTTCAGTAGTGTCAGTTGCCATTTTCATAACTTACTCTATGTTTGTCAATTAAAAATTTAGAATTAAAAATTAAAAGTTCTCATGTTTTAATTTTTAATTTTTAATTTTTAATTTTTAATTGATCTATCTCCCTGATTTTTTGTCACTTTTACCATGACCTCTGTAGGTACGGGTAGGAGCAAATTCTCCTAACTTATGACCGACCATCTGTTCATTGACAAATACGGGAATGTGCTGCCGTCCATTGTGAACAGCGATAGTATGACCTACCATCAAGGGCAAAATTGTCGAAGCTCTCGACCAAGTTTTAACCACTTGTTTTTCATCTTTTGCGTTTAACTTCTCAATTTTCTTGAGCAGATGGTCAGCAACAAAAGGACCTTTTTTTAAAGAACGACCCATAGTTCAATTTTTGATTTGGGATTATTGTCAATTGATAATTGATAATGCTTAATTGTCAATTGTCAAATTTGATGTTAGGACTGACGACCACCACGACCACGTTTAGATGATTTGCGGCGACGACGGATAATCAATTTAGTGCTGGCTTTCTTGCGATTCCGTGTCTTAGCCCCTAAAGTAGGTTTACCCCAAGGTGTGACAGGACCGGCTCTACCGATAGGCGCTCTACCTTCACCACCACCATGTGGGTGATCCACTGGGTTCATGGCACTACCTCTCACCTTGGGACGACGGCCTTTCCAGCGATTTCGTCCAGCTTTACCAGCACTGAGGTTTCTGGCATCTGTATTACCGACTTGTCCAATGGTGGCGTAGCAATCACGCCGAATCAAGCGGACTTCACCTGAAGGTAACTTTAAGGTTACATAGTTGCCTTCTTTAGCGACAACTTGAGCTACTGCACCAGCAGCCCGCACGATTTGACCACCTTTACCTGGTGTCATTTCGACGTTGTGAACACTAGTACCCAAGGGCATATTCGATAGAGGTAAGGCATTACCATCTTCGATAGGAGACTCAGGTCCAGCAATTATCTTTGTGCCTACAGTCATGCCATTTGTTTGCAAGATGTAGCGTTTTTCGCCATCTTCATACAACACTAAAGCGATCCGCGCATTGCGGTTAGGATCGTATTCAATGGCTGTAACTGTAGCGGACATATTCCGCTTATCTCGCTTAAAGTCGATAATGCGGTATAGTTGTTTGTGTCCGCCACCCCGACGACGGCTGGTTATCCGCCCTTGATTGTTCCGACCTTTAGGACGATGAACTGATTCAGTTAATGATTTTTCTGGCTCAGTTTTCGTAATTTCGGCAAAATCGGAGATGATAACTTGGCGAGTACTGGAGGTATAAGGGCGATAAGAACGAGTACCCATAAGTGATTTTGGAGTTTTGAATTTTTAATTCAGAATTTTTTTGATTTCGATTTTCGATTTTTAATTGTTTTTTGGCAATTATTCATTAGCCCAATTGCAAATCTCTAATCTAAAATTCTTAAACTTCTGGGAAGAGAACTTTTCTGATTTTTTCTTCGTCCCCAGGAGCAACGGTGACAATAGCTCGCTTGTATTGGGGTTTATAACCAATAAATCTACCTACGCGTTTTTGTTTGCGTGGAGGGTTAGCGGTATTGACTTTGACGACCTTAACTGCAAATAGGTCTTCAATGGCGGCTCTAATTTGTGGCTTAGTGGCTTTAGGAATGACTTCAAATACGTATTTGTTTTGTTCCATGAGCATGGTCGCTTTTTCGGTGAGAATGGGGCGACGCACTAAATCCGGTAGATCACGGGTGGCAACTACTTTAGGCACTGTAGACCTCCTGGATCTTATCTAGGGTTGATGATGTGACGATAATTTTGTCAGCGTGGAGCAAGTCGTAAACGTTTAACTGGTCGGCGGGAATCAGTTTTAAGTTTTCGATGTTACGGGCTGATAAAAGCACGTTTTCTGCTATTTCAGACAAAATCAACAGTGTCTTTTGTTCTGATGTTGCACCCCATCTAGCTAATGCTGCTACGAGATCCTTGGTTTTAGGACGCTGTAACTCGTTGCTAAATTCTTCAACAACTATTAGATCTTCAGCACGGCCAACAAATGCTGTCCGCAATGCCAAACGGCGTTCTTTACGGTTCATTTTTAGGTCGAAATCTCTGGGTTTTGGTCCAAAGATCACACCACCACCACGCCATAATGGTGAACGGATAGAACCAGCACGGGCGCGACCTGTGCCTTTTTGCCGCCAAGGTTTACGACCACCACCACGAACTTCTGCACGAGTTTTAGTGCTGACAGTTCCCTGGCGAGAATTGGTCATTTGTCTGACTAGGGCGCGGTGTACGATATGCGCCGCTGTTGTTTCTTTGGCAACCCGGAGGTCGAAGCTTGTCTCTCCGACTTGCTCTCCTTGCCAATTTTTAATTACACTCTCTACCATCTTTGTGTCCTTTGTCAGTTGTCAGTTGTCAGTTGTTAGTTGTCTTTTTTTGCCCCTAACCAATGACTAAATGACTATTTTTTGCCAACTATAGTTGCAGGAACGACGCTCACTAAAGCTCCTGGTTTGCCAGGAATAGCTCCTTTAATGATGATTAAGTTGCGTTCTGCATCTACTCGTATTACTGTCAGTTTGCGAATTGTGACACGAGTACCGCCCAAACGTCCTGCCATCCTTTTACCGGGATAAACACGACCTGGGGTTGTCCCAGCACCGATAGAACCTGGCGCTCTATGGTTTTTGGAACCGTGTGACATGGGACCGCGAGCAAAGTTGTTACGCTTCTGGTTACCGGCAAAACCGCGACCAATACTTGTACCAACTACATCTACAATTTCACCGGCACTAAAAATATCTGCTTTAATTTCTTGACCTAAAGCATAATCACCAGTGCTATCGGTGCGATATTCATTCAGATGACGGACTGGTGGGGCGGAGGATTTAGCCAAATGTCCCAACAATGGTCTGTTCAGTGACTTGGGTTTAACTTCGCCATAACCAACCTGAATGGCAGAGTAACCGTCGGTCTGTTTCGTTTTAACTTGTGTAACGGTGCATGGACCGGCTTTGATGACGGTAACAGGAATGGAGACTCCTGCTTCATCAAATATTTGGGTCATGCCCAGCTTGGTGCCGAGAATACCTACAGACACAGTTACTGGTTCTCCTTTCGTTCTATTTTTTTGGAAGTCGAATGGGGACAGCTTTTGTCACTGTCGCTTGAGTGTAAACTTTACCTCTGAAATTTGGACTGGCGTTAAACAGTGCAAATTCTCGGCGACGCAACAATTTTTGTCCCTTTTGCTTTAGTGAATTTGTTTATTTTCACTTACTCAATCACAATAACAGGAATAAGTGCCTACTCTATGGAGAAGGTATTACTTCTGGAATCCAATGCGAGGCTTGATGGCTTTGCGCTGTGTGCAGCAATGCTTTTGTCCAAGCAGTTGCTTTGGCACTCTACCGTGGTAGCAGGACTTAAGTGGTTATTGACCCTCAGTATCCTTTTCCTTAGTCTTAACATAATGCCATGAAACCAACATTATTGCTAAGGAACTACTTATTTTCATACCCTAAACTATTGTTTAAGATTTTGCCTAATTTTTTTAGGATTTACGGGAGTGATTTGGTGTGAGAGCTTAAATATGAATTTGGCTCTTGATTTGACCTGAAAGCTTTTTTAGTTTAGCAGTCTCTTATGGAGTCAGCCAGTTTTATTCTTTTAGGGAAACTAACTAGAAACTCAGATGCTAGGACTAACTAGAAACTCTAAATAAGAAAGATGCCTAGCTAATTATACTATTCGGTCACAATCTAATAATATAAACTATTCATGACTTTTTGTCCAGTATTTTTTTGCTTTATGATGGGATGCTGAGGCGGAGGTAGGAAAAATTACCCATATTCCGGTTCCGAATTTTCAAGATTGGGAAAAATATCCTGCTTCATTTAACTTAATCTACCACTAGAGAGTGAATAATAGAGATATCTAAGTGGGATAGGAGAAAAATCTATGGCACTAATTACCACTGGCAACGGTTTCATCCGCAATTTGGAGAAATTTGGGGCGTTGGGTGTTTATGTTCCTCTGGAGGGGGGCTATGAAGGGCGCTATCTGCGCCGATTACGGGCGACTGGCTATGTTGCATTGCATATTACTGCGAGAGGACTGGGTGATGTGGCTGCGTATCTGATGCAAGTTCATGGTGTCAGACCACCACATTTAGGCAAAAGAAGCAATAGTAGTGGTGCGGCGGTGGGTGATGTATATTATTTACCACCAATGATCAGTTCTCATTTGGCACAATTACCTCCTAAGTCTAAGGGGTTGGTGTTGTGGATTATTGAGGGAAATATTCTTTCTGATCAGGAAGTTGAGTATTTGATGAATTTGCCTAAGTTAGAACCACGGGTTAAGGTGGTAATTGAGAGAGGTGGCGATCGCATTTTCCGCTGGACTCCTTTGGAAAAGACACTGTTAGCTAGTTAAGCAAATTGTCAGGGTGGGGAAAACCCCGCCCCTACTATGCAATTATTTCTAATTCTGTATTTCCTGTTGTACCCAAGTACGAAAGGATTTACTAGCTTGCACTTCATCTATTTGGCAATCTTGCAAAAATTGATAAAGTTTTTCTTTGGTGATTATAGAAAATGTGGGACTTTTTTCTCCTTCAACATATTGATGATTTTGAAGTTGATAAAATAGCACTATTTCACCGTTATAACGCCAAAATTCGGGTACACCCATGCTGGCATAAAAAGCAAGTTTATTGATGTCAGTATGAGTAATATCTACTTCTACAATTAAGTCGGGTGGTGGATCTTCATTTAAATCAACTTTTTTCCCAACTACTTGAGGTTGATTTTGAATGTAATAACAGTTATCCGGTTCAGCGCTTCTTTGTAAATCATCACGATTTAAGGTAGTTGAACCCATTGTTTTAATTTTTAAACCCATTTCTTCTACCAAAATGCAGATGAATCGTTCAATTAATCTGGTAGCACTTTCATGTTCTTCTAAAGGCATGGTAATTTCTAATGTCCCTTGATCATAGATAAGTCGAGAGGAACGACTTTGCCCTAATGCTGCTAAAATTTGCTGATAATTTTGCCAACTGATATTGTGGAAAACTACTCGCTGTTCTGCGGGGGTAGTTTCTGGGGTAATATTGTTTGGTTTAGTGATTGTACTAACCATAGTTGCCCTTAAATTTAGCTTAATAGTTATTATAATATATTACGCAAAAGCGAGAATCGAGTGAATTTAAATTTGTCTACTCCCTTACAATTAATTGGACGTTCTGTAGAGTTTCAGCGGATTATTGAAATACTGGCAAAGGATGGTGATTTGTTAATTACTGGAGTCCCTGGTAGTGGGAGACGCACTTTAGTGAGAGGTGCAGCACAGGAGGTGAATACAGTTATCTTGGAAATAGACTGCATTCGCGCTACAGAAGCAGAGAGATTTGTGCAATTACTAGCGGAAGCGATTAGTCAAAACTGGGAAGCAGAGAAAGTTCAAACTTGGCTGAATGAAAATTCATCGGCATTTTTTACCTTTAATTCTGAAACTCAATTAAAACTAATTCGTTCTTTGGAACAAGAACAATTATGGCAAGCTTTCGCCAGTTTGTTAGACTTATTGGAAATAATGGCGGTTGATTTAAATCACCGCATATTGCTGATTTTAGAAAGTTTTCCCCATATTCGTTCTTGGGATCGTCATGGTTTATGGGAAACTACATTTAGGAAAGAAGTTAAGGCTTATCCTCATGTTAGCTATGTACTAATAGCCACCATTGCTGAGTCTAGCCAACATTCAGATGATACTAATTATCCCCTAGAAACTATCCAATTAGCCCCTTTAGCTAAGGATATTTTAGCCTTGTGGGCGAGGGAAATTTTACATACGCAAGGTTTCACCTTTGACTGTCATAGTCAAGCCTTACAGCTATTTCTAGAGGCGGTACAGGGACATATTGGCGATGGGATGGCGATTATTCGGCGGTTATCTGCGTCCCGTTGTGCAGATGGTTTAATTCGGGAGGAAGATGTTCAAAAGGCTATTGCAGGATTATTGAAAGATTTATCTATGACTTATGAATCTTTGCTGATGTTGTTACCTGCAAATCAGGTACATTTATTAGAATCTTTGGCTATTGATCCTACTGATAAACCTCAGAGTAAGGAGTATATTCAAAAGCATGGACTTTCACGGGGTGGGAGTCTGCAAGGTGCGTTAACTGGGTTACAGCATAAGGGTTTGATTTATGATGCTGAACATGGTTATCGTTTAGCTATGCCTTTGTTAGCTTTGTGGTTGCGGGAACGGTTGAGTTAATTTTGTTTCGCGCAAAGACGCTAAGGTGCAAAGGCGCGAAGGAAGAAGGTTAGAAGGTTACAATTCTGGTAAAAATTCAGGTTCTAATATTTGTGTGATTTCATAATGACAATTTTCTGGAAAGGTTTCATAGGGGAGGTTTGTTTCTTTGACTGCTAAGTTAATTCCATCTTGATAACTTAATAAAAAGGCTTCTTCTAAATAGGATTTTAAGCTGGGACTATCTGCTAATATTCGGTTGATTTGAGTCCGTTGTTCTCGAATTGTTGCTAACCAACTATTACTACGTTTTTCTGGTTGATGTTGCCATTTTAGTAGGTGTCCTAATAACAAGGCTAAACGGTTGGTTAATTCTCTTCTTTCTTGTCTTCCCAATGTTTCTATTTCTTCAATTAAGTTGAGTTTATCTAGTGTTTCCCATTTTTCTTCTTTGAGTAGTTGTGCTTGTGTTTTTGTCCAGCTATAAAAATCAGAATTGTACAGTGTATTCATGGTTTTTACCTGTAAATTACTATATATTATTTAATTGTCAGAATCAGGATATCCAGGATGTGAATTTGTCTGAATCAGGATACTCAGGATTTTAGGATTTTTAGGATGTGAATTTGTCTGAATCAGGATTTCCAGGATTTAAGGATTTTCAGGATAGGAATTTGTCTGAATCAGGATTTCCACCGATTTTAGGATTTTCAGGATGTGAATTTGTCTGAATCAGGATTTCCAGGATTTTAGGATTTTCAGGATGTGAATTTGTCTGAATCAGGATACTCAGGATTTGAGGATTTTTAGGATATTAAGAATATGAATGAGATGAAGATAATGAAATCCTGTTCATCCTTAAATCCTGGAAATCCTGATTCAGACATTTTCCCTAAAAGTCCTGTTCATCCTTTAATTCGCTAAATCCGTGTTCAGATTTTCAGGATGTGAAGAATATGAAGAAGATGAAAATAATAAAATCCTGTTCATCTTTAAATCCTGGATATCCTGATTCAGACATTTTCCCTAAAACCGTCCATTTCCCTGAACAATATGCTTCACCGTCGTCAATGTTTCCAAACTAATAAATCCCCTGCGATGTCCTTTTTGATTGGACATTCCTAAAAATACAGCCTCTCCCCGTGAGGAGTGACGAGAAAAACGAGGGGAAGCATTTATGTAGGTGGAGGCGCTATTTACTCCTAATGCAAATTGGCGACTTTCTTGGTAAGACTCTGTGACAATACTATCAGCATGACTGCTACTATATTGATTAATCCAAGCGATCGCACTTTCTAAACTATCTACTAACTTAAAAGCTACTGTTTTGGTTAAATACGGTGTTCCCCATTCTTCATCTTTGGCTAATTGCAATTGGGGAAATGCTGCAACTAGTTCTGCATCTCCTTTGAGTTGAAAACCTTTTTCTTTTAAACTACTCCACAGCACTGATAAGGAAGATGGTAAGGCTTGACGATGCACTAAAACTTTTTCAATGGCATTGACTTGATCTGGTTCGCTTTCATGGCTATCCATAATCATCCAGCGAATCATTTCTAAGCTACTGTTGATTGACCAATACAGATAACAATTACCCATTGCTGATTTTAACACTGGGCAGGTTGCTTGTCTGACCACCTGTTGAATTAAACTGGAACGTCCGTAGGGAATAACTAAACTTAAATACTGATCTTGGGTAACTAAATCTCGCACTGAAGCACCATGTTCAGCGGTGATTAATTCTACACAACCTGCGGGTAATCCGACTTTAGTAATGGCTGTTTGCAAGGCGTTAGCGATCGCTGTATTGGAGTTACTAGCTTCCGTACTACCTTTAAGAATAATACTATTGCCAGTTTTTATGCAAAAACCAGCAGCGATCGCCCCTAAATCGGGGAAAGCCTCATAAATAAAGGCAATCACCCCTAAAGGCATTAATTGAGTATAGCTTTGAGAGTCTTCCTGTTGATAATCAGCAGTTCTCACCCGTCGTAAAGGATCAGATAATTCTCCCAATCGTTGCAGAATTTTGATTGTATTCTCCAACCGAGAGGGAGTTAGCTTCAACCAGTCCAAAATTAATTCGGGAACTGCCATTTCTCGACTTGCTTCTAAATCCAGAGTATTAGCTTCGAGAATTTCATCAAAATCACTTTCTATCGCTTGTGCCATTGCTAACACAGCGCGACTCCTATCTATCCCCTTAGTCGTTCCCAATTTCAGGGAAGCCTGAAAAGCGCGGTTAGCACTTGTCATAGGTTCGGGGTAATCATCAATCACTTCACCTGTCATGGAGTTAACGTCTGTAAGTAAGCCAGACCATTAGTGCTGGCAGAATTACCAATAGCACTGCTACAATTGTCCAAGCTATGATATTGGAACTATTAGCCAATCGTAGAGCTAATGGTAGCCATATAATCACTAACACAAAAATAATGCTGAGTGCTACTGGCAAATAGTTTTGTCCTAATCCGGGTTGAACAATTTGCCAATTATTACCTTTCCAACGCCAAGCACGTTTATATGGATAGGTAGTAGAAAGTTGCTCTAATACATATCCATTTTCTTCGACAACAAAAATCTGCTGACAGCGATCGCATCCGAAAGCTTCTGTTAGCGTGATAGGAATCAAATGTCCCTTGCGACGACAAGGACAAGCGTATTCCGTATTTAAGTCAATTTTATCTGGTTTTTGAGGTTGCACAAGCAAGATGAATAACTTGGGCGGTTTTTTACATTATTCCCCAATTTTCCTGAAAATCAGTATGGGAAACTCTAAAATTACGTCTAATGATATAGCTGGGAAAGTCTACTAACAAACTCCTAACCTAAAAATCCATCATCTACCAATTTAGTAGAGATGGAAAATCTTTAGTGTTACTTTAATATATCAACTTTAACTAGAAAGCGGGTGATGGGATTCGAACCCACGACATCAACCTTGGCAAGGTTGCGCTCTACCACTGAGCTACACCCGCGAACTCACCAATAAACTTATTATTCCAGATATATTCAGCTTTGTCAACCCCCAAATTAAATTCTTTTTTTGTCAGTAGGGGCGAAGCATTTGGAAGATACATTATCGGTCATTGCCAAAAATAGTTCTCCAAATGCTTCGCCCGTAAAGTCAGTAGGGGCGAAGCATTTGGAAGATAAATTATCGGTCATTGCCAAAAATAGTTCTCCAAATGCTTCGCCCGTACAGTTGTCATTACCAATTACCAATTACCAATTACCAATTACCAATTACCAATTACCAATTACCAATTACCCATTACCCATTACCTATCACCCATTACCCAATTAACCTGCTAAATTCGGGCGTAATTGCCGCATGAGAGTCGCCATTTCTATGGCGTTCATGGCATATTCCCAACCATGATTACTCTTGATGCCGGCTCGTTCTAGGGCTTGCTGCATGGTATCTGTGGTCAAAATCCCGAAAATTACCGGCACACCTGTTTGGAAACTGGCCGCAGCAATACCTTTAGAAACTTCCGATGATACATAATCAAAATGCGGTGTTTGTCCTTTGATGACTGCACCCAGGCAAATTATGGCATCATAACGGCCAGACATTGCTAATTGACGGGCTACATTGGCCACTTCAAAACTACCGGGAACCCAAACATAGTCTACTTGCTGTCCTTCTGGATCAGGATCTATACCATGACGTTTTAAGCAATCTTTACATCCTTCTACGAGTTTCATGGTGACAAGATCATTAAAGCGAGCAATGATCAATGCAAAGCGCAAAGACTCGGTGTGCTGAAAATTTCCTTCAAAAACTGCCATAACTGCCTCTAAATAAATTTACAATAACTGCTTTACCAATATACTTTTCTGCCATCAAAATAGAAGAGCAGGAAAGCACAATCAGGAAAAAGTCGTTTAGAAAAAGAAAATTTTTTCTGTTTAACTCTTTACCTAAGCTTTTCTGCTCTTAATAGAGTATATGGTATGCGTTAGTGAATGATTAAAGCATTCAACTAAATCACAAAAAAGTTTAATATACCAACTAACACGACTAAAGCCGCCCAAATACCCGAACCAACCCAGAGTAGTTTTTTAGATTCTACCCAGTTTTGAGGAGTGGCGTAAACAACAGGTACACCAATCACAAGCACGAAGGAGAACAAGACTAATGATATTAAAGCGATTTGAAATACTATGCTCATTTTGTTTTTCCCAACATAACTAAATCTTAGTTTTCCCAGAACTGCTGCTGTATAAACAGTCTAGGGTTTTCAGTGAACCTTATGAACTCATAAGGCATCACCTGATCAATTAATATTTTACGTCTGGTTGTAACAGTTGCTCACTTCTGATCCGCCAATCTGTTTTTTCTTTAGGTAATTGGTGATTGGTAATTGGTGATTGGGAAATTGATTAAGATAAAAATTATATTCTCTAACTTCTACTTCCTTCTTCCTTCTTCCTTCTTTCTCCTGACTCCTGACTCCTGACTCCTGACTCCTTCTTTCTCCTGACTCCTGACTCCTGACTCCTTCTTTCTCCTGACTCCTGACTCCTGACTCCTTCTTTCTCCTGACTCCTGACTCCTATCTTAAAAATATATGGATTTAATTCTTTGTCACACAACTGCGGATTTTGACGCTTTGGGGGCAGCAGTGGGGTTAACTTGTCTCAAACCAGGGAGTAAAATTGTCTTGACTGGGGGCGCACATCCTCCTGTGCGGGACTTTTTAGCGTTACATCGTGACGAGTATCCGCTAATTGAAAGACGTTCGGTAAATCCTGAAAAAATTCGCTCTTTAATGGTTGTGGATACTCAAAAGCGCGATCGCTTGGGTAAAGCTGCTATCTGGTTCGATTTACCCAATGTCCAAGAAATCATTGTTTACGATCATCATTTTGGACAGGAAAGAGACATTCCCAGCACTCAATTATATATTGACGAAGTGGGGGCGACAACTACCTTAATGGTAGAAGAATTGCAAAAAAATAATATTTCTTTAAATTCTGCCCAAGCAACTGTAATGGCTTTGGGTATTCATGTGGATACAGGTTCATTAACCTATAAACAATCTACAGCCAGAGATGCTTTAGCGTTGGCTTGGCTAATGCAGCAAGGGGCAAATTTATCAGTTATTTCTACTTATCGTGATCCTGGTTTATCACCACAATTACAACAATTGTTAAGTGCAGCTTTAGAAGATTTACAATATCTTTGTTTGCGGGGATATACCATTGCTTGGTTAACACTAAAAACCGATGGTTTTGTCCCTGGTTTATCAGGTTTAGCTTCCGAAATTATTGATTTAACAGAAACCGATGCTGTACTGTTAGCAAATGAATATCCTTTAGGTGAAAATGATTGGCGCTTAACAGTAATTGGCAGAACGCAAATTCCCCAAACAAATCTTAATTCCTTATTTCAACCTCATGGTGGTGGTGGACATTCTCAAGCCGCATCTTTTAATCTTCGCACTACAGATTCACAACCAATTTTACAACAATTATTAGATGGTTTAAAAGCCCAAATTCCCCATCCTCCCACAGCTAGAGATTTGATGTCTTCTCCAGTGCGGACAATTCGCCCTGATACTACTATAGCCGAAGCCCAGCGGATTTTATTACGTTATGGACATTCAGGTTTATCTGTAGTGAATAGCCAAGATTTATTAATTGGAATTATTTCCCGTCGAGATTTAGATATTGCCTTACATCATGGATTTAGTCATGCACCAGTTAAAGGTTATATGACAAGTAATTTAAAGACAATTACCCCTGACACCTCTTTACCAGAAATTGAGTCTTTAATGGTGACTTATGATATTGGCAGATTACCAGTATTAGAAAATGGGCAATTAGTTGGTATTGTCACCCGCACCGATATTTTAAGAGAATTACATCAATTAACAATTCAAAATCTAGAATCAATAACTGAAAAAGATTCTCAGGATTTAGGACTAAGTACGGAATTAGAAAAACGTCTTACTCCTCAACTTTGGCAATTACTGACTACAGCATCGCAAGAAGCAGAAAAACGCGGTTGGCATCTTTATTTAGTTGGTGGTGCAGTGCGAGATTTGCTATTATCAAAAGCGGAAAATCGCAGTTTGATGATTAATGATATTGATTTAGTCGTTGATGGTTTTCATAAAACCGCAGACGTTGGTGCAGGGGTAGAATTAGCTAAAGCCTTACAGCAAATTTATCAAAATGCCAGATTAGAAATTCATGGTGCTTTTCAAACTGCGGCTTTGTTATGGCATAAAGATTTAGTATTAGATTCCTTATGGGTGGATATTGCCACAGCTAGAACTGAATTTTATCCTTACCCAGCAGCTAATCCAGAGGTTGAAGCTAGTTCTATTCGGCAAGATTTATATCGGCGAGATTTTACGATTAATGCCATGGCTTTAAGGTTAACTTCTCCTCGTGCTGGTGAATTATTAGATTTCTTTGGTGGTTTTATAGACTTACAAAATCAGCAAGTTAGAATTTTACACGCTAATAGTTTTATTGAAGATCCGACTCGGATTTATCGCGGTGTGCGGTTTGCAGTGCGGTTTGGATTTTCTCTAGAACCACAAACAGAAACTTATATTCGTTATGCTATAAATAGTGGAGTTTATGATCGCACTAGTCAAGAAAATAGTAAAACTCCGGCTTTGCAAACTCGACTAAAAACTGAATTAAAATATATATTAGCAGCAGATTATTGGCAATCAGCTTTAGAATTATTGGATAATTTGGGGGCTTTACAATGTATTCATCCTACTTTAAAATTAGATGTGGAACTTTCTCGACAATTAAATTTATTAAAACACTGTTTAAGGAAGTTTGACAAAAAACAAACTTTAATAAATTGGCAAATGCGTCTAGAAGTATTAATTGCCTATTTACAACCAGAATATCGGGTAAAAGTAGCTAAAAATCTGCAATTAGTTGATGATAGTATTGTCAGATTAGAGAAATTATCTCAAATTCAAGCTGAGATAATTACATTATTACCGACTTTTGAAAAACCCAGTCAAACTATTTATTTACTCAAAAGATATGATTTGCAGACTTTAATTTTAATTGCTTTACAAAGTCCCCGCAAAATCAGAAGACGGATTTGGCAATATTTAACAAATTGGGGAAATATTCAACCGCTATTAAATGGGAATGATTTAAAACAATTGGGTTATAAACCTAGTCCCCAATATAAGCAAATGCTTGATGATTTATTAACTGCTACTGTAGATGGTATAATTAAGGATAAAGCGGAAGCACAAGAATTTCTAACCAAGCATTATCCTGGGTAATTGATCTTAAAAATATGAGGTTGATATGCAAATTCAAACATCCAGCAAATACAATATTAATTTACTGATAACATCCATGTTAGAAATGATAAAATTGGCTCAACTGGTGGCAATGGATATTCAGTAATATCAATAGTGACTGAATTACCCTCCAGTTTTAAAAATTTCCAAGTAGTTCCACTGGTGACAGAACCGAAAATTATGGGAATGTTGACATTATTAGCAGCATTAAATTTTTGGGCAGCTACCATTTCTGCAATACACTGACCTAAACCACCATTAAGATTTTCTTTTTTTGCTTCTATAATTATAACTACTGGAGCTTGAATTTCTAATTGGCTTAGTGATTTACTAATCAGAAAGTCACAAATACCATTGAGTCCAATACTAGAATCAACGGTAAAATCTTCTCCAGAAAAAAGGCTAATTTGACGATCTAATAATCGTCGAACTGCTGTTAATACAGGGCTAATAATCCATTCAGAACGGGCTTTTTCACTACCCCTTGCAAGTACCAATGGTAAACCTTCTTCTAGTTCTTGACGTAGCAAATCATCAGGTTTTACAACAGGCACATCTGGAAAAAACCGTCCTCCTTCATGGATGGCGATCGCTAAATCCTGACGGACTTTTTTTAGTGTAAAATCACTGTAGGGCATAGTTATAATTAATTTTTGCTACAAAAACAGAGTTTAGTTCCGTAGGTTGGGTTGTGGAACGTAAACGTATCCCTGCGGGACACTGCGTGAACGCGGAGCAATCGGAACGAAACCCAACATCATATTATTAAAACATATTATTAAAACTTTTGTTGGGTTGCGCGATTCCTGCGGAGCGCTTCGCTATCGCTTAACCCAACCTACATTTGATTTTAGATTAAATTGTATCAGGATCTATATTTAATTCCCGCAATTTTGCTGCTAAACGTTCTGCGGTTTCTTCAGGGGTAAAAACTAGCTTTCCTTCTGGTGTGAAATACCGCAATAATCCCTCATGAATTCCCAAATATAAATCTAATTGTTCACTCCATAAATGTCCTTTTTCATTTGCTTCTAGAGGTTGATATTTTCCATCTAATAAATGAAAACCTGCAAATTCTAGTGTATAAGGATCAAACCAAAAATAATCCGGTGTGCGGAAAGTATTTTGATAAAGTTCTTTTTTGTATTCTCTATCTGTATTCGCTGTAGTTGGTGAGAGAATTTCTAAAATTACATTGGGATATTTACCGTCTTCATTCCAAACTACCCAACTTTTCCGAGTTTTGCGTTCTGTTCCTAGCACAACAAAGAAATCAGGACCTCGGAAATATTCTGATTTTTTCTGATTAGGACTATAATAAATGGTGAGATTTCCCGCAGCATAGAAATCATATCTATCTTTCCACAACCATTCTAGACATTTGAAAAGGAGAATTATTTGTCTTAAATGTAGTTCTGTTTCCACGGGAGGTTCATCACTATATAAATCACTGGGGGGAAAAATCACATCTTGAGAGATGTTTTCTCTACATTCTAATTCTTGAGTAATCATCATAATATGACACCAAGTCGTTATTTGTTGATTATAGCATCGAATTACAAGATCCCCGACTTCTTTAAGAAGTCGGGGATCTGACTGAAACCCAACCTACCAGAATACATGATTATTCCATTTCTTTAATTATATTCATTGTTTCCACACTCACGGTACAGACTCTCATTAATAAATCAATTACCTGTTCTTTATAATCTGCGAAACGATAAGTATTGAATTTTTCCGCAATGGTGGGATCTTTTGGTTTCTTTTCTTTATATTGATCTAATATCCATTCTAACGCACAACGATTACCCAGCATATATTCCCAAGCTATTTTCGGAATATTTTCTAATGTAGTAACATCATCTAGGATAATACTATTTTTGGTTTTATCGGCTTTTAATTTTGCTTTGGGTGTTTTTTGATTGTCTTTTAAAGGAATATCAAGACGGGTTAAGTTATAAGGTGTAACTGTTTCATAATTAATATGTAGTTCCATGAGTTGTTTACCCCAGTTAACCCATTTTTGGAAGTTTTCATAATATGGTAAACGGGGAAATTCGCGTTTGAGGTTAAGTTCGTATTTGCTGCGATAAGCTGGATTATGTAAGACTGCGTAGGTATAATGAAAGATGTCTATTTTGGTAATTGTTGGATCTTGATAATGGGTTTGAATTTGTTTTAGTCCCCAGTCGGTTATGTTATCAATGCGTTTTCCTTCTTTGTCGTAACGGTAGAGGGGGAGACATTGAGAATCACCGGTTAAATGTAAATCAATAATTGTGTTACTACCTAAACAATGAAAGGGTTTTGTATTTCCTGACGCTGAAAAAGCTATATATTTGTTTTCTGTATCGTTTTCATTTAAAATATCAAACCATTGATAAGTCATTCCATTAAAATGCTTATCAAAGTAAAAATACTGATTATAAAAAGGACGGTATGAACTTTTTATAATTTGTTCAGGTTGAAAAGTTTTATTGATTCTTCTATCTAAATATTTATTTAATTCTCTATCCCATTTAATTGTATCCTTGTTCGGGTAATTTGAATCTTTTAATGTTTCTTGATAAACTTCAATTAAAAATTTTACTTTTTGTTCTAACGCAGTTTCTGATAAATCATAAACCCATTCATCTCTTTGTGTTGCTATACCTCTAGAAAATAACTTAAAAACCGCTTCTTCTCCTTTACCCGCTTTTACATCCTTATCAACTAAAGGTAAAAGACTATCAAAATCATTATCAGATTGATTAATCCAATTACCATTATTATCCGGTTTAAGATGAGTAAAACCTAAATCTCTAAATTTTTGGGAACTAAAATATTTTTTCTTTTCATCTGAATCTGTATAATCATCAATTTCATTATAATAAACTTTGAAACCTTCCGCGTTTTCATTCCTAATTAAAAAATAAACAGCTATACCTACTCTAATTTCATCACTAAAGACATTACCACCTTCTTTGCGTCGTCTTTCTCCACTTGTTCTTGCATTACCTTTCATGTCAATAACATGAATTTCATTAAATTCTTTAGCTACAACTTTTCTAAAACCATCATAAGCAATAGAATTTATAAAAGAACTATTAGAAACAAACGCAATAATCCCATTTTTACCTAGTCTATCAGCAGCCCATCTAATAAACCGAGTATACATATCATAAACAACAATATTATTCTGCGCTTTACTATATTTAATATAAGATTCCTTAATTAACTTATCTATAGCAGTATAATAACGATTAGCATTATTATCATTAAAATTTTCCTGTTTTGCATTATAAGGAGGATTACCAATAATCACAGAAATAGTTCTATCATTCTGTCTTTTGATTCTTGCGGTATTCTCCACACTCATAGCAAACAAATCCAATTGCTTACCCGCAAAAGATGTATTATCCAAAGTATCCACAAAACAAATATTTTCAAACTCCTCATACACCCCCATTTTCTGCTTATAGGTGTATTCAATATTCAAATTTGCAATGTAATAAGGTAAAATAGCCACCTCATTACAATGAATTTCATGTTTATACTTATGTTCTAAACTCTGCTTTGGTAAATAATCAATCAACTCAGTAATAAAAGTCCCCGTTCCCGTCGCAGGATCTAAAATTTCCACATCTTTATCTGCTAACAACTTCCCAAAATGTTTATGAACTAAAAAATCTGTACTTTCAATCATAAACCGGACAATTTCATTGGGAGTATACACAATTCCCAACCTATCCGCAGCTTTAGGATTATATGCTTTGTAGAAATTCTCATATAACGCTTTAAGAAACTTCTGTTTTTCTTGATGATTATAAATATTAGCCGCGGTTCGTCGAATAACTGCATAATATCTTTCAATCGTTCCCAAAGTGTTTTTCTTCACGCTTCCCGTAAAAAAGGTAGAAATTACCCCTTGTAATTCTCCCGCAATATTATTTTCTCTGTGAAATTGCGATTCATTAAAAATATTGATAAAAATATCTTCCGTCAAAATATGCTGAATCATCATTTCCCGAATATCAAATAAACTGATTTCTGGGTTAATTGATTCTTTGCAAATTCCCCAAAACTTATCCCGCGCAGTTTGAAAAGATGTGTTATTTTCCCCTTGACAATCTATCAAATCTCTGAGAGAATTTAATACAGTGGGTAAATCTTGCTTAAAAATTTCTATCGCTTCCCGAAAATCCTTAACTTCAGGACGCACATAATTAATAAAATTGGTAATAATTCCATCTACTGCCTCAGCGTCGCGCATAGATACCCGCATAGTTTCTGTGCTAGATTGAATTAAAACCGCAGTTTGGGAATCTTCAAATAAAATATTACTATCGGGATAACCTTTATTTAATTTCTTTTCTATTTCTTCATCTAATTTATCATATTGGTCTTTGCTTTCCCAATAACCCCAATCTAACCGCAAAGCATCTTTAATTGTGCCATCGGGATAAACAAGTTTACCATTTGGTAATCTATAATCTAATTCAGGAATCAGTAAAAAATCTCTCGGTTTGCAATATTCATTGAGGAGATTTTGAAAAGCCACACGAATAGAAGTTTCTTTGCGAGAACCACCATATTGAATGATTTTTTCGACTTCGGCTTGATATTGAGTTACCAGGAGTCTAGACATAATTAAAAAATGGATTATTAAAAGTTTTGTTGGGTTGTGCGATCACTTCACCCAACTTATATTACTATATTATTACATTGTCTACGTAGATTTAGTTGTGCGATCGCTAATGTAAAGACAGTTAATGCCATGTTTCCACAGTGACTGTATTCCCCTCAGAAAACTTTCAGATAGAAGCATTACGGGCTATATACAGGTTATAATTCTTTTTGCGGAGCAACTTTACAAAAATTTATGAGTAATCCCCTTGTGCAAGCCTTTTTCGTAGGCAGAGCAGTCGCTGAAGTGATTAATGAGCGCGTAGAAGTCGCCTTGACTGATGCTTTGAGTGAACTAGGCAAATTTGATGCTGAAACTAAAGAGCAACTACGCCAGTTTACAGAAGAAGTGATGGCACGAGCTAATCGAGCAGCGGAATCGTCTGCAACTGGTACAACCACAGGTAATAGTTCATCTGGTGGAGATCCAGTAGACTTACAGACAGAAATTGACGAATTAAGGGCAGAAATCGCTCTATTAAGAAGTGAATTGCAGAAGCATCGCAATGCTGCAAAATAGGTAATAGGTGATGGGTAATGGGTAATAGGTAATGGGTAATAGGTAATGGGTAATAGGTAATTGGTAATTGGTAATTGGTAATTGGTAATTGGTAATGTGAAAAAATATTCTCCCCTGCCCCCCTGCCCCCCTACC
>NZ_VILA01000010.1:109577-369902 GCF_009712025.1 Dolichospermum sp. UHCC 0406
TCCCTTACTCCCTGCCTCCGCAACAACCCGACGGTATAAGAAAAATATGGAACAAGGTTACTCAGACAAAGCATACCGTTGGAATCGGGAAGAATACTCTAGCAAACGCCGCTTTGTGGATATTTGGTCTTTTGTCTTGACCTTGATGTTCAAAATTTGGCGCTATAACAAAGATTGGAGTTACTCCGGTGGTGTAACAGAATCTAAGCAAGCAGCTAGACGTAAAGCCCAAGCAATCTGGATTAGAACCACGTTTTTAGATTTGGGTCCGACTTTTATTAAGATTGGACAATTGTTTTCGACTCGTGCGGATATTTTCTCTGCTGAATATGTGGAGGAGTTATCTAAGTTACAAGATAGAGTCCCAGCATTTAGTTATGAACAGGTAGAAGGAATTATTGAGCAGGAATTAGGTAAGACTGTTCCCACACTTTTCCAAGATTTTGAACCTGTTCCCCTCGCTGCTGCTAGTTTGGGTCAAGTCCACAAGGCCACCTTGTATACTGGTGAGTCCGTAGTTGTCAAAGTCCAACGTCCAGGACTCAAAAAGCTGTTTGAAATTGATTTAGGCATTCTTAAAGGTATTGCTCGCTATTTTCAAAATCATCCCAAATGGGGACGCGGCAGAGATTGGATGGGTATATATGAAGAATGTTGTCGCATTCTCTGGGAAGAAATTGATTATCTGAATGAAGGACGCAATGCCGATACTTTCCGCCGGAATTTCCGCCCTTATGATTGGGTGAAAGTACCGAGGGTTTATTGGCGTTATGCTACTTCTAGAGTAATTACTTTGGAGTATGTGCCGGGGATTAAAGTTAGTCAGTATGATGCTTTAGATGCTGCGGGTGTAGATAGAAAAGCGATCGCTCGCTATGGCGCACAAGCCTATCTTCATCAACTTCTCAACAATGGTTTCTTCCACGCTGACCCCCACCCCGGTAATCTGGCAGTTAGTCCCGACGGGGCTTTGATTTTCTACGACTTCGGGATGATGGGAACAATTAAATCCAATGTCCGCGAAGGATTAATGGAAACGTTATTTGGTATCGCCCAAAAAGACGGCGATCGGGTGGTAAAATCTCTAGTTGATTTAGGAGCGCTTGCCCCAGTTGATGACATGGGACCAGTCCGTCGTTCAGTCCAGTTTATGCTGGATCACTTCATGGATAAGCCCTTTGAAAATCAATCAGTGGCAGCCATCAGTGAAGACTTGTATGAACTCGCTTATGATCAACCATTTAGATTTCCAGCCACTTTTACCTTCGTCATGCGTGCCTTTTCTACCCTCGAAGGCGTTGGTAAAGGTCTAGATCCAGAATTTAACTTTATGGAAGTTGCCCAGCCTTATGCAATGCAGCTTATGACAGATAACAGTAGTTCTGAGGGGAATAGTTTCTTGAATGAATTAAGTCGTCAAGCAGTCCAAGTCAGTAGCACTGCTTTAGGATTACCACGAAGATTAGAAGATACCCTAGATAAAATAGAACGTGGTGATATCCGGCTGCGAGTTCGCTCCGTCGAAACTGAACGCCTGATCCGGCGACAGAGTAATATACAACTGGCAATAAGTTATGCTCTTATTATCAGTGGTTTTACAATTGCCGGCACAATTCTCCTAGTTAGCCATTATGTCTGGTTAGCAAGCTTTATTGGTTTAATTGCCGCATCAGTTTCATTCATGCTGATTCGGTTGCTTTTACGCCTCGACCGTTATGATCGGATGTATTAATTAATTGTTCACGAAAAATCTATGAAACTTGAATCTACCGGTTGTACAGATCCGGGGCTTATTCGTGCTTATAATCAAGATTCGTACTATATTGATCCCACAGGGCGATTCTTTATAGTTGCTGACGGTATGGGTGGTCATGCAGGAGGAGAAGAGGCTAGTCGCATCGCTACTGCCGAAATTTGTGCATATCTAGAGCAAAATTGGCAATCCCCCGAATCTTCCTCAAAACTCCTAGAACAAGCTTTATCCACTGCAAATAAAGCCATAGTTCAAGATCAGCACAATCATCCTGAACGTGCTGATATGGGAACTACAGCCGTAGTAGTAGTTATCCGTCCAGATGAATTACCTGTATGCGGTCATGTTGGTGATTCCCGTCTCTACCGTCTGCGAGAATCACAATTAGAACAAATTACAGAAGACCATACATGGATTGCCAAAGCCATGAAAATCGGTGATATTACTCTTGATGAAGCTAGGGTTCATCCCTATCGTCATGTTTTATCCAGTTGTTTAGGTAGGGAAGACCTCAACCACATTGATATTCAGCAACTAACTCTGGAAAATGGCGATCGCTTACTGCTCTGTAGTGATGGACTTACAGAAGAACTTATAAATCCACAAATCCTTGGATACATCAGGGACACACCTTCTTTAGAAAAAGCTGCTCATGACCTAGTTGAAGCCGCCAAAGAACAAGGTGGACACGATAATATTACCGTCGTCCTTGTGTCTGTAGAAACCTAATAGGAGTCAGGAGTCAGGAGTCAGGAGTCAGGAGTTCAGGAGTTCAGGAGAAAGAAATTGAAGAATAGAGAATGGAATTTCTCCCCTGCTCCCTGTTCCCTGTTCCCTGTTCCCTGTTTCCTGCTCCCTGCTTCCCTGTTCCCTGTTCCCTGTTCCCTGTTTCCTGTTCCCTGTTCCCTGTTCCCTGTTTCCTGTTCCCTGTTCCCTGTTCCCTGTTCCCTAAAAAAAGTAAATATACTTAACGATTTGTTCAAATTGAGCATTTTTTATATTAACAATTTGATAAAAATATTTTTAATCTCCAGAAATTACCACAGGAGCTTAAATTTCTATAATTTCCACAATTGACATATCCTACTTTGTAGTGTGTCTTAAATAAACAGCAAATAAAGGGTTAATCAATCAGAGAATCTAGATAAAAACCAAGTATCAAACTGGTCTTCCTCTCGATTTCTCATTCCATAACTACTGCTACTTAAAGAATCTTCACCAAAATTAAACTATTCCAATTTGGACAAACCCGCTTTCAGTGGAGTTGATTCCTATACCAGTAGATTCATTACCAATTCATACCTCAGAAAAAATAAATTCAAAAAGATGGGCAAATTGTCAAACACTTGTTATCTTTCTTAATATAGAGAAATAAATGTCAGGCAAAATCTAGCCCAGGAATTGCTTATTAGGAATTTGACGTAATTAAGCAGATTGCAATCAAAGGAAGTAAAGAATTTAAGTAATCAGCAAAAGCCGATTTTACTTTTAACCGCTAACTTCCAAGTTTTCAATTCTGTGATCAATTTCGATTTTACACGTTGTTTGTTTTGGAGTTGATTGTCAGTAACCCAGCCCTAAAGGGACTGAGCTTGCAATTTCTTGCAAGCTGTACTGACCAGACCACCCTAAGCGGCTTGCCCTGAGCGAAGTCGAAGGGAGTCTAAGGGTAGCCGTTATTTGAGTCACGACACCTCGAAATGCGTAGCCAGTTTCCCGCTCTGTCGCTGTAAGTTAAACAGTTCTAAGGTCACTGGAACAGTGCTTTCAGCCTAACAAGCTCTTATAACAGGTCAAGGCTAACATTACCCCAGAAATGGGAGTTGGTTTCCAGATTCCAATCAAAAATCTGGTTTCAATTTTAACATCCACAGCGGTTTTAACCGCTCCTGCGGTCACTGAGCTTGTCGATAGCGAAGCGTGGCGTAAGCCATAGTGTCGCTTCCCTCTCAGGTCTAAAGACGCTGAGTTTCCCACTTACCGCGAGGTTTTATGAATCAAGGAACTGAACTATCTTTGGAACAGCAATTTAGCATTCGCTCCTTTGCCACACAAGTCCAACACATGAGCCACGAACAAGCTCAAGATTTTTTAGTCAAGCTTTATGAGCAGATGGTTGTGCGTGAAGCAACTTATCAAGAAATGCTTAAACATAGCTGGGGTCTAGACTCAGGTGCGAATATGGCATAGAGTTATTTACTATTAACTCTGTCTCCGGGACTCATTTCTCAATAGGAAAAAAGCTGGGGATGTTGGTTTTCTTCTAACTTCCTTCTAACTTCCCCACTCTTGCCTCTTGCCTCTTGCCTCTTGCCTAGTGCCATAACGACGATTTTCAATGCTAACCTACTTATTTTAAGAGGAAGTGTGGCAAATTTAGGGTTAATTAGCTATATTTACCGTGAATTTCCCCTAAAAGCATCTCTTGAGATGCTCCTGTAACGGCGGGTAAATTACCAGGAATACCGATGTTCCGCCAGTATGCTAAAACGGCAAAGGCGATCGCTTCTTTAAAAGCCGCACTTAAGCCAAACTCGTCTGTAGTTGAAACTGGAACATTCCCTAACAGTAACTCTAGCCGATTTTTTAAGTAAATATTGCGACTACCACCACCACATAATAATACCCGATGTGGTCTTCTGGAGAGAAAAGTGTCATAACTATAAACAATAGAAGCTGCTGTCAATTCTGTAATGGTTGCTAAAAAGTCTGCGGAATTGAGTTGGTAGGCTTGGGCATTCTCTAAACAATCATACAAGTAAGTGACACCAAACAACTCCCGTCCAGTCGATTTAGGCGGTGGTAAATGGAAATATTCGTGACTGAGCCATTGTTCTACTAAGGGGTAACAGGGTGTACCACTAGCAGCCCAATCACCATTTTCATCATAGCTTTTAGCCCCATTTGTAAAATGTTGCACAGCTAAATCCAATAGGCTATTACCTGGGCCTGTATCCCAACCGCGAATTTGCGACAACCAATCATCACTACGGGCGGGGAGACAAGTGACATTACCAATACCACCAATATTTTGGATACAACGCTCTTCCTGGGGATGACTGAGTAAATAGGCATCTATTTTCGGAACAAGGGGCGCACCATGACCATAAGCAGCTATATCTGCCGTTCGGAAATTACTTATAGTATTAATACCAGTGAGATGGGCTATCAACGCCCCCCGACCTAGTTGGCAACTATAACCTAGTTCTCCTAATCCCTGGGGTGGACGATGATAAACAGTTTGACCATGAGAACCAATCAAGGTAGCTCCTTGATGACCAATTTGAATATGTTGAGCAGCTTCAGCAAAATTCCGAGCGATGGCATCATCTATTGCTGCTAATTCGGCTATGGATACAGCAGTACCAGCCCCAAGCTCTAAAATATGTTCTCTGAGTTGCGGGGGGTAGGGATATGTTTCCCCTGCGAGTAATTTCACCTTCAGATCCAACTCTCTGCCAGAAATTTCGACTAAAGCGGTATCTATCCCATCTACAGACGTACCACTCATTAAACCAATTACGCGAGTCCGTTGCATTGACTCAAATACTCTTATGGATTTGCGATCGTAGTGTAATTGATCCCATTACCCATGTCAAAACAAAAAGGGTATATGGATCTAAAAACGCAAGTTATGACCTTATAAAGTATAACTAACTAATTTTGCTGACGATTCATATCTTGCAAATCCAGAGCATAATTTAAGCGTAAAATATTTACCCCTGGTTCCCCAAAAACGCCTAAAAATCTCCCATCAATATACTTACTAATTAACGGAATGATGTCATCCTCCCTAATCCCCCGCGCTTGTGCTACCCTTTCTATCTGTTGTCGTGCTGCTTTCAAAGAAATATGGGGATCTAAACCAGAACCTGATGTATAAATCAAATCGGCCACAGGTTGTTTATTCTCATTCTGAAATTCTTCTGCTTGCTTGAGAATGCGTTCCTTGAGTGCTGGATTGGTCGGAGCAAGATTACTGCCTCCAGAGATACCAGTCGGTTGAGCTTTTCTACCTTGGCTATATTTAACAGCACTCGGACGACCATGAAAATAACGGTCTGATGTAAATCCTTGACTAATCAAACTTGAACCAATAGGTTGATCTCTGACATTTAACATCATGCTACCATTAGCTGAAACTGGGAAAATTGACTGACCTACTAACAACACAAAAAGAGGATATATAATTGCGGTTAATAACCACATTACTAAAGTTATTCTCACTGCTTTGATAATTTCTCGAATAATAGACATAATTTAATCTTGAATTTTATTTTAATTTGTGAATTATGACTCTACCGTTCCCTTTATGTAAAACAACATTTAAGTAGGTTGGCGTTAAAAATTGTCGTTATAGCAAGGCAAAAGGCAAAAGGCAAGAATTACCAAAATTACCTATTGATTTAATTGTTTACGCTAAACCCACAAACGTAATCATCATATCTATGAATTTAATCGCAATAAATGGAGCAATTACCCCACCTAAGCCATAAATCAAAATATTCCGTTGCAGAAGTTGATTAGCAGTCAAAGGTCGAAACTGAATACCTTTTAATGCTAGAGGAATCAAAGCCGGAATAATTAAAGCATTGTAAATCAATGCCGAAAGAATAGCCGAATTAACGCTACTCAACTTCATAATATTCAAGCTTTCTAAATTAGCAGCAGTGAAAAGTACCGGAATAATCGCAAAATATTTAGCAATATCATTAGCAATAGAAAACGTTGTCAATGCCCCACGAGTAATTAACAATTGCTTACCAATACTCACAATATCAATTAATTTGGTGGGATCAGAATCTAAATCCACCATATTAGCGGCTTCCTTAGCTGCTTGCGTTCCCGTATTCATCGCCACACCTACATTAGCCTGTGCTAAAGCTGGAGCATCATTAGTTCCATCCCCCGTCATCGCTACAATTTTACCCTCAGCCTGTTCCCGTTGAATCACACTGATTTTATCTTCTGGTGTCGCTTCAGCAATAAATTCATCTACTCCAGCTTCCTTAGCAATCACAGAAGCAGTAATTCGGTTATCTCCCGTGAGCATGATTGTCCTGACTCCCATGCGTCGGAGTTGGTCAAATCGTTCGCGGATACCAGGTTTCACAATATCCTTGAGATAGATAACACCGTAAATTTCATGATCGAGACATACGGCTAAAGGTGTACCGCCTTGATGAGAAACTTGTTCATAAGCAACATCTAATTCCGGGGTATCCTGTCCATGACGAGAGAGGACAAAGCCTTTAATTGCTCCTACTGCGCCCTTCCGCACTTCCCTACCACCAGGTAAATTAGTGCCACTCATGCGGGTTTTTGCCGAAAATTCTACCCCCTGTGCTCGTTTGCGGTCTAAATCAAAATTTGCACCTAACTTTTCTGCCAGTCGGACAATAGATTTACCTTCGGGAGTATCGTCAAAGATACTAGCTGCCAAAGCCACATTCGCAATTTCTGTGATTGAGTGGCCATTGATAGGAATAAACTCTTCTGCTAAACGATTGCCAAGGGTGATTGTCCCGGTTTTGTCAAGAACGAGAGTATTGATGTCTCCACAGGCTTCTATTGCCCTGCCAGAAGTGGCAATGACGTTAAATTGTGCCACTCTATCCATGCCGGCAATGCCGATGGTACTCAGCAAACCGCCGATAGTTGTGGGTATAAGTGCTACCAAGAGAGCAATGAGAACCGGCACACTAACAGGACTATTCACATAGTAGGCAAAGGCGGGCAGGGTTGCTACTACGAATAAAAATACTAAACTCAGAACCGCTAATAATACTGTTAAAGCAATTTCATTGGGTGTTTTAGTGCGTTCTGCTCCTTCCACTAAGGCAATCATCCGGTCAATAAAGCCTTTACCTGGTTCAGCCGTGACGCGAATAATCAACTCATCGGAAAGGATGCGTGTACCACCTGTAACTGAACTAGCAACATCTGAACCAAATTCTTTGAGAACTGGGGCAGATTCGCCTGTAATCGCTGATTCATCCACAGACGCGACACCCATGATTACTTCACCGTCTGCGGGAATAATATCACCGGAAACGACGTATATAGTATCGCCCTGTTTCAAACTGCCAGAGGGAACTTCTGTAATTGTGCCGTTAACGCTGATAGTTTTGGCGCTGGTGGCTGACTGGGTGGAACGTAAAGTGTCAGCTTGGGCTTTACCTCGTCCCTCCGCTACGGCTTCAGCAAAGTTGCTAAATAGAACTGTGAAAAATAAAATTCCTGTTAACAGCCCATTAAACAGATAGGGATTTTTTTGATTTGTTGGTCCAAATAATTCGGGATAAATGGTTAGGAAGAGAGTAATAATTGTTCCTATCCATACCAAAAACATTACCGGATTTTTAATGGCATATTGGGGATACAGTTTCCTAAAAGCATCGCCTATTGCCCGAAAATACAGTCCTTTGTTAGTTACTCGCGTTTTCCTAAGTTTCTTACGGCGATAACGAGGACGGGGTGTTTTAGAATTAGAGTTATTTCCGTTTGAGTTCATATATTGATAATTGATATAGCAGGAGTCAGGAGTCAGGAGTCAGGAGTCAGGATAAAGAAAGAAGAAGAAAATTCCTCTCCTCCTCTCCTACTGCTAACTACCAGCAGCGAGTTTAAAACCTTCGGCGATTGGTCCTAAAGCTAAAACTGGGAAAAATGTCAGGATTCCTAAAATTAGGGTGACACCTGCGGTAATCCCAGTGAATAGCAAAGAATCAGTTTTCAAAGTTCCCCGGCTTTCACAGACTACTTGTTTTTCAGACATACTATCAGCTAAAAGGAGCAGGGCAATAATTGGTAGATAACGTCCTGCAAAAATACTGACAGTTGTACTTAAATTCCACCATAACGTCCCGTCATTTAATCCCTCTAAGCCAGAACCATTATTAGCTGCGGCTGAGGCGTATTCATAAACTACTTGGGAAATACCATGAAAACCTGGGTTACTAATTCCTGACAAAGATATAGGATAAGCTAAAGCTACAGCACTGGGAATTAAAACCATCATCGGGTGAATTAACAACACTACACTAGCCAGGACAATTTCTCGTTTTTCAATTTTGCGGCCAAAAATTTCCGGTGTGCGCCCTACCATTAACCCAGTGATAAAGACGGTCAGAATCAGATAAATGAAGAGATAAGCGGTTCCTATTCCCTGTCCTCCCCAAATTATTTGTAAAAATAGGTTGAATAAGGTGGAAAATGTGCCATTAGGCATGAGGGAATCGTGCATTCCGTTGACAGCACCGCACATGGTGGCGGTAGTTGTAATCGCCCATAATGCGGTTTGCGCCCAGTCAAATCGGACTTCTTTGCCTTCTAGATTGGGTAATTCTAATCTCAAAGCATTATTAATCAGAGGATTTCCTTGTAATTCTCCTGTGGCTGTAACGCCAATGAGAACGACAAAGATGATAAACACCATCCAATATAATAACCAGGCTTGTTTGAGGTTGTTGGCAAATATTCCGTAGGTGTAAATTAAGGATGTGGGAATGGCCAACATGGCGATGATTTCGATTAAGTTGGAAGCGCCATTGGGATTTTCAAACGGGTGCGCGGAGTTAGCTGCAAAAAATCCACCACCATTTTCCCCTAGCATTTTGATCATTTCCCAGGATGCTACTGGACCTCTAGCTATATACTGAATTCTGCCTTCTAAGGTTTCTACTACTAGGGTTTTGGCTAAGGTTTGGGGTACACCGCAGATAATTAGAGCGATCGCCCCCACAATAGATAAAGGTAATAATATCCTAGTGATAGCCTGGGTAAAATCTACATAAAAATTCCCCAGTTTTCTCCCTGTTAATCCTCGGATAAAGGCAATTCCCACTACTAAACCACTAGCCGCAGACGTAAACATCAAAAAACCTAAAGCCGAGGTTTGGCTAAAATAACTAAAGGTATTTTCTGTGGCGTAATGTTGTTGGTCGGTATTGGTCAGGAAGGAAATTGTGGTATGTAGTAATAAATCCCATCTCATTCGTCCCAGTTCATTGGGATTCCAGGGCAGAAATTTCTGATAATAGAGAAGGGCATAAACTATCACACCCATTACTAAATTGCTACATAGTAAGGCGCGGATATACTGCCAACCCGTCATATCATTTTTTTTACCCACACCCCCTAAAATATAAATTATTGCCTCTATTGGCTTCATAACAGGATCTAGGATTGTCCTTTCTCCCAAGAAAACGCGGGCTATGTATTTTCCTAGTATGGGCGTAATGAATACGACAATACACAGCGTTAAAGCAATTTGTAAAAAACCTTGACTCATGTAGTTTGCACTCTATTCAACTCAAGTTATAGCCAGTTAATACTCAACAATCATGCCTAAATTAGTAGTAAATTGAATTTTTAGTGATTAGATAATTTTCATCCATCAGGTATTGTTTTATCTGATTCTAGTTAAATATTCTAGACAATATATTTTTAATTTATTTAACTGCACATCAGATTATAGTTCACCATTCCCTAAAAATATGCTTTAAATTATAGTGAAGTCTACCTAAGTATAAAGCATCTAGTGATTGGTATATTTTTAGATATAAATTTAGTCAGAGTAAAAAATATATGCTTCTGATTATAAGCTAATTAGTTCAAATGACAATGAACTGCAAATAAACAATCATTATATTGCTTGTCAACTTCAAGATTTGTAAATGCCCAAGCTACTTTATATGGCTTTTGGTATTCTCCTAAAATATTGATACGGTGACAAATATCAGGAATTTTCGTCAAATATCTGGGAGTTAAGGGAAAATCACAGGTAAATATACCTTCAACTCTTTGTGTCGCACCTGGGGTATATTTAATCATGATTGCCACGCAGTAGGTATCATCTGATGTATGCAGGACTTGAACTAACCCATCATGACTGATATTTACGAGATGATTAGGTAATTTCAAGACTTCGCTAGTATCTAAGGGGAGATTTTGAGTTTTCACCCAATTGAGAATTTCCTGATATTTTGCCAGTGCTACACGTTTTTGGTAAAAGTATTTAATATCAAGAATTGAATTAATTATCCCAGATACTACTTGTACCGATAATAATATAAATCCGCTGAATATTCTTTGTAGTTTATACATTTTGGTTATGATTCAGATGATTACACAATATAGAATATATTGATTAATGGCAAGATTCAAATTTTTCACTACGTAACTAAACCGCCTACGATTAAAATCGCAGGCTAACAGCCAAAGTCCACTCAAGTGGACTGAAAATAAATCTTTAGTCTACTTTAGTAGACTTTAGCTATTAGACAGGGAATTAATTCCCTGGCAGAATAATTTTAGAATATAACAAACATAAATTTATTTTTTTCACAAAAATGATATTAACGAATAACTAATATAAGTTATACTAGCAATAATTAAATAAAATTTTCCTTAAATAGTATATTATGTCAGTGATCAATCATCCCACTATTTTCTCCTTCTTCTCCGGCTCAGGATTCCTCGATTTAGGCTTTGAAACTAGCGGCTATAACATCACTTATATCAACGAAATCTTCCCCCCATTCATGTCCGCATATCGCTATTCACGGGAAAAACTCAACCTCCCCGAACCTGAATATGGATATCATGAAGGAGAAGCCGCAGACGTAAGTAAATTAATAACAGGAACACCAGCACAACGATTAAATGAATTAGTCAAAGATTCCCGTAAATCAAATAATATAATAGGCTTTATTGGTGGTCCACCCTGTCCTGATTTTTCGGTTGGTGGCAAAAACAAAGGACATTTAGGCGATAATGGTAAACTATCATCTGCTTATATTGAATTAATTTGTCAAAACTTACCAGATTTCTTTTTATTTGAAAATGTCAAAGGTTTATGGAGAACCACAAAACACCGTTTATTTTTTGAAGAACTAAAAATCAAATTACAACAAGCAGGCTATATTCTAACAGAACGGTTAATTAACTCTATTGAATATGGTGTACCCCAAGATAGAGAGAGAATTATTTTAATAGGCCTTAAAGATAATTTTCTCAAAGACATAAAAATCAAAGATGAATTTATCTTTCCTTGGGAAAAACATATTTTATATCCTCAATATCAAGTATTTGCTTATCCTTGGAATAAGTCTGAACCATTTCAAGAAGATTCCATAATTCCTTGTCCTGAAAATATGCCTCAACAACTCACTGTTGAATATTGGTTTAGAAAAAATGATGTTCTCAACCATCCCAATGCTAAACATCATTTTCAACCACGAGCAGGTAAAATTAAATTTGCTACTATTGAAGAAGGAGATGATTCTAAAAAATCTTTTAAACGTCTGCACCGGTGGCGTTATTCTCCCACAGCTTGTTATGGTAATAATGAAGTCCATTTACATCCTTACAAAATTAGACGTATTTCTGTAGCCGAAGCTTTAGCAATTCAATCCTTACCTGAAGATTTTTCATTTCCAGAAAATATGTCACTTACGAATATGTTTAAAACCGTTGGAAATGGAGTTCCATACTTAGCAGCAAAGGCATTAGCGCAAACTATTCTTGACTTTTTAAACACTGGTTCGCAAAATTAAGATCCCCGACTTCTCAAAGAAGTCGGGGATCTGGGGGTATTGTGGTTTAATATATAAGAAATACTTTAATTTTCATCAAGTTTAATAAACTCTACACCAAAAGCAAAAACGATGGCAGCAGACTATCCCAACATTGATATTGCGCCATTTATTGACCACTCTCTGCTATTACCAATTGCTACCCCAGAGCAGATTAGTCAATGGTGCGACGAGGCATATAGATATAACTTTGCAGCGGTATGTGTGAATCCCTGTTATGTCAAGCAAGTAGCAGAACTACTGTATAAAAAAAATCCTCAAGTTTGTACAGTCATTGGTTTTCCCAATGGTGCAAATACTTCAGCCGTGAAGTTATATGAAGCCAAAGAAGCCGTAGACAATGGCGCTACTGAGTTGGACGTAGTTATTAACATAGGCTGGCTAAAAGCCGGGAAAACCGAGGAAGTTCACTGGGAAATTGCCACAATTTGCGAAGAAGCCGGACAACCTGTCAAGGTAATTTTAGAAACTAGCCTCCTCACGGATACAGAGAAACAAATAGCTGCGGAACTAGCTATGGATGCTGGTGCTGCATTCTTAAAAACCAGTACAGGTTGGAATGGTGGCGCAACTGTAGCAGATGTTAAGCTTTTGAAAGAAATAGCAAAAGATAGGGTAGGCATCAAAGCATCAGGAGGCATTCGCACTCACAACGATGCCTTAGATTTAATTATGGCTGGTGCGACTAGATTAGGCACATCTCGCGGTGTGGATTTACTTCGTCAACGCCATAACCCAGAAAAAGAAAAGAGTGAGTAGTCAGTTGCTCATTGTCAGTTGTAATTTATTTTGCCACTGACAACTAACTAATGATTAAAAATGAGTAAAACCTACAAAGCAACTGGTATTAATCTCAAAGCGCAACCACTGGGTGAGTCAGATAAAATAGTCACAATTTTAACTCAAGAATTTGGGCTAATTCGGGCAGTTGCTACGGGAGCGCGGAAACAAAACTCCAGCTTGGGTGGGAGAATGGGGATGTTTATCGTCAATGAATTACTAATTTCCCAAGGTAGAAATCTCGATAGAATTACTCAAGCTGAAACTATAAAAACTTATCCCGGTTTATCTAAAGATTTAGGTAAATTAGCTGCTAGTCAATATTTAGCGGAAATAGTTTTGTGTCAAGCGTTAAGCGAACTACCCCAAACAGAACTTTATGAGTTATTTAATGAACATCTTCAACGCCTAAATGATATACCCAAAACTGAAATAAAATGTGTAGTTGCCCATTTAGTCCAAGGTGTATTTCAGCTTTTAGCCTTAGCAGGACTGACACCACAAGTAGAATCCTGTTGCTTAACCCAACGGCTTTTAACTCCAGACTGGACAAATCCCCATTGGCAAGTGGGATTTAGTATTCCTTCTGGTGGGATAATTTGTTTAGATGCTTGGAAAAGCCTGCGAACAGAAATAGAGCAGGAAAACCGGGAAAATAGGGAAATGCAGGAAACAACACAGAAAAGTGTTCCCAATCCCCAATCCTGTGCCTCTAACCCTAGCTATGAAACAGTTTTTCATCAGCAGGAGTTACCAATTATTTCTCGTCGCTTGAATGGGAAACAACTGGTTATGCTTCAATATCTGTCGGAAACAGAGATAATACAAATAGATGCAGCTTCAGATTCTGGATGGTTAGCTGTTGAGCAAATTTTGCGCCAGTATGTCCAGTATCATTTAGGACAACCTATTCGCTCTGCCACTTTGATTGACTCCTATTTTGCCACCAACCATGATGCAATCGTCTGATTTAGATAAAAAAGGCCGAACTCACTCACCTAGCGACGCTAAAAAAAAGCATAAAGCATCAGATCATAATGTTGCTTCTTCCCCTAAAGTTAGTCATATTCATAGTCCAGAAATGTCACTCAAGGATGTTTCTGAAAATGGGAATTGCACATCAGAAATTCCCTTGACTGATATCCTCAAACCATCAGAAATTCCGCAGATAAATGGCAAAATTAATGGTGTTTCAGAAAATGTCCCAACTACAACGGAATTAACACCGGAAACACTACCATTAATAGATGCTGGTTCGGGAGGTGCAGATTCGGAAAATAATCAACAGGTGGGTTTTTTACCTGTATTGAAAAATCCGAATTTTCTCGCTCTTTGGGCAGGTCAAGTTTTCTGTCAATTAGCTGATAAGGTTTATTTAGTATTAATGATTGCTTTGATTAATAGTCAGTTTCAAGCTAGTGATCAAAGTATTAGTGGTTGGGTTTCCGCTTTAATGATGGCGTTTACTATTCCCGCCGTATTATTTGGTTCTGTAGCTGGAGTTTTTGTAGATCGTTGGTCAAAAAAAGTTGTTTTGGTAGCATCAAATATTTGGCGCGGGATTCTGGTATTGCTCATTCCTTCGCTGTTATGGTTAACCCATGATTGGCAGCCTGTGGGAGTTTTACCCGTGGGTTTTTTGATTATTTTAGGTGTGACTTTTTTGGTTTCTACCTTAACACAATTTTTCGCACCGGCAGAACAATCGGCTATTCCTTTAATAGTGAAAGAACAGGATTTGCTTTCGGCTAATTCTCTCTACACTACGACAATGATGGCTTCGGTAATTGTCGGTTTTGCCGTAGGAGAACCAGTTTTGGCCTTAGCAGATGGACTGTGGACGCAATTAGGTGGTAGTGGGGGATTGGGTAAGGAAATTCTGGTGGGTGGCAGTTATGCGATCGCTGGGTTAATATTATTCTTACTCCAAACTAACGAAAAACCCCATCCTCCTGAAACAGAATTTCCCCATGTTTTCTCGGATTTGCGCGACGGGTTACGTTATCTCCAAGAAAATCATCGTATCCGCAATGCTTTATTACAACTAATTATCTTATTTTCTGTCTTTGCAGCCCTGACTGTGCTTGCAGTTCGCATGGCAGAAATTATTCCGAATATGAAAGCCTCTCAATTCGGCTTTTTATTAGCATCTGCTGGTGTGGGTGTGGCGCTTGGGGCGACAATTCTCGGACAATTTGGACAACGCTTTTCCTATAAACAACTGAGTTTTTGGGGTTGTCTAGGTATGGCAGGATCTTTAATTGGTTTATCATTGTTTACAACCCAACTCTTGCCTGTGCTGCTCTTCATTGCCCTAGTGGGAGTATTTGGGGCTTTGGTGGGTATCCCCATGCAAACTGCAATCCAAACCGAAACACCCCCAGATATGCGAGGTAAGGTATTTGGTCTGCAAAATAATGTGATTAATATTGCCCTTTCTCTACCTCTGGCTTTAGCTGGTGTAGCGGAAACTTTTATCGGCTTAAAAGCAGTATTTTTTACCTTAGCTGCCATTGTCTTAATTGGCGGTCTGTTTACCTGGTATAATTCTGGTGAATCCTCAAATGGCAAATAGCCAAAAACTGCATCAAACTGTTGGGTTTTGTGCTAAACTTAATCCAGCAAGATGCAAAATACTTGCTGGGAATCAACTAAATAATCAGCATATTAATTTGTAATCAAGTTAAAAGATTTATAAATTATGAGCATCATCAATAAAGCCATTTATTGACTTTTTAATTACCAAGATTATTTAGGTTTAAAAGTTAGAGATATCTGAGTTTTTGTGAATATCAAAAATTCAGCTATAACAACTTCATAATAAAAACAGTATATTTTACCCTCGCTTTTTTTATAGATAACCTAAGAATGCGTATAGCTTGGATTGGAAAAAAAACACCCTTTTGCGGTAACGTCACCTACAGTCGAGAAATTACCAACGGACTCCTAGACAGGGGACACGAAGTTAGTTTTCTGCACTTTGCCCAAGAAGAAGCGACAACTGACAATTGGCCTAATTTTCAGGAAGTTCCTTTGCCATTTATTTACAAGTCCCAGGTTTATACAATTCCCTCTTTCAAAGCAACTAAGGTTTTGAAAGATTCTTTGCGGGAAATTAAGCCGGATATAGTTCACGCTTCTCTGACTTTATCAACTTTGGACTTTGTTCTACCAGAAATTTGCGAAGAATTAAATTTGCCCCTAATTGCCACTTTCCACACTCCATTTGCAGGTAAGGGGGCAAAATTATTATCGAGTACCCAACTTTTAGCTTATCAACTTTACGCTCCTTTTTTGGATCATTATGATCGGGTAATTATCTTTTCCCAAATTCAGCGGGAATTGTTATCAGGTATGGGTGTGAGGGAAAAAAAGATTGCTGTTATACCTAATGGTGTAGATCCTGTTAAGTATTCTCCCGGTGTTTCTCATGTGAAAGCTGAATTTGGCGCTGAACGTTTGTTTGTTTATCAAGGGAGAATCGCTCAAGAGAAAAACGTTGAATCTCTCTTACGTGCTTGGAAACAATCACATATGGGCGTTAATACCAAATTATTGATTGTGGGAGATGGTCCATTAAAGCCTTCTCTAGAATCATTTTATGGACGAGAATATGGCATCATCTGGTTAGGTTTCATCGCTGATGAAGATCGCCGCATCGAAATTTTACGGGGTTCTGATGTATTTATTTTACCTTCTTTGGTAGAGGGTTTATCCTTGTCTCTATTAGAGGCAATGTCCTGTGGTTTAGCTTGTTTGGCTACTGATGTTGGTGCAGATGGAGAAGTTTTAGAAAAGGGTGCGGGTGTGGCAATTAATACAAGCAGTGTGCGATCGCAGTTAAAAACCCTCTTACCACTATTTCAAGATCATCCAGAGTTAACCACATTGTTGGGAGAAAAAGCCAGAAAGCGAGTATTAGAACGCTATACCCTGAATGATAACATCACCCAATTAGAAGAGCTTTATAGCCAAGTTCTTGCACAACGTCCTTTAACACTGAGTTGGGGTATTTAGCGTATTTTCAACAGCTATAACCAATAAATCTTTCTCTCTATTTCTGGATGAGGAAGATTTTTATTGTCTATTTATTCAGAATTGAATAAGTAGGTGAACACAATAAAACCAAACTGTGTAAAGAAATGTAAAATCGCTGAAAACTTCTTTACTCTTGCCTCTGGTTACTGAGCGAAGTCGAAGTATTGCCTCTTGCCTAGTGCTATGACGACAATTTTCAACGCCAACATACCATATTTAATCCATTTTGTCAATTCGCAATTTCTATTCTTTACAAAAATTAAGATTTTTATTACATTATTTTACATAAGACATAAGTTCATCATAAACATTTTTAGCTTAAGTCTTCACAGCGACTAATTAACACATAATCTTGGAGATTCCGACTGTGGCTTTAACTATCCAGTCCGCTCAAACTATTTTTTCTAATACTCAACTTCCTAGTCCTATTCCCGCAACTATAGCATTGTTCGATCAACTTAACGTTGATGATCAATTAGCATATCTTTGGTATGCTTACACCGAAATGGGTAAAACCATTACTCCTGCCGCACCTGGAGTAGCACGCTTGCAACTAGCTGAAAGTTTGCTGACCCAAATTAAGCAAATGTCTCGTGAAGAGCAAACAAAAGTCATGCGGGATTTAGCCAGCCGTGCTGATACTCCTATTAGCCGTTCCTATGGTTTCTTTAGCGTTAATACCAAACTCGCTTTCTGGTTCGAGTTAGGAGAATTGATGAAACAGGGAATCATCACTCCTGTCCCCGTTGGTTATCAAATGTCTCCTGGTGTAAAATTTGTATTAGAAGCCACACAAAAACTTGATCAAGGTCAGCAAATCACCGTATTGCGGAATACTGTAGTAGATATGGGGTTTGATACTTCTGACCTTGGTCCTAGTAGTTATCCTAAAGCAGGTGCAGAACCAGCTTTCCAACGCACAACCCCTGTTATATCTTCAGTGAAAATTGACGGCATTACAGAACCCGCTGTCTTAGGCTACATTGAAGCCATGAATGCAGATAAATTTGATACTGCTATTGCGCTATTCACTACTGACGGTGCGCTACAACCACCATTCCAAAAGCCCATTGTTGGCCGGGAAGCGATCGCTAAATATATGCGCGAAGAAGCACAAGGACTTAACATGATGCCACAACAAGGTATCTGCGAAGTTCAACCAGACGGTTCTAAGCAACTGAAAATCACAGGAGTAGTGCAAACTCCTTGGTTTGGTGTCACAGTTGGTATGAATATTTCTTGGCGGTTTTTAATCAATCCCGAAGGACAAATCTTCTTCGTAGCGATTGATATGCTTGCTTCTCCTCAAGAGCTCATGAATCTGCGTCGAGTTTAATTAAATCATGAGGCTGTCGAAAATCAAATTTATTTGTTATTTTCACAGCCTCGCAATAATAGAGTGAAAGCTATTGACACCGACCAGAAAATTTGTTATCATAGAAACGACGAGGAAGAACTATCTTTATCGCATAAGCACAACTGGTCTTACCTTTGCGCCTCTGCGTCTCTGCGTGAGCTAAGTTTAATTCTGCCCCAAACTTGTAGACTGTTCATAAACCCGTTTTAAAGTATTCACATCTCTAATCGAAATAAACGGCGGTTTGCGAACTTGAGAAAAATACATAATATCAGTTTGCAGAAGACTATGACCCCAAATTCCCAAAGCATGGCCAAGTTCATGACGGGCTGCTGATAAGACATAATCACCAGTTTGACTAGGACTCAACAGAATTGTAAACCGGTGAGATAAAATATTATTTTCAGTATATAAATCATAACTAGTTAAAGCCGAACGCGCCCGCAATATTTTACCATTAGGTTCACGTTGCAAAGGCGGTGCTTTTCGGGAGATTGTAATATCAGCAATAGCCGATTTTTCCACTACCTGTAAAGGTAAATAGATATTCCATTCTTGAACAGCTTGGAAAACACTATTAACCCATATTTGTGACTGCTTTTCATTAATATCTGTTGGTGTTTCTATCTTCACCTTTACCGGAAAACTTGACCAAATCAAATAACCAACTTTCGTAGATTTGATTTGATCAAAATAATCACCACTATTTGTTTTATCTTGCCATTGTGCCAGAGTCGCTGGTAAAGGATGAGTTTTTTGGATAAATTGGGAGTTTCTTTCCTGTTCCCTCACACCAGCATTTACTTGAAAGTTACTCAAAATAACTAGCAGTCCTGTACTTATTGCTAAAGTCAGAACTGCTTTTAATCTTCGCCAAAAGTTTTGATTTTGGGTAATTTTTCCCATTTTCAGTTTCAATTATTTAGGCAACCAATTAGCACTTAAAACCACAGTTAAACCCAGAAAAACTACAACTAATGCCCAAGTAACTCGATTTAAAGTATTTTCGGCACTTTTGGTACTGGTAAATAATTGTGCTTGTCCACCAATAGCGCCAATACCGTCACCTTTAGGACTATGTAACAAAACGAGGATAATCAAACCGAGAGCGGAAAATGCCCAAATGCCTTGGATGATGTTAGTAATTGCCATATTTAGAAATGTTGGTTATAAGAAGTTATCAATCTCGTAAGGGTTTAGCAATGCTCATTGGTGTCAACTTAGGTTACAGATACTTCGACCCTTCGACAGGCTCAGGGCATCGCAAGCTCAGTACAAGTGGCTTATTTGTTTGGCTTCCACACCCGTCAGGGAATAAATTCCCTGTCTCATAGCTCAAGTCCGTTAAAACGGACTAATAAATTTTCCTAGTATTTAGTCATCTTTTAGATGACTTTCGCTATTAGCAAGGAACTTGAGTTCCTTGCGGGATCAAGATTTTGCGTTAAGTTGACATCAATGAAGCTCTTGCTTTACCCCTACCATTTTACGATTTTACAAACCTATTTGTACAGGAGTACGAGTTAGTTGTAAATCATATTCTGCGGCTTTAAGTAATGATCGCCCTGTCATTTCTTGTGGTTGGGATATCTGTAAAATATCCAGAATAGTTGGGGCAATATCGGCTAATTTGCCGTCATTTCTTAATTCCACATTTGTTCCATATCCGGGTATTTTGGCTTTTTCACCTTCTACCAAAATTAACGGAACTGGGTTAGTAGTATGCGCTGTCCACGGATGACCGCCTTCATCTAGCATATACTCAGCATTGCCATGATCAGCAGTAATAATTGCTGTACCACCTGCTTTACCAATAGCATCAATCAGACGACCTAAACATTTATCTACTGCTTCAATCGCTGTCACAGTAGCTGGGATTTGCCCCGTATGCCCTACCATATCTGGGTTAGCATAGTTCATCACGACTAGGGAGTAAATGCCCTTTCTCATGGCAGCGATCGCCACATCTGTCACAGCTTGTGCTGACATCGCCGGGGCTTGATCATAAGTTGCCACCATGGGACTACTGACTAATTCCCGGTCTTCTCCCTCACAGGGTTCTTCCAGTCCCCCGTTAAAGAAGTAGGTAACGTGGGCATATTTTTCAGTTTCCGCAGTTCTAAACTGTTTTAAACCACGATTAGCGATAACTTCACCGAGAATATTACTCAGATTTTGCGGCGCAAAAGCCACAGAAACAGGTAATTCTGGATCATACTGGGTAAAAGTTACAAAGGAAAGCGGCTGAATTGGCTGTCTTGCAAAACCGTTAAAAGTGTTGCTGACAAAGGCTTGAGTTAGTTCTCTAGCCCGGTCAGGGCGGAAATTGAAAAATATAACCCCATCACCAGATTCTACCGCGCCTGGTTGCAGACGGACGGGAAGAACAAACTCGTCAGTCACACCTTCAGCGTAAGCTGCTTGCAATGTCTCTACAGCCGTGAGTCCATTGCCCGCACTATCTGTTGTTATCACATCGTAGGCACGTTGGACTCGATCCCAACGGTTATCACGATCCATTGCATAATAGCGACCACTGATAGTAGTGATTTCACCGATGCCAACCTGATCTATATAGTCTTCCAACTGCTGAATGACGTTGATAGCATCTGTCGGTTTAGTGTCACGACCATCAGTAATGGCGTGGATACAAACTTGTGAAAGTTGCTGTTCCTTCGCTAAGTCAAGTAGTCCAAATAGATGGGTAATATGGGAATGCACCCCGCCATCAGAACAAAGCCCCACTAGATGTAACTTGCCATTAGCAGCACGGACTTCCTGGCAAATTTTGACAAGGGCTGGGTTTGCGGCTAAAGAACCGTCTTCTACAGCATCTGAGATCCGTACCAGTTCTTGGGGTACGACTCGACCAGCCCCAATGTTCAAATGACCAACTTCCGAGTTGCCCATTTGTCCTTCTGGCAACCCTACGGCTTTTCCTGATGTGCGAATGAGGGTGTGGGGATAGACTGCCCATAAACTGTCCATAATCGGAGTTTTGGCAGCGGTAATTGCGTTTCCTCGCGTTTCCTCACAGTAGCCCCATCCATCTAGAATGACTAGCACCACAGGAGCAACAGGTGCTTTGGTCATAGTAAAATTGCCCTTTACTTTTTGTAATACTCGAATGATACCATTGCTAACCAACTCTGGAGGTTAAATTCTGCATATTGAATTAATGATTGCTATTTTAAATTGCAAATAATGTATAAAATAGATTATGTATAAATTGACTTAGAATTATTTTGTTGTGCGATCGCTAATATTGGCGGGTAAAGCTTGAAAAAATGGTAGAAAGCGGATGTTTATTGTCATTTACTCTTGGATCTTCTCATCCAAGCTACCTAACTAAAATAAAGATTTTTGTCTGTATTTGAGTAGATTTTAATTAAAAAGTTATATTAAAATACAAATGTGTTAATACTTGTTTGAAAAATAGAAAAATTTTGTCCAAATTGTTCTTTTTTACAGGAAAACAATACTATCCAAACTGTGTCATTATCCCTAATTACATAATATAGTTGTTTGCTATTTACACCTAATAAAATCATTCGTCCTACTTGATGTCCTTTAACTGAGTATGTCTCCATATCTAATATAGTCGAGTTTCCCGCCGTTTCTCTCATATAAAGTTCTAGGTTCACTTGATGTGGTAATTTTTCATAGCCAACCATGACAGTATTAAAGGATTGTAAGTCAGGATCATTAGGCTCAAAAGCCCAAATAGGAAAGTTTGATGGATTTTGTTGGACTAATTGAGCAAACTGTTCCAGTTGTGGATTATGACTTCCTGCGTTATTCATAAATTTATATAACTTTTCATTTATATCACCAGTTTGCCAATTTGGAGGCAACCATAATGATGCACCTCCACCCTGAAACTTTTTCCAACCATAGGGAATTTGTGGATATGTGTTTTTATTAGAAACATGAGGTGCTTGATTCGTAGGTCGAGAATTTATTTTATTCGGATTATTTTTCTTCTGTATTTTAGTTGGTTTTGAAACCGGAGGTTGAGAATTTATTTTCTTCGGATTATTTTTCTTCTGTATTTCAGTTGGTTGTGAAATTGCAACTGGTTGACTAGCTTGAGGTCGAAAAATCTTACTAATATCTTTCCAACCAAATCTAAAAAATATTAATATTACTCCACCAATTAATGCTCCAATACCTTGATAAATTTGCTGAGATGATTCATTTGTTTGATTCTTTGATGATTGCTGTTGAGAACTGGAAACTGTTTTATGTTGTGTATGCTGTTGAGGTGGTTTTACTAACGTAGATGGTACTGTTGAAGCTGAGGTAGAAGATAAATATGATAAATTATTAATATCAGATATACACCGCAAAATCATTTCTGTATTTTGTGGACGTTTTCCCGAAAAAGGTTCGCTTAGATAATCAATCAAACCCGCTAATGGCTTAGATACTTGTGAAGCACTATCTCGCCATATTAACTTACCTGTTTGAGAATCTTCAGAAAATTCATCAGGAGATTTACCAGTTAACAAATAAATAAATGTTCGACCAAGAGCAAAAAAATCTGATTGTGGTACAGCCTTACCATTTGCTTGTTCCAAAGGTGTATAACCTGGGGAAATAATACCCGTTATATTTTGTCCCGCTGCTTTTTGGTAATAAGTTTTTGTGACTTCTCTTGCTGTACCAAAATCAATTAATGCCAAATGTCCATCTGCTTTAAGCATAATATTTGATGGCTTAATATCTCGATGAAAAAAGTTTTGTTTATGTACCTCATTTAAAATATTTGCTAGTTGAGTTAACCATAAAATTGCTAATTTCTCATCAATGGGGCGATTATCTCTTTGTTCCATATATTGGGACAAATCCAACCCCTCAATTTTTTCCATCACTAAACAATGCAAAGGTGATTGGCTATTTCTGGGTATAAATGTAAAATATACTTCTGCTTTCGGTATTCCTGGATGATTTAACTGACTTAATACTCGTGCTTCTTGCTGAAAAAGGGATACTGCTTTCGGGTCATCTAAGGTCAATACTTTTAACACTTTGAGGGTGTTATTTTGGCTAACCTCAAAAGTCTTACCAAAGCCACCTTCCCCTAATTGACGAATCACTCGATAGCGACCTTCTAATAGCAATTCTGAGCCACAAGCTTCACAAAATAGGATATTGTCGGGATTTTGCGACTTTGGGCAGTTAGGATTGATGCACAGGCTCATAATCTTAGCAGGTAGCAGATTTATCTTACCTCCCATATTATACGCACTGTCAGGGTTTAGCAATGCTCACGAGTGTCAACTTAATCTAAAACCCATAGCCCGTCTGGGAATGATAGCGTAGCGTGGCGTAAGCCATATTCCCAGTCTCATAGCAAAAGTCATCTAAAGATGACTAAAAATCCTAAAAAATCCCCAGTTTACTTTAGTAAACTTTAGCTATGAGCAATGAAATTTATTTCAGGGTGGGTGTTGAACCCAACAAATAAGCCATTTGTAGCTTAAGTTGACAGTAGTAATGCTAAATGCCCACCCTACTAAGTCGTTTCAGTTAGCAATTCACAACCGCTACCAGTAAAGATTGTGTAAAAGCAGCATATCCTTGTGGACAGCCAGTTTTGATTATTGCTAAATCAATCTGTTTACCTAAGTTCCAACGAATTTGTAGCGGACGCTGATTGCTAGTGTCTTCAGATAAATACGTTGATTTGGCAATTGCATTCTCCAAAATATCCTTTGTATTCTCTAAATCTTCTAAATTTTCCAGTTTTTCTAACTCTACACCTAAAATAGTTGAAACAGTCTGAGTATCAGCAAGTAACCATGTCTCGAAATTTCTAATTGCTAAACCTCCGGCAGAGCGATCGCTAATAACTTCCTCGTTAATATCTAAATGATTATCACGAATTTTATTTAAAGCTCGTTCTAAATCAATTTGTCTTTGTTCTAGTTTATCATCAGCATCAACCACAATGAGGATCATGTCTACATCCTCTGGTTTCCACAAAATAACAATTTGTGCTAGATATTTGAGGTCTAAAATTGAATGGCCAGTGCGTAAAGTAAGTTTTTGTTTTTCTTTAACTGATGGATGTCTTTGGATGAAATCACAATCAGGTAATCCAGCATTTTCTAATTCTCGTCTAATTAAAGTATGGAGTGCGCCCTCATTTGTTCTTTCAATTACTTTCCCGCCATCTTCTGGTTTAATGTAAGGAATACTTGCACCCAATTCTGCTTCCCCTTCGGCAATTAGCCCAATCCGAATCCGACGACTCATTCTGGATTGCCTCCAAACACATTTGTAAACCAAAGTTCACCTAATGCCCCATCATAAGCTTCTAAAGCTTTTTGAAATCGCAGAGAATCTATAGGTAATTTATGAACTTGAGTTTTACCTTCTTTGTCTAATTCAACCGCACGGACTTGATATGGTTCAACATAATTTAATAAAAGAGGAGAATGAGTTGTAATTAAAACCTGAACAGGTTTACCAGTTATTCCTTCAGTGGAAACAATTTTTAGCAACTCCATCATTTTGTGCAGTAACCAAGGATGAACTCCATTTTCTATTTCTTCAAAGCAAATAATACTTGGAGTATTTTCTTGATACAGCGCAGTTAGAAAAGCCAAAATTCTCAATGTTCCATCTGATATATCAGATGAAGGAATATGATGTTCTGAATATCTATCAACTAATTCTAGTAAAAAAGTTTGATTTTCTCCACGAGGCAATATAACCTTTTTTATATTAGGAACTAGCCTTGTTAAACGTTCTTCTAATTCATCAAAGCTTTGACGATTAGTGTGCAGAATATCAACCAGTGCGTAAGCAATTCCTTCTCCAGTTCTCTCCATATTGCCATTTAATGAGGCTTTGCTGGACAGAGAACTTGGCGCAAAGTCATAAATATTAACTTTTTTCAAGGACTTGTACAGATCAGAATCTAAATATTTTTTAGATACAAGCTCTCTTCTTCGACTTTCGATTGTATTAGAGTTTTCATCGTTATATTCATAGATACTCGGATCATAATCTTTTCTAAAATTCGCTCCTTCAATAAAAATCTCTTTTCGATCATAATTAAGACAGACTAATATGCTTGTATCTAAGAAATTTCTATTTTTTGCAAAAAAAGCTGTAGGAGATGTACTGACTTCAAATCCAAGATAATCTAGCTTTCCATGCCAAAATTTAGATTCAAGTCTCTGCTGATTTGTGCTTATAGTTTTTAAGGATTCTGAAAAAAAATTGATAATTTCCATATTACTTGTACTATCTATCAGTCTTTTCAGAAAATCAGATAATACAGCTAATGCTTCACAAATATTAGATTTTCCAGAACCATTAGGACCGATGAATACAGTCAATGGTTCTAAATCTACTTCTGTATCAAAGAGGCTTTTGTAGTGTTGAACTCTTAATTTAGATAACATCTGTTTGCAAATAAATTGGCTCTTGAGTTGTTTTTATGGTGACTGAGGATTGATTATAACAATAATAGCACCAAGTGATCTACTTTATGGAGCTTTTAACATTATTATTTTAACACAAAAACCGGAACTCTTTTATAAGCAGGTGTCCCACTTTTTGGATCAATTTCTGCTTTAAATAAAACGTTACTTTCCGGATAAAACATGAAAGCTACACCTTCACGAATTGCACCACAAATAATTTCAATATTCTCTAATTCTCCCGCATTTCCTTTAACTGTAACTCGTTGATGTTCCTGAAATCCTGCTTTTTTAATATCCAAACTATTCATTAAAATACAATGACGATGGGGCATATTGCGATATTTATCTTCACTGCGATAAACTACTGTATTATGTTGTCCATAACTACGTCCTGTTCCTAATATTAGGACAATTCCTGACTGATTTTCCTCAACACCAAAAGCTGATTTATGCGGTAAGGATAATTGGGGTAAGGGTGTGACAAACATCTGCGCTTTACCATCAGAAGTGGGAAATTTTGGTTCTTCAAAAATTCGCCCTGTAATAGTAAATTCTTCCTGAGTTTGATCAATTTTACCTATTTTGTCATAACCAGGAATAGTTTTAGCAATTAATTCTCTGACATAAACTGTATCTTGTAATTTACGCCAATTAATCGGATTTTCATCATGTAACCGATGAGCAATTTCTGTAATTAATTCAACTTCGGAAATCAAATCGGAATTATCTGGTTGTAAATGACTTTTACCTGCATCATTTAATCTGACAAAATTATTACCTGATTCCGTTGTCGTCCTATGGGGATTTTCAAAGCGATTGAATACAGGTAATATTAAAGTTTGCTGTTTAGCTAATCCGTGAAAATGTCCTAAATTCGGTTTTGTCGCTACATAAAAAATGGTTTCAATTTGCGATAAAGCCTGTTTTGCTTGCTGTAAATCGGGGTTAGCTGCATACAAATTTCCCCCTAAACAAAAGAGAGTATTGATCTTTCCTAATTCTGCTGCTGCTATTAAATCACGGGTATGATAACCAGGAGTTTCACTGACGGGTTTTCCTAATAGTTTTGATAATGCTTGTTTGATTTCTTCGCGCAAATTGACGGTGACACCCATTGAACCAAATCCTTGCACGTTGGAATGTCCCCGAATGGGCATTGTTCCTGCGCCAATTTTACCAGCGTTACCTGTAATTAAGGCTGTATTTGCGATACTAAAAACATTATCTACACCGTTGGCTTGTTGGGTGATTCCCATAGCCCAAGCAAATACTACACTTTCTGATTTACCAATTAGATAAGCTGTGGCTGTAATTTCTTCTTGAGATAAACCGCAGGTATTAGTGATATTATCCCAAGATATATTTTCTGCATAATCTATAATTTGTTGCCAGTTTTTAGTGGAAGACGCGAGATATTCTCTTTTAATTAAATTCTGTTCAATTAGAGATTTTTGCAACCCCACAAATAACGCCACATCACTACCAGGAATCGGTTGTAAATATAAAGAAGATATATCTGAACCACCTGTGAGTAAAGATTTGACGGGAAACGCAGGAGAGGCAAATTTAACTAAACCGATTTCAATTTGGGGGTTAATAATAATTACTTTACCGCCTCTTGCCCGCAATTGGATTAATTCGTTCATTAATCGCGGATGATTTGCCGGTGCGTTAGAACCAATTAAAACTAGACAATCACTATGTTGTAAGCCTTCTAAACTTACCATTGATGTCCCTGAACCGAAAACTTTTTTTAAGCCGATGGTTGAGGGAGCGTGACATAAATCAGAACAATCTGCTAAATTATTACTACCAAGCGATCTCATTAATAACTGTAATAAATAAGCAGCTTCATTGGCAGAACGTCCAGAACTATAACTAGCAATCTTTTTTGGTAGTTGTTGAAAAGCTATTGTGGCAATTTGGTAAACTTCTTCCCAACTAATGCGTTGATAATGAGATGAACCTGATTTGAGAATGAGAGGATAACTAAGTCTCCCTAAATCATCACATTCTTGAGAAGTCAGTTGTTGTAATTCACTAATATTATATTTTTGAAAAAAATCTTGTTTAATTCCTGGTTGCAATTCTGCTGCAATTGCTTCCACACTTTTAGCACAACGTTGTAAATATTCTCCCGCTTCATTTACAAAGCCTCCCTTTTGTCCACCCGTACCCCAAGCACAGGATAAACAAGCACTTTTATGATTGAGAGTTTGCCATAATTGTAAACCTTGGGGTGACAGAGTTTTTTCTATCCAGTATTGGATGACAGGTAAACCACCACCTGCATTGCAATTAGATTTATTTTCAGGTAAATTATCCATAAATAGAAGTTTTATATCTTATTTCTTTACGGACTGATTTTTTAATATTTAGCTTATACCAATTTTACATCAGGCTGCACAGAAACATGAAATCCATTAATTAATTTATCCCTCTTCATCTGCGTTTATCTGCGTTTATCTGCGTTCAATTGGATCATCTTTTTTGTGGAGTTCTCTAATATTATTATAGCGGGCAAGATGCCCGCACTACCAATCACCAATCACCAATTACCAATCACCTATTCAGCCGTTTTATTAGCCGCACGATTAGCACGAGATTCGGCTGAAGCCATGACTTCTGCAAAGTTTTCCACAACTTCACCAGGGTGGTTTTCCAAGACTCTGGTAGAAATCGCCACTCGACCTTTACCTTCGTCTAAATCAATAATTACAGCTTTGATTGGTTGACCAATTTGAAAGACTTTGTCTAAAGATTCAATGAATTTTTGGCTAACTTGTTTGATGTGTAGTAAGGCGCTGACACCATTAAAATCTACAAATACACCAAAAGGTTTGATGCCGGTGATTTTTCCTTCGATTAATTGACCGATTTCTAATAAACTGAAGTTGCTAGAACGAGCAGCTAAACGTTGAGAAAGAACGAGTTTATTGGTTTCCCGATTAATTTCTAAAAAACCCACAGTGAGACTTTGACCTTTGAGTGCATCTAGGTTATCACGTTCGGACAGGTGCGATCGCGGAATAAAACCTCGTAAACCAAAAAGATCAACAGTGACACCACCTTTATTAACACCTGTTACCCGCACTTGAACAGTTTGGGAATTCTCTTGTATTTCTGCTAGTTTTTCCCAAATCTGCCGCATTTCCAATTGCTTACGGGAAATGGTAACTTGACCTTCAGCATCCTGATCCCGAATAATTAAAAACTCTAGTTCCTCATCCATCGGTAATATTTCCGACAAATCAGTTACTGCTCTCAAAGAAGCCTCCTCTTGGGGAAGAAACGCCGACGATTTACCACCAATGTCAACATAAGCACCGTCGTGGTCAACTTGGAATATCTTGCCACGAACAACTTGTCCTTTTTGAAATTGGTAATCGTGTTTTTCCAGTGCTTTGGCAAAATCGTCCATTGAAAAAGACGAATTGGCTGTTTGAGAAAGTTTAGATTCGGAATTCATGACGGTTGAAGATAAATTATTATTTGTTATTTGTCAGTGGTCAGTGGTCAGTAGGGGCGAAGCATTTGGAAGATAAATTATCGGTCATTGCCAAAAATAGTTCTCCAAATGCTTCGCCCGTACAGTTGTCAGGACAATTGGCTAAAAAGTTGTTGGACTTGCGCCCAAGCGTCCGCCGCAGCTTTAGGATTATAACTGGCACGACGGTCACAAAAAAACCCATGATCAGATCCATCGTAGCGAAACAGCCGATGAGAAATGTTATATTTTGCAAATTCGGCGGCAATCTCTTCCACTTGTTCTGGGGGAATACTCGCATCTTCCGCACCAAAAAAGGTGTAGATAGTGCCTTTAATCTCTGATGTCCGCGTCACCGTGGGATTTCCACCGCCAGGAGTCCGGGTAGTAATTCCCGCACCATAAAAGGACGCAGTGGCTTGAATATCAGTGAGAGTAGCAGCTAAATAGGCGACGTGACCACCAAAACAAAAGCCAATACAACCAAATCCATCTGGTTTGACTTGGGGTAAAGTTTTCAGGTAGTTAATAGCTGCTTGAATATCGCTTAAAAGTTCTGATGCTGTAGTTTGTGAGGCATAATTTCTACCTGTTTCCATCGCGTCGGCAGTATAACCAGTCTCAAATCCAGGGGCTTGACGCTGGAACAGTGCTGGAGCAATTGCTACATATCCCAGTTTAGCAATCCGTTCTGTGACATCCCGAATATGCACATTAACGCCAAAAATCTCTTGTAAAACCACAATTCCTGGATAAGAACCGGTTGCTGTTGGTTTAGCTAAATAAGCGGCGATTTGCAAATTATCTTCAGAAATTTGAATTGTTGAAGTGTTTATTGTTGGCTCTGTCATAATTAAGTTGGTAGTAAGGGAATAGGCGAGAATTAATAATATTTATTAGCCCTGTTGGCGGAGCGGCCAACCTACTTCATTCATTCTGACTGTTTACTCCTAAATCGGTGTATTCTTCTGTGGTAATATTTTCCAAAGCAAACTAACTTATCAATCATATATTTAACAGGTAAATTATGGCCATTTGGATAAGTCTTATGGAGCAGGATGGGTAATGATTCAATTTCGTATTCAGCCAGATAGTGAAATTCCTGCATCTAATCAACTATTTAATCAAATCCGATTTGCGATCGCTTCTGGGCAATATACACCTGGATATAAACTGCCCAGTACCAGAGCTTTAGCAATGCAAACTGGATTACATCGCAATACCATTAGTAAAGTTTACCGCCAATTGGAGGAACAAGGATTTGTTGAAAGTCTAGCAGGTTCAGGAATCTATGTCCGCGCCCAAGGTCATGAGGGTGGAAGTAAATCCCAGTCACCCATGCTTAAACAACATCCTGAGGCTTATAAGGTAGTGGAACAAGCCCTAGATGAGTTACTTAGTCAAGGCTGTTCTCTCAATCAAGCCAGGGAAATATTTTTAGCAGAAGTTGACTGGCGTTTGCGTTGTAGTGCCAGAGTATTAGTAGTAACCCCATCTCAAGATATTGGGGCTGGGGAATTAATGATTAATGAGTTGGAAGAATCCCTGCAAATCCCAGTCCAACTCGTAGCAATGGAAGAACTTATCAGCGTCCTCGACCAAACTACCTCAGCAACATTAGTCACCAGTCGTTATTTTATCGGAGAAGTGGAAGCGATCGCCGCACCAAAAGCTGTCCGGGTGATTCCCTTAGATATTCACGATTATAGCAAGGAACTCGCTGTAGTTAAAAGCCTAGCCAAATCTAGTTGTATCGGCATAGTTAGCCTTAGTCCTGGCATTCTCAGAGCCACAGAAGTCATTTTACACGGTTTACGCGGGGATGAATTATTGGTAATGACTGCCCAACCCAAGGATGCTTATAAACTACACGCTATCGTCAAACGCTCAGAAATTATCTTTTGTACGGATCAAGTCAGCTATTCTACCGCACAATCAGCTATGCAAACAGTCTTAGAAGACCTAATTCGTCCACCTAAACTCATTCGCTGTGAAAATTATATCGGCACACAGTCCATTAATTTATTAAAACGCGAACTGGGATTAATTTAATTTGTCAGTTGTTAGTAGGGGCGAAGCATTTGGAAGATGAATTATCGGTCATTGCCAAAAATAGTTCTCCAAATGCTTCGCCCGTACAGTTGTTAGTAGGGGGGAAGCATTTGGAAGATAAATTATCGGTCATTGCCAAAAATAGTTCTCCAAATGCTTCGCCCGTACAGTTGTTAGTAGGGGGGAAGCATTTGGAAGATAAATTATCGGTCATTGCCAAAAATAGTTCTCCAAATGCTTCGCCCGTACAGTTGTCAGTTGTCCTGAAAATAAACCCAAGGAACAAATAATTTGTGCAGTAATTTCTGGGGTAGAAGAAAAATCAAATGAGATAACAGCAATACCCGAATTAATTAAAGTATTAGATATGACTGGATGTTTATACTCAACACACCTTAATTATTTGATTTAAGCGGGTAGGGGTTTAGCAATGCTAAACTCCTACAAATCTAGGTTTTTCGTGATTTCACAAAAGTCCATGTCCCAACCGTTTTGAGTATATTAATATATATAAATGAACAAAATAAATTTATTATTAACAATAAATAATTACCCTAAATTTATTAAATTTTTAGAATTTTAATCAAGAAATTAATCAATTTTTGAATGAAATTAGATATTTTTACAAATTGATTCACTAACATAGTATTTTGTCAAAAAAAATTAGATGCGTTTCCCCTGAATAAACTCCCTGTCTAATAGCAAAAGTCGGTTAAAACCGACTCATGAAAAAACGCAAGTTTCTAACCCACAAACATCATAGAAAAATTACGTCCAACTTGCTAAACGGGGAACTTTCATCAATTCTTGACTGAGGCTATCGTGCAGATAACCATTAGTAGCTAAAATTCTTCCCGACTCAATTTTGATCGGAGTCCCATCATAAGCAGTCACATTTCCTCCCGCTTCCTGGACTAATATTATCCCAGCCACAACATCCCAAGGCGCAATTCCCCTTTCCCAATAACCATCAACTCGACCACAGGCTACATAAGCTAAATCCAAAGCTGCTGCACCATCACGTCTCACACCTTGGGTAAGATGGGTAAGATGACAAAACTCGGCATAATTGTTGTCAGGGGTTTCCCGTCTGTCATAGGCAAATCCACTGACTAACAGGCTTTTACCTAATTCCGCTGTTTGAGAAACCTGAATAGGGCGACGGTTACGGGTTGCACCTAAACCAGCAGCAGCCCGAAATAACTCATCCCGAAAAGGGTCATAAATTACTCCCACCTTGGGGACACCTTGAATCATCAAACCAATAGAAACAGCGAAACAGGGATATTGATGGGCGTAATTGGTTGTACCATCGAGAGGGTCAATCGCCCAGAGAAATTCATTATCTTGATTTCCCAGTTTTCCCGACTCTTCAGCCAGGATAGAATGTTGGGGAAAATGGCGACGCAATACTTCTAAAATTACCTGTTCAGAAGCTTTATCAGCAGCGGTAACTAAATCACCAGGACGGCCTTTTTCGGTGATTGCGTCTTCTAATTTACCTAAATAATCTTGTAAAACTACACCTGCGGCTAAAGCTGCTTCTGTAGCAATATCTAGAAAAATTTGCATATTTGTCGGTTGTCAGTGGTCAGTTGTCAGTTGTCGGTTGTCGGTTGTCAGTTGTCGTTTTTTAACGAGAGAGACGGCGAAATTCTCCGGGGGTGATTCGCATGGGTTTATCGGGATTCCAGATGCCTTTTCCCATGATTCTTGCCCATTGTTGGGCGCGTTCTAGGCGTTGGTCGTATTTGTGATTAGGCGATCGCGCTACAAATAAAGCATATCCTTGTTTGACAACTTCTTCATTTAACAACAGTTTATCTTTCCATACATAAGCCAAAGTTCGGTTAAATTTATCCTTAGCTTCTAAATCAAATTCCAGATTGACAGCTTGATTTGCACCACCAATTAAACCTTCTACTAATTGTTTTGCATCCTCACCCCAAGGAAGTTGGCGGATATCTGGTGCATCTAAACCAATTAATCGGACTTGGGAAATTAAATTGGGTTGTGCTTCCATTCCCAAAACTTCCAAACTTTGTCCACTCACAACCCGTGCTATTTTTACATTAGCGGGAATGATTGAGGAATTGTTGTGGCTTTGACAACTCACCAACAGTAAAAAACTAGCTAATATAATTATTCTCGTTACAAAAACGCGAAGACGGACTACTACAGTAGCCATCCTCGCTATCAAATTAATTAACATGAACACACAAAAAATCTTAGTCCTCATCTAAGGGTAAACCCGCTTTAACTTTGCCCTTACCAAAAAACCGCCCAAACTGAAGTTCATAAACCTCATCTTCATCTTGTGTTTCCACTTCCAAATCAGAACGAGCGTAACTTACACATAATAAAGCGTAACCTTGGCGACGTAAATCAGGAGAAAGCCCAATGGCTTCTGGTTGATGAATTTCTCCTGATAAAACTCTCACAGCGCAGGTTGTACAAGCCCCATTTCGACAAGAAAAGGGCAATTCTGTCCCATTGTGTTCAGCGGTGTGTAAGATATAGCGGTCTTCAGGAACTTCGAGAGTATGTGATGTCCCAGTTTGGCGATTGTAAACTTTAATTGTGTGGGTTTGAACCATCTTGATTTTTAGATTTGCGGATTTGGAGTTTCACACTTAATTATAAGGAAGAACGCCGAAAACCCTTGAAAATGTGGCTGACTCAGGAAGCCACATTTGGGCTTTAGACAAGGGATGAAGGCTAGAGGCTTTCCTTTATCCTGCATTGACGTTAATTTGAAAATTTGAAATTATTTCAAATTTTAATCCATATTCGTGATACAACTAAATTGTCACTAAAGACATAAAAAGCTACCGAGGGACTCTCGGAAAGTTACGCTTGTCAGATATGATTTCGCCCGCCAGGGCAAACGAAATCAGGGCAAGAACCCAAATATTTAAGGAACCCTGCCTGAAACTGGGATAACTGAGGGATATAGACTGAAACTCTCTATAGAATCTCCGCGTCTAAAGACGCGGAGAGTGTCAAAAGAAGATTGCTTGAAAACTCTGCACTTTCAGGTCAGGGAGTGATGATAGCGCAGCCTGTCCTTAGCCATAGAAAATATCTTTTCCAAAATGGTTGCTTTTTTTTCAATCCTATTGTAATATAGCAAAACGAGACACCTGGAGAGATGGCCGAGTGGTTGAAGGCGCAGACCTGGAAAGTCTGTTATGCAGAAATGTATACGAGGGTTCGAATCCCTCTCTCTCCATTCCCCAACAGTAACTAAGTTTGATTTAAAAATATTTGCTTGTAAGCTCACACAGCAGACTTTACCCATAAAACTAAAAGATAATTTTTGGATATAAATAGTGAATTTCGCCCAAAAGTGGGCATTTTGTGTAAAGTATATGCAGGTAAACGGCAAAATATCATATTCACTTAGAAGAAATCGGCTAAAATCTACCTGATAGGTATTAACTCAACCAAGACTGTGGCAACAAATTAGTCAAAATTCAGCTATTGTCAGTTTACCTACAACAACATCCCCACTTTAATATTCAGAGGTATCAATGCAGTTTGACAATTTTAGCAAAAAAACAAACGAATATAAAGAACTTAAAGAAAAACCTCATTGGCAAAGCCCAGCAACCAAAGGCAATATTAAGCCTAAAGAACCTAATCCAGCTAATAATATCAGCTTTAATGAGGATGACAATCGTGGACGAGTAGCAATTTTTATTGACGGGTTAAATTTATTTTATGCCGCATTACAATTGGGAATTGAAATTGATTATGTAAAATTGCTTTGTCGGTTAACAAAAAATTCTCGGTTATTACGTGCTTTCTTTTACACAGGAATGGATAGTGGCAACGAAAAGCAACAGGGATTTCTTTTATGGATGCGTCGTAACGGCTATCGTGTAGTTACTAAAGATATGAGTGTAGTTGTCGATAATTACAAAAAACCAAATTTGAACGTAGAAATTGCCGTTGACATGATTACTTTAGCACCCTATTATGATACAGCCGTCTTAGTTAGTGGCGACGGAGATTTATCCTATGCTGTTCATGCAGTTAGTAATGTGGGCGCTAGAGTAGAAGTAATTGGCTTGCAAACAACAACTAGCGATAGTGAAGCGCGTTCTAGAAATCACCTAATTGATGTGGCTGATGAATTTATAGATTTTGATAGTATTAAACAACACATTCAAAAAGATTCTACTATCGGGTATAGTTATCGGACTTCTTCTAATTACCAAGTTTAAATTCCCAATATATAAATTTTCCTCCCTTTTTTTGCAATTTTATCGCAACCACCTTACTGGTGAGGGCATTAGTTGATCATAAAATAAAACTCCATCTAAAATAGGGTTTTATTCCCGACTGCTAAGATATTATCCCAACCTCAAATTAAAATAATTTGAGAGGATTTAATCCTGAATTTTATTTGACACTTTTCTCGTATCTGTGCTATACAAGTGTAGAAACAGCTAATTAACATTAATAGACATAACAGACTTTAAAACTGAACTTTAAAGTATGGCATGATCACTTCTTAATTTGTTTTTAGCATTCACTTAAAACATATCTTCAATAGATATATTTTTGAGAACTTATATTATTAAAGGCGTAGGTAGTTCAGTGAATCAAATCCAATTAACTTTAGTTATTAGCTATGTTCTCATGACTGGCTATTTTTTTACTAATTGGTTAACATTTTCTCTTCGTCACCCTACATCTTCCCCACAGGAGAAATTTTTATCCTTGATCATGTTTGTGATCATCACTATTTTATGGCCTTTAGTGATTGTTAACTCTTGCTTAGAAGTGATCAAAAAAGGCAAGTTAGAATTTACTACAGTTGTTCCTGTACTTTTAGTAATATGTGCTTTTGGTATTTCCTACTATTTAAGTTCATTACCTGAACATTGGCTATGTTATTACGATCTATTTTGCCATGTTTAAATACTTGTGAAAACCAGTTTTAAATTGTCGATTATCAATTTTTTCTTGTCTTTTACCTAAGAGGTTGTTTGAAAAGTATTATATGAAACCCATAATCTCCAAAAACCTAACCCCCCTACCCCCCTTCCCTACAAGGGAATGGGGGTTTTAAAGCCTCTCCCCTGGTAGGGGAGAGGTTTGGAGAGGGGTCTGTTTACACATGAAAAACTTTTAAAACATCCTCTAAATACGCAATTTAACTTAAAGTTATACGGGTATTAACTTAAACTTTATTGATGGAAGATGTCGTAATTTGTGGTTTATTGTTTGGTCAGGTTCATATAGTGGTGGAGACAGGTAATTTCTTGAGAGTGGCAAACACCTCAAGCTGTGATACTTTTGTGTGAATTTTTATTTATTACCGACTTGAAATATTGAGTGTGTCAAAAGTATGGTTAATTATGGATGTCACCATTAAAACCTTATTCGTTTAACAATCAATGGTTAATTCTAGTCTTGTTGCCACACTCTATGTTAATCCTGCTACAGGAAATGATGCTAATACGGGTTCTCGTCCTAGTCCCCTAAAAAGTATTACCAGCGCCCTGAAACAGGCAAAAGCATCAACAATTATTCAGTTAGCTAGTGGAACTTATAGCACAGCCAATGGGGAGGTATTTCCCTTGACCATTCCACCGGGAGTGTTGGTAGTAGGAAATGAGGCAAATAAAGGCCAGGAAATGATCATTTCTGGCAGTGGTGAATATCAAAGTCCTAGTTTCGGGGTACAGAATATCACTTTTCTTTTACTAAGTGATGCGAGTCTTTTAGGTGTGACGGTGATTAATCCTGCCGCAAAAGGTACTGGCGTGTGGATTGAATCATCAATACCTACCGTGGCCAACAGTACATTTAAGAACTGTACCAGAGAAGGAATTTTCATAACTGGGAATGCGAAACCGGGGATTGTGGATAATTTGTTTATTAACAATAAAGTGTGTGGATTAGTCATAGCTAAGAACAGCAAAGGGGAAGTGCTGCGGAATGTATTTGAAAATAATGCTTTGGGCATAGCCATTAGTGATTTTGCCGCGCCTTTAGTAGCAAATAATCAACTTTCTGCCAATGGCACAGCGATCGCCCTTTCCCGTGATGCTAAACCAGTATTACGGCGGAATCTCATCACTAGTAACACCCAAGGTGGTCTTTTAATCGTCGGTAATGCCGTTCCCGACTTAGGCAGTCCCCAAGACCCAGCAGACAACATTTTTCGAGAACAGGGTAAATTTGATTTACAAAATGTTACAGATCAAAAAATCATCTCCGTTGGTAATCAATTAAGTCTTCCCCAGGTGATTGGGGCGATAGATTTCATCGCTGCTACCGCTGACACCCCCAGTCAAATCGGAGTCAGCAGTAGATTTGCTGATTTAGAAGGACATTGGGCGGCAGCCTTCGTGGAAGCCCTAGTCAGTAAAGATATTATTAGTGGTTTTCCTGATGGCACTTTTCAACCAGCCACACCCATTACCCGCGCTCAATATGCAGCTTTGATGACGAAGACATTTCAACTACCGGAAAGTAATCAACTAGATAAATTCAAAGATGTCAAATCCGACTTTTGGGCGGCTAAAGCCATAGCCAGTGCTGGGGATAGAGGCTTTTTAAAAGGCTTTCCCGATGGCACATTTCGACCAGAAAATAACTTAACCAAAATTCAAGCCCTAGTCTCCATTGTCAACGGTTTAAACTTGAGTGGTGGTAATCCTAACGTCTTGATGGTATACAGCGATCGCGCTCAAATTCCCAGTTACGCTACCAGTGCAGTGACAGTGGCTACGCAAAAACTATTAGTTGTCAATTATCCTCAACCAGATCAATTAGAACCATTGCGGGAAATTACTCGCGCTGAAGTCGCAGTCCTAATTTATCAGGCATTAGTCGCCACAGGACAAGAAAATCCCCTTCCCTCTGCCTATATTGTCAAACCAGAGACAGAGATTCCCTCTTTTTCCGATATTGTTGGCCATTGGGCCGAACCATTTATTCGGGCATTAGTTAGTATGAACTTAACCCAGGGTTTTGCTGATGGCACATACCAACCAGATCAAGCCATGAGCCGCGCTCAATATACAGCTTTAATTGCTGCGGCTTTTAATCCCCCAGCCAAACGTCCGTCCCCAGAATTTACAGACATAGCCAAGGATTTTTGGGCAGCTAACGCCATTGAAATTGCAGCCAGAGGCGGTTTTGTGGGCGGATTTAGCGATCGCACCTTCCGTCCTACCCAAAACGTCCAACGGCTACAAGTCATAGTCTCCTTGGTCAACGGACTGGGACTTTTGGCAACTGCTCAAAAAACCTTAACCTACATTGACCAAGATAAAATTCCCGAATATGCCCGCACAGCAGTTACCATCGCTACCCAGCAAAAAATTATTGTTAATTATCCAGATCCCAATTTACTAGCACCCACGAGGGAAGCCACCCGTGCCGAAGTTGCAGCCATGGTGTATCAGGCATTAGTCACCAGTCAACGCACAAAAGTTATTAATTCACCTTATGTTGTTTTGCATATCAGCAATTGACAAGTAGAATGGAAAACACTGCCTATGACTTTTGCTGCTGGTGAGAAAAACTACTCATGTAGCTAAAAGTACGTTAGGCTAGATGCGATGGGTGAAATGTTTATACCTATTGCCTATAACTCACAGCCCATGTTAACAACAGCCCCGGTCACTCAAACTTTCGCACCTCCTGCCGAACTAGCAGCTAAGTTATTAACTCACTACAGCTTTGATCTCAACGGACACAATGCTAGTGAGCTAGTTAACCAATGGCAATCTGAATATCCCCTGCATTGGTTACATTTAGCAGTTATTGAAGCTTTGTATCAAGGTCGTTATAAAGCCGTATCTGTACAGCAAATCTTGAACTTTTGGCGACGAAAGGGTGAGACAACCTACCATTTCAATATGGAATTTGAGCGCATGATTTGTAGCAAATTCCCTGAACGTCTCACTTCTCCCTCTCTACAAGTTTTACCACCCACTAAACAGGAAATCAGGATGGAAGAATATAAAAATCTTCGTCTATTACCTGCTCCAGTGAGTTATAAGTATCAAATAAATAATAATTTACAGCCAACAGCAGAGAAACGGGACTTTGAGCCGGAAAATCCAGTCCCAGCATCTCCTTCTGATCAATTAACAGCAAATATCAGACAACAGCAAATTATTGAGGAAATTTCCCCCCCACCTGCCCAACAGTTAATGCTACCAGCAACGGTCAATCATCCCCCTATTGGTCAGTTTATGCCACAAAAGAGCGATCGCACCGAATCCTTCACATCCAAACTCAAAGCCCTCACCAGTGAAAGATTGGAGTTGGCATTTTAGGCAAGAGGCAAGAGTCAAGAAAAATATCAATATTTCCCTATTATACTCAACACGGCTGATTCATTTGATTCTGTGGGTAGGGGTAAAGCAAGAGCTTATTGGTATCAACTTAACGTAAATTGATGTCCCTTCAAGCCAGGGAATAAATTCCCTGTCTAAAAGCTAAAGTCGGTTAAAACCGACTACTTTGGCATAAATAGGATAATTTTTGATTTTGAGTTAACCAGAGTGCGTTTTAACGCACTTTAGCTTTGAGACCGGAACTTAAGTTCCGGGCGGGAATATTGCAGCCAAACAAATAAGCTATCCCTAGATCAATCCCCAATTATTTCACAGCCTGAACCACTGATTTGAAACCTTTGCTATTGAAGAGGTTAACCATTTCCGAGGCACTTTCTTGACTATTGAAAACTCCCACCTGCATCACCCTGCGGCCTTGCCAAACCTTGGGAAAAGCATCATTAACCAGAGAACTGACTAAATTCTGTTGCTGCTGATTTGCAACCAACACTAGCACCCGGTAACTGACATTTTGCCCAGTAGCTGTATAAATTTGAGGGTCTGATATTGGGGCTGAATTTTGCATATTTTCCCCTGTGGCTGCTTGAGGAGCTACAAATTCAATAGCACCAGAATCAAGTTGAGTATAATTAAATTGGGATGGATTAGATAGATTATTTGGTACTCGTGGCAATTGATTGGGATTAGAAACGGGTTTAATTTTTAAAGGTGTTACCGTTCTTTGATGAGGAGCATTGGGAACTGTGGGGGCAGAAAATGTGATTGGCCTGCGGGCTGAAGTTTCTGTTGATAAAGAATTAGCACCAGGATTTCTGGCTGTAGATGCGGTTGTACCTTGAAGATCCACTTTACCACTGATGCGATCGCTAACCAAATTATTTCCTGCCGCAGAAATCACCAACTTCGCAGTTTGGGCGTTGATATCATGACGACCATTATTGCGAAAGATATTCTTGCCTGGGTCATAACTACTACCTAAATCTGGTCTAGCTTGGGCAATTACTACTAGACCATCTTCTCTGTTACCTTGAATCAGATTATTCCTTAACATTGGTGTAGCATTTGCTTGGACAATAATCCCCGATCTATTATTCTGAATTTGGTTAGCTACCACCACAGGAGACGCATTTTGGGCAATATTAATCCCAAAACCAGTTTCTTGAAAGATATTTTCCCTGATTTCGGGGCGAGCATTTCCAGAAATAGTTATGCCATTAGCACCATTGCGAACAAAAACATTTTTACTAATACTGGGTGTCCCATCACCAGCGACAGCAATTCCATCTTGGGTATTATTAGTAAAGGTATTTTCCCGAACTATAATATTACTGGATTCAATCCATAATCCATAACCACGAGGATTGGTATTAGTGACGGTGACACCACTTAAACTAGCTTGGTTAGCACCGATAATAGCCACATTTTGACCACCAAACTTGCGACTGAGAAATTCGCCACCACCAGTAATTGTCACAGTTTGGCCTTTATTGTTAATGTTGCCTTGAATGGCTATACCTGGTTTCAACATTAAAGGAAATACTTCTCCACTTTGGACGCTATATGTACCGGGAGAGAGGATAATTACACTATTAGATGGTGATGCTTCTAGGGCTTGGCTAATTGTCCGCCAAGGTGCGCTAATACTACCATTACCTGTTTTGTCATTTCCTGTACTGGGGTTGACAAATGATTGGTTAATCTGAGAGATTGTTTTTTCACCTTGAAGTATTTGTTCGCCGACCGTCGGAATTTGAGCGAAGACACTACTTGCACTGGTTATGAAGAGTATTGTACTCGTCACTCCTAAACCAACTGTTAAACTCAAAATTGAGCAACTCAGGGAGTTTTTTCGGGTGTTCACAGATTTTTGGGGGACTATCATTTTTTATAAAACTCCTCTAAAATTTATAGCAACAACACTGAAAGTTTATTTGGATCTGAGACTGGATATCAACTGTTATACAATTAATTTTTATACTATTTCATGATAGTATGTCTACGATGCTACTTGTATCTTGACAAATTGACCACGATTAGTTAGCAAGTATTTAATAATTAAAATATTAAAATATGAATCAGGCTGGCTATTACTATAAAAGCATTAAAAATGAGGTTTTGTAATGGTTTCAGCCCATAGTCACACACAACAAACTGTTTATCGCATTTTAGATGCTAATTTAGATCGCGCTCGTGAAGGGTTGCGAATTATTGAAGAATGGTGTCGGTTTGGTTTAAATAATGCCCAGTTTTCAGGTATATGTAAACACTTGCGTCAGGAGTTGGGTACTTGGCATACGGCAGAAATCCGCGCAGCACGAGATACACAGGGTGATCCAGGAACGGATTTGAGTCATCCCCAAGAGGAACAACGGGCTGATATTACATCGCTATTGCAGGCTAATTTTTGCCGGGTGCAGGAAGCTTTGCGCGTATTAGAAGAATATGGCAAGCTTTATCATGGGAATATGGGAGCAGCTTGTAAACAAATGCGTTATCAGGTTTATACCCTAGAAAGTAATTTGATGGGTTATCAGCGTCATCAGTTATTATGGCGATCGCATTTATATCTGGTAACATCTCCCGCAGATAATTTATTCGCAATTACCGAAGCGGCTCTTCAAGGTGGATTAACTCTGTTACAGTACCGGGAAAAGACCGCTGATGATTTAGTCCGCTTAGAACGGGCGATAAGACTGCGTGAATTATGTCACCATTATGGGGCTTTATTCATTATTAATGATCGGGTAGATTTAGCTTTGGCTGTAGATGCTGATGGTGTCCATTTGGGACAACAGGATATACCCATTGCTGTAGCGCGTCAATTACTGGGACATCAGCGCATTATCGGACGCTCTACCACAAATCCCCAAGAAATGCAAGGGGCAATTGCCGAAGGTGCGGATTATATTGGTGTGGGGCCTGTGTATGAAACACCGACTAAAGTAGGTAAAGCCGCAGCGGGTTTAGAGTATGTGAAGTATGTTTCTCAAAATTGTCAAATTCCTTGGTTTGCAATTGGGGGAATAGATATGAGTAATCTTAATGATGTGATGAAGGCAGGGGCGCAACGGGTAGCTGTAGTGCGATCGCTCATCGAATCAGATCAACCTACCCTAGCAACTCAGTATTTTCTTTCGCAACTGCACAGAATTAAATAGAAAAGAAGAAAAATCGGATTAAACTATGAAATCAATTTCAGGAAAAAATTTTGCTATGCTGTAGGTTAAAAGATATTTAACCGATAATTTATTTATTATGCCTTCACCATTTCCAGGAATGAACCCCTACTTAGAAAATCCTGAACTCTGGCCAGAAGTACATCATTGGATTCTGACATTACTAGCTGAGTCATTGATACCACAGTTGCGACCAAAATACAGAGTAGCAGTGGAAAAAAGAGTTTATCATGATACTGATCGCAACTCTGTTTTAATTGGTATTCCTGATGTGGCGATCGCCCGTTCTTTAAAACCTACAACTCAGAAATCATCTAACATTGCTGTAGTTTCTCCACCTGTTAAACCCGTAACAGTAAATATCCCCATACCAGAAGAAATTAGAGAAACTTATTTAGAAGTGAGAGAAGTTGCTACAGGTGAAGTGATCACAGTAATTGAATTACTTTCACCTAAAAATAAACGTCAAGGAGAAGGAAGAAAAGCATATCAAACTAAACGATTACAAATATTAGGAAGTTCTACACATTTAGTCGAAATAGATTTATTACGTGCTGGTGAATCTATGCCCATATTAGATAATAATATTAAATCAGATTATCAAATTTTAGTTAGTCGTAGTCAATTACGACCTAGAGCAGAATTATATCCTTTTAATTTATCAGAAGCAATTCCCGCCTTTTTCTTACCTCTACAAAAAGAAGATATAGAACCCTTAGTAGATTTACAAAATGTGATTCAAGATTTATTTGATCGTGCAGGTTTAGATTTAGCAATAGATTATAATTCCGAACCAGTTCCCCCAATTCAAGAAACTGATTTGATTTGGGTAAATGAGTTATTAAAAGAGCAAGATTTATAGTCTAAATTTATACCAACTCTGGTGACTAGAAATCGCAGCTACATAAACAAAATCCACACTTCAAGAAGGGATTGGGTAGCTGTAGTGCGATCGCTCATCGAATCAGATCAACCGACCCTAGCAACTCAGTATTTTCTTTCCCAACTGCACCGCATCAAATAAATAAAGGGTGCTGACAGTAACTATAACTGTGAATATTATTGTTGCTCCAATTAGTATAGTTGATACATCTCCAGTGCCAACTGAAGCCGCTAATTTCAACAACGAAATAGATTTCAAGAATGTACAATTGACAATTGGTGATAAAATCCCTATTTCATCCTGTTAATCCTTTAATCCTGTACTTCGACTTCGCTCAGTAACCAGACATCCTGATTCTGACTACATTATTATTTTCATAAGTCCTAAATTCAAAATTTTTCCCGCTTTATGTCTAATCAAATTCATCTCCAAGTCAATGGAGAAACTCGCAATTGTTTATCCCCAACTGCTTTACCAGAATTACTCCAACAGTTGGGTTTTAATCTGCGCTTAATCGCAGTAGAATATAACGGTGAAATCTTACATCGTCAATTTTGGACTGAAACTCAAATCAAAAATGGCGATCGCTTAGAAGTAGTCACTATAGTTGGTGGTGGCTAAAATAAGAGTATAATAGCTCTACTCTCCGTTTCTGCATCTGGAGCCGGAGAAAAAACCTCTATTCCCCCTTTAAAAACTCCAAATACCCCTTACTCAATTCCTCCACAGACAAATCATAAAACTGCTTCCCATGTTCTGGGGTTGCTAAATCAGGATTTGAACCCATTCTCCCATCTGGATAACGAGAACGAAAATCAACGGAACTATAAATTTTATGTCCACTAGCAACTTCTGGATCAAGATATGCTTTTTTAATTGCGTCTGGATAAACGTATTGGGTAACAGCTACTTCGCTAGGGGTAGCATGAGAACCTTCTTGATTACCATATAATTCTTTGGCAAGTTTGTACACAGAACCACCCATAAACCAATTAGCAACTTGACATTGCACTTTTGCGGAATTGGGAATTTGCAAATCTTCTAAATGAGCGTAAGTTTCCGAAAAAGCAGCTTTGAGAGTCGCAATATTTCCTCCATGTCCATTAATAAAATAGAACTTGGTAAAACCAGCTTTTACCAAACAAGTTAAATAATCTTTAACTACTAAAATTAAAGTGCTAGGACGTAAACTAATTGTTCCGGGAAAAGCAGTATGATGTAATGCCATACCCACATTAATAGTTGGTGCTACCATTGCTTGGGTTGCTTCCCCGACACCTTTTGATATAGATTCTGCACAAATTGCATCAGTCCCAATTAATCCCGTGGGTCCATGTTGTTCCGTTGAACCAATGGGTAAAATTATTCCTTGAGATTGTTGCAGATAAGTTTCAACTTCCGGCCAAGTGCTTAAATGTAAGAGCATTGTTTTTTAGGAGTCAGGAGTCAGGAGTCAGGAGAAAGAAAAGGAGAAAGAAAAGAAGAAAGAAAGAAAGAAAGGAGGAAGAAGGAAGAAGAAGAAGAAGAAAGAAAATCAACCAATCACCAATCACCAATCACCAATTACCAATTACCAATTACCAATTACCCAACAATTTCCCACCAACCGAAAGCAGGACCGATAAAACGGATGATTACCCACGCGACAACCATACTACCAATACCTATCCATGCACCACGAGTAGTGATAGCCACAAATTGTGAAGCTTGGGTTTTATTGATGGGAACCCAAGGTAATATTCTAGTAGTGTCTTGTCCGTATTCTTCACCTAGGGAGTGTTTACGGCGTTTTGCTTCACCCATAATTTAATAATTTAGTTTCTTTTTGAGTTCAATTTAAATTTTAATAGAAATTCGTCATGGAAATTAATTAAGCAGAATCATCTTCATTATTCGCAGAAAACAAACTAGGATCGAGATAGTTTAAGCGGGCTAGGGGACTAAGTGCAGAGAGGATTTGCACGCCATAGCTGCGGTTAACGACACGACTATCTAGTAAAGCTACTATACCTTGATTTTCGCGGACAGGTGCGATCGCTCTTTGTAATTCGTTCATGGCTGTGGGTAATAAATATAGTCGAAACCAGTCTTGGTGCGATCGCTTATAATGAGCCACTCTACCAGCTACCAAAGGATTTTCCAAAGATGGTAAAGGTAAAGTTGCAATAATTAACAATCTGGGTGATGGTAAAACACTTTGATTTTCGCGCCAAAATTCCCAACCAGTAATTAAAATCCCATTTTCATCTAAACAAGTTTTTTCTACCTGCACCCGTGAACCAAATTCAGAAGCCAAAATTGTCCCCACTCTGGCTTTTAGCGGTACATCCCCAATTAATATTACCGTCATTCCTGGTGCAGTTGCACTCAAACATACCAAAGTGCGAACTTGATGAATTAATGCTTGTTGAAATTCCGGTGTATTTGGTAAAGGCAACTTATAAGGAATATAAAGTTGAATTGCTTCCCCTTGACTATCAGCAGCAAATTTCAAGCAAGTAACATCCTCTAAACCCAAACGTTGATGGAAAAGAGGTGCTTCCGCTTGCGGTTCTAAAGCACTACCAATTAATACTACAGGTTGACGTTGCCAAATTGGGGCGAGGATTTTACCCAATTCAATTGGAGCATAATATAAAGAAAATAAACCTTGACGACGGGAAATTGTTGACCAAAATAAAGTAGGGTAAGAAGAATTTTCCAAATTTGGGAATTGTTGCCAAAAATTTCGCCAAACATTTGGAAGATTGTTTTTATCTAAAGCTAAATATAACTCTTGTAAAATTTCAATTTCTGGTTGAGAAATCAGATAACAGGAGTAGGGATTTTCTGGATGCTGAAATAATTTATATGTTAGTTCTACCCTAACTTCCCGAATTAAATCTGCTTGATAGGGATAAGCCAGCATTAATTGATCCCAATCATGGGGTTCAATGCTTTGAGTCAGTTGAGAACGTACCCAATCTTCTAAATCGTCAACACCATCAATAATTGTGGGAATATTCGCAGGAAATGGATTGTTATCAGCCAATTGTCCTTTTAACCAAGCTTCAGGGGAAGTCAACAACAAACCCTGAAAATCAGGACTTGGCCAAGTGTCACCGGTTCTAATGGGTTTATTCGCTGGTAGCCACTGCTGGAGTCGGGGAATTTCTACCTTTAACAACCGTTGCTGGACAGTTTCGGAAGCGACAATAATTATAGAACCATGCCACATTAAAGCAGAAGCGATAAAACTGGTGCGATATCGCCCTTGATGTCCACAAACCGCCCCTACTTGGATTAAGGCACTACGTCCCAACCGTAAAGCACGTGCCACTAACCTAGCCATCGTTAAATGATGAGGCCAGGAAGGAAACCCGTCCTGCGATCGCAGGAAGTTATGTAATGATAAATGAACTTCAGCTTCAATCACGTGCTTTTAATTCCATAAAAATTGTTCGTTGTCAGTTGTTCGTTGTCCGTTGTTCGTTGTCAGTAGGGGCGAAGCATTTGGAAGATAAATTATCGGTCATTGCCAAAAATAGTTCTCCAAATGCTTCGCCCGTACAGTTGTTCGTTGTCCGTTGTCCGTTGTCCGTTGTTTTACCAATGACCAATGACCAATGACCAATCACCAATCACCAATCACCAATCACCAATCTCCTAAATTATGCCAACTTACCCAGGAATTTCCAGCGAAGCCTTCAGACATCCCTTAGACCGTCAAGCAGAACAAGCTTTACGCAATTTACCCGGCTTTGATTTAATCGCCCGTAAATTTGTAGAATTTGTCTATGAACGCCCCCAATTTGTCTATTTAATGGGTAACTCCATTCAAGTCGGACCGCGGCAATATTCCACGATTTACCAGATATTCCGGGAATGTGTTCGAGATTTGGACATCAGCGGTGAACCGGGATTGTTTATTGCTCAAGATGCCCAAGTTAATAGTTATGCTTTAGGACAAGAACATCCTTATATAGTCGTCAACACTGGGTTACTGGAGTTACTCAATGAAACCGAACTACGGACGGTCTTAGCGCATGAACTGGGACATATTAAATGTGGTCATACCATTTTAATTCAAATGGCGATGTGGGCGATGAATGCCGCTTCCGTCATTGGTGAACTAACATTCGGTTTAGGTAATTTTGTCAGTCAAGCCTTGATTTATGCCTTTTTTGAGTGGCGACGCAAAGCTGAGTTATCAGCAGATAGAGCGGCTTTATTAGTGATGGATGATTTAAACCCAGTCATGTCATCCATGATGAAACTGTCTGGAGGTAGTAACAAATATGCCCATGAATGTAGTTTACAAGAGTTTATTCAGCAGTCGGAAAAATATCAGGCACTAGATGATGATGGGCTGAATCAAGTATATAAGTTTCTATTATACAATGGCGCACAAGGAATGATGCTGAGTCATCCTTTTCCTGTGGAACGGTTGCATTATTTACGCAGTTGGGCAGTATCAGAAGAATACCAGGAAATTAAAAGGGGTAATTATCAGCGTTCTGCTGATGGTTCGGTTGATGTGACACCGGAAACACCTGATCATGAAGCGGAAAAACTCAGAAAAGAAATTGAAAAATTACAAGCAGAAATTAACAAAATGAGAAAGTAAATCACAAGATCCCCGACTTCTTCAAGAAGTCGGGGATCTGAAAATCTGAATTTAATCAACTTTCAGTTTCGCAATCAGGAACACCTTCTCTAAATACTCGACTAGCGAGAATATCTACTGCTTCAATGGTAATTAAATCCTGCTTATTTAACAGTTTACCACTACTTAATAACCGATTTGCTTGACGTAAACGCGCTCTATCTATAGCATTACGCACACTTCTAGCATTGGCAAAATGGGGCATAGTCTTCCGTTTAATTAAATATTCGCGGAAGGCTTTTTCGGCATCTGGACTAAAGCAATAGTTTTGGGCTGTGACTATAGATTGGGCAATAGTCATTAAACTATCAACACCATAATCGTTAAATTCAATATGTAATCCAAGGCGGGAATTCATCCCTGGATTACTATGAAAAAATCTGTCCATCTGGTCTTTATAACCAGCAAGAATAACGACCAAATCATCTCTTTGGTTTTCCATGACCTGCATGAGAATTTCTATGGCTTCTAAACCAAAATCCCCAGGATAATCTGGACGGTATAAAGTATAGGCTTCGTCAACTAATAAAACTCCGCCCATGGCATTATTTAATACTTCCCTGGTTTTGGGCGCTGTTTGTCCCATACCTTGACCAACTAAATCATCTCGCGTCACCAACATGACATTTTCTTTACGGATATATTCCAGCCGGTAGAGGATTTCTGCCATTCGCATTGCTACAGTGGTTTTACCCATACCAGGATTACCTAAAAATGTCATGTGCAAACTGGGCGCACCTGCATTCAAACCTAAGCTTTTACGAATACGGTCAACCAATAACAAAGCCGCCATTTCTCTAATTTTGTTTTTGACGGACTTTAATCCAACTAACTCCTGGTCTAACTTATCCAAAATTTCTTGGATATGAGATTCTTGGAAAGCTGCTTCTAAATCAATTCCGTTATTGTGATCTATTTGTTTTTCTAATATCTGTTCGGTCATGACTATCACCTTTGCTTATGATTTTGATGATAGCCTGGAGTTGGGAAATATAAAAGAACATAATCTTTATAGGTCTGATATATTTTTCTTACTTATCAATTAGTAGGGGCGAAGCATTCGGACAGAAAATCAATGGTTTCAACGATAGGTTATCGCCCGAATGCTTCGCCCTTACGGACAGAAAATCAATGGTTTCAACGATAGGTTATCGCCCGAATGCTTCGCCCTTACGGACAGAAAATCAATGGTTTCAACGATAGGTTATCGCCCGAATGCTTCGCCCTTACGGACAGAAAATCAATGGTTTCAACGATAGGTTATCGCCCGAATGCTTCGCCCTTACGGACAGAAAATCAATGGTTTGAACCATAGGTTATCGCCCGAATGCTTCGCCCTTACGGTGTTCTAGACTAGGAACGAGAGAATGCTATCTTATGGAAACATGATCTTCTTCACGCACTTCTAAATGGGGAGCATGATGAACTGGTTGTAAACGTTGACGAATTTTGCCAATGATGATATAGAGAATTGGCACAATAAACAAACTCAAGAAAGTCGCTACAAACATTCCCCCAAATACAGCAGTACCCAGAGATTGACGACTCGCAGCACCCGCACCTGTAGCAGTTGCTAGGGGAAAAATTCCCAACAAAGTCGAAAAAGCAGTCATGAGAATGGGACGTAACCGACCTTGTGCTGCTTCTACTGCTGCTTTGGTAATTGATAAACCTTGCTGTTCTTGCAACTGGTTAGCAAATTCGACAATTAAAATTGCATTTTTACTGGCTAAACCAATTAACATGACTAACCCAACTTGGCAAAATACATCATTATTTAAACCTCTTAATGATTGTGATGCTAAAGCTCCCATAATAGCTAAGGGAACTGACAACATAATAATCAAAGGGTCAACATAGTTTTCATACTGAGCAGCTAATACTAAAAAGACGAAAAGTAAACCTAAACCAAAAATGATTGGTGCTTGTCCACCGGATTCTTTTTCCTGAGCAGCAATACCCGACCATTCATATCCCATGCTTGTGGGTAATATCTTTTTAGCTAGTTGTTCCATAGCTAAAGTTGCTTGTCCAGAACTAGTACCAGGAGCAGCAGAACCATTAATTTCAATGGAACGCAATAAGTTATAATGATTAATAGTTTGCGCTCCTGTTGTTGGCGTTAATTTCACTAAACTACTCAGAGGAATCATCTGATTAGTCTGAGAACGCACATTTAATAAACCGATATCATCAGGATTGGAACGAAACTGAGCATCTGCTTGAACATACACCCGATATGTGCGAGAAAGAAAATTAAAATCATTGACATATCGTGAACCCAAATAAGTTTGCAGGGTTTTAAAAATATCGTCAATGGAAACTTGCAGAGATTTCGCTTTATTCCGGTCAACTTCAATTAAGATTTGCGGTGTATTGGCGGTAAAGGTGCTAAATACAGCTTGCAGTCCGGGGGTTTGATTTCCCTGCATCATGAACTGACCAACGGTTTGCAGCATGGAATTTAAGCTGTTAGTTCCCGCTATATCTTGTAACTGAAATTGGAAACCACTAAAACTACCTAAACCGCGAATTGCGGGGGGATTAACCGGGAAAACTCTAGCTTCGGTAATTCCTGAAAAGCTTTTTCTTAAATTACCAATAATTGCTTGGACTGATTGATTTGGTTGTTTACGTTCGTCCCAGGATTTGAGAGTTGTGAAAATTATGCCACTGTTAGCGGTGCTACCACTAAAACCAAAACCACCAATTGCAAATGTTCCTGTAACTTCTGGTAATTTGAGGATTGTTGCTTCTACCTCACTCATGACTTTACTGGTGTATTTGAGTGAAGAACCTTCTGGCCCTTGGATAATGGTAATGAAATAACCTTGGTCTTCGTCGGGGAGAAATGCTGTGGGTACGGTCATGTACAGCCAAGCAGTGACACCTAATGAACCGATAAATAACAGGAGAACAATCGCTTTTATTTTTACCAAAAATTTTAAAGAGCGCTCATATCCCCAACCCATGACTTCTAAAAACCAATTAATTATACCAAATACCCAACCCAAAATCCCTCTAGGTGCGGGTCTTTGCCGTAATAACAAGGCGGAAAGAGAAGGGGTGAGGGTGAGAGCCAAAAATGTGGAAATGGCGATAGAAAAGGCGATCGTCAGGGCAAATTGTTTGTAAATTTCTCCAGTTGATCCAGGGAAAAAGGCGACAGGGACAAATACCGCCATTAATACTAAAGAAGTCGCAATTACAGCCCCAAATAGCTCTTGCATGGAGATTAAAGCAGCTTGACGGGCTGACATTCCTTCTTCTTGAATTAAGCGGGAGATATTTTCTACCACAATGATTGCGTCATCAACTCCCATACCAGTGGACAGGGTTAAACCAAACATGGTCAAGATGTTGATAGAAAATCCAAAGGCTTTGACGAAGGCAAAAGTACCAATTAAGGATAGAGGAATGGTGATCACAGGAATTAACGTAGTCCGCCAATCTTGTAGGAAAATAAAGATAACGAGAATTACCAGAGCGATCGCCTCTAAAAGAGTTTTTACCACTTCTGCCAAAGATTCTTCTACAATCGTAGTGGTGTCAAATGCCACTTGATATTTCATCCCTGGCGGAAAGCTTTGCGACAATTGCGCTATTTCCTTTTTGACTAAATTAGCCACGTCCAAAACATTACTTCCTGGTGCCGGAAATATCCCCAAACCCACACCCTCATTCCCCTTAAACCGCAGAAATGAGCTATAGTTTTGCGCTCCCAATTCCGCCCTTCCCACATCTTTTAACTTAATCAAACTACCGTCACCAGCGGTTTTAATGACTACATTGTCAAATTCCTCAACTTCCGTCAGCCTACTAACTGCCCTCAAGTCAATTTGATACATTTGACCATCTACGGCTGGCTGTTGTCCAATTTGTCCCGCACCTACCTGTAGGTTTTGTTCATTCAGGGCATCAATAACATCACCAGTAGTTAAATTCCGACTAGCCAATTTATTCGGGTCAAGCCATAGGCGCATTGCATAGCGACGTTCCCCAAAAATCCGCGCTTCACTGACACCTTTAATCCGTTTGAGGGCATCTACCAGATATAAATCTGCATAATTACTTAAAAAGACATTATTTAAGGCTTTATTATCACTGTACAAACCGATCGCTAACAAAATATTGTTAGACTGTTTACTCACAGTCACTCCTGTTTGCTTCACAGTATCTGGTAACTGCGGTTGAGCGGAAGTAACACGGTTTTGCACATCAACGGCAGCAATATCCTTGTCCCGCGAAGCATCAAATGTGACAGTAATCGTACTACTGCCATCATTACTACTACTCGAAGTCATGTATTTAATGCCTTCGACACCGTTAATTTGCCGTTCTAAAATCGTTGTGACGGTACTTTCAACAATTTCCGCACTAGCACCAACATAATTAGAATTGACGATAATCTGCGTGGGACTAATTTCTGGATACTGGGCTGTAGGTAATGTGGGAATACTGATTGCACCAACAAGTAAAATGATAATAGCGCAGACGCTGGTAAATACAGGTCGCTTAATAAAGAAGTTAACAAACATAAATTGGTAATTGGTAATTGGTGATTAAAAAGATCCCCGACTTCTTGAAGAAGTCGGGGATCTTGCTATTGTCAATTTTCAGGAATTATTGGAAGTTCATCTCTGAGGTTTTGTATTCCTGAAATTATCAATTTTTCATCCCGTTGTAATCCCTCAATTACTTGATAATCATTCCCTTTAATCTTGCCTAACTTCACCTGTTTTTGTTTAGCTATTAATTGAGAAACACCTTGAGGAGATTTTCCAGTTTCGGCTACAAATACAAAGGTTTCCCCAGCAATTCGAGATATTGCTGTTGTGGGAACTAGCACGCCAGAACGTTGATTCCAAATCACTTTAGCCCGAATTAATTGATCGGCTCGTAGTTGCCCATTGTCATTGTTATAAAGTGCCTTAACTAATATTGATTGAGAGTTATTTGTAATATTGGGAGAAATAAAGAAAATACTACTATTGCCGATGATTTTACCCTGAGCGTTAATTAATTCAACTGGTAATCCTGGACGTAATTGTGTACCTTTTTCCAAAGGGACAGGAATTTTAACGTCCAAAGGTCGGTTTTGGGTAATAGTTGCTAATGGTGTGGAAGTATTCACAACATCCCCTACTTTAACGGGAATATCACCAACAGTTCCAGTGAAGGGAGCAGTAATTGTGTAATACTGAAGTTGAATTTGTTGTTGTTTAATATTGGCATCAGCTTGGACTAAGGATTTTTCTACCTGGGATATGGTAGCTATTTGAGCTTGAATACGGGAATCTATCGCCCCTAGTTGGGCTTTTGCCGTCGCTAGTTTGTTAGCATATAAATCTTGAGTCTGACGAGATACAGCCCCTTGTGCAGCTAATTCAGAATAGCGATTATAATCTTGTTGGTTTAAACGCACATCTGCGATATTTGCTAACCGTTCTGCTTGCAAAGATTTAAGAGTAGCGCGAACATTTTCTAGTTGCGCTTGTGAACCTCGACCAGCAGCAGATAAACTACTAAGTGCGGCTTGTTGTTGTTGAGAATCTATTTGCAGAATCGCAGTCCCGGAGGTAACTGAATCTCCTGATTTGACGAATATTTGGGAAACTTGACCTTGAATTCGCGGTTGGAGATTGACTGAACGCCGCGATTCTAAACTGGCTATATATTCCGTACTATCTTCAACTGTACCTGTTTGCACTGGTGATAGTTTAACTTTAACCCCTGGAGGTGGCGCATTAGCCACTGCTGGAGTTGGTTTTTCAGGATTTAGCAATTTCCATGCTATCCCGCTGACACCCCCAATCAATAACAGTGCGGCTAATACCAACCGCAGCCACCGATTTGACTTGGGAGGTGAGGGAGAAATGTCTTTAATATCGGTTTGAGGTTCAGGTAATGACATGACTGATAACAAGTTGACGGAATGAATAGTTAAAAATCTATGTGTATGATATGAATTTTGAAACTTCTAATTTATGATGAACTGGCAAAAATATGTATTATCTAATTTAAATATACAGGCTTTACATTTTTTTACAATCTATCGGCAAAATAATTATCCTGATGATCAATTTCTGAATTTAGTCATAGAGAAAACATTATCTGTTTTAGCTCACCTCGAATATAGAAACAGCCTGATTTCCTTGTCACTGTCTTGAACTCAGGATTTATGCCATTTAACAACTAGTAACTTTGTTCTATTGAATAAATGCTGATCAATGTTTGTTTCTCTTTGGCAAGTCGTACCCAGAAATAGGAAAATTGTCTAGGCTAATCTTTCCCTGGTTAGAATTTAATTTAAGCTGTTATTAACATCAAAATCAACATGATCAATAAATTGATACAACGGTTCTTGACTTTGGCTCTTATTTTTGCTGTTGTCCTTTTCTCCTGGGAAGTTCCTTTTGCTTTCGCAGATCACTTTTTTACTAACTCTGGAGAAATTAGGGATAATATCAAATTATCTGAATATGATTTTACTCCCCAAGAAAATCAAGAACTACAGGCGATTCGTCAGCGTCGAAATAAAGAAATTGCCGCAATTTTAGATTTATCTCAACGTAACTTGCTTGCTCACAAATTACATAATGGTAATAATATTGATCAAGCTTTAGAAGCATTAAATTTAAGTTCTCAACAACGAGAATTAGTAAATTCTATAAATGTCTTCACTAATTTAAAATTGAAGGGAATTTTCTCTCACCATGATTTACTTGACAGTCATAAATAAAGTTCAAAATTGGTAATATTAAATTATTTCAGTTGTGAGAAATCTGAGTTTTTGCAACTGGTAATAAAAAGAGAAAAACAATCACCAATTTTTTCAAAAACTCAATAAATTATGATTGATCAGATTGAATTGTGAGATTTGATGAAAGATTTTGTTGGAGAAATTGACTGAGTACGGTTATCAACTCTAGAAATCCCTCCCTATTTCCTCCCTAATTAAAGATAAGACACGGTAGATTATAGACAGCGTTACTTCTTCAAAACAGGGGAAGTCATCATCAAAATACAGTTGTCACAATAAATGTCTTATGAGTAAAAAACTACAAGGATTCCTCAAACCCCTATTTAAAACCGCCTTTATCCTCAGCTTAGTGTTAACTTTGGCGTTCAGTCATGCTAATGATGCCTTAGCAGCCCGCAGTGGTGGCAGAATTGGTGGTGGTTCTTTTAGAATGCCTTCTAGCCGTACCTACACACCCCGGACAAGTATGCCCGGTAATGGCGGCTACTATGCTCCCTATGGCGGTGGTTTCGGATTTCCGTTTCTTTTGCCCTTATGGGGTTTTGGTGGCGGTTTTGGCGGGTTGTTTGGGATTTTGATCTTTTTTGCCATGGCGAATTTTTTAGTCCAAACATTTCGCCGTGTTACCAGTGGAGAAACGGAAGAAGTCAGCTATAGCAGCAACCCTTCGGTGTCTGTCACCCGGTTACAAGTTGGTTTACTAGCCCAAGCAAGAGATTTACAACCCGAACTCAATCGAATTGCGGAAACTGCTGATACCAATAGCCCAGCGGGAAGAAGCGAAGTTTTACAAGAAGCTAGTTTGGCTTTATTGCGTCACCCTGAATATTGGGTATATGCAGGTGGTGGAACTCAACAAGCAAAGTTAAATTCCGCAGAATCCCAATTTAATCGGTTATCTTTAGCCGAACGCAGTAAATTTAGCGAAGAAACTCTTTCTAATGTGAATAATCAACTCAAGGCTGTTCTGAATAAAGAAGCTTTATCTGGTGAAGATAACCCGACTCGTTTGATTAGTGAAGGGCCAGGAGAATATATTATTGTCACTTTATTAGCAGCAACTTTGGGTAAATGTGAAATTCCCGCTATTAATAATGCTGATGATTTGCGTCAAGCTTTACGTCAAATTGGTAGTCTTGGTGGTGAACAACTGTTAGCAATTGAAATTTTGTGGACTCCCCAAGCGTCAGGGGATACTCTCACATCAGATGATTTATTTGCTGAATATCCTGATTTGAAATTGGTTTAATTGGGAGTTTTGCAAAACTCATGTAGAGACGTTCATTGAAACTTCTCTACATTCTCTCAAACTCTCACTCTCTGAGACTCTGCGCCTGGAGCGTGTTAGCGAAGCGGGGCGAAGCCCAACAAACTCATTTAGGAAACTCTCCTTCTCGCACTTCCACAGCGTAATCTTGGACAGCTTTGGTAATTGTTTCTCGTAAGTTTGTATAAACCTTGGCGAATGGTGGTTGTTTTTCCGAAAGTCCGAGAATGTCAGAAGTGACTAATACTTGACCATCACAGCTAGAACCTGCACCAATTCCAATTGTAGGAATACGGAGTTTTTGAGTAATTTGCAGCGCTAGTTTTGCAGGAATATGTTCTAATACTATAGCAAAAACCCCGGCTTGTTCGAGAGCGATCGCTTCATGAAAAATTCTCTCACCTTCTTCCTGGGTTTTTCCCTGTTGTCGTAACCCTAATTGATGAATTGACTGGGGTGTTAATCCCACATGACCCATAACCGGAATCCCCGACTGCACTAACCGGGTAATGGTTTCTACCATTGCGGGATAGCCACCTTCTAATTTTACCGCTTGCGCCCCCGTTTCTTTCAACACTCTACCGGCGGAGTGCATAGCTTGGGAAATACTTTCTTGATAGGTCAAAAATGGTAAATCAACTACTATTAAAGCATTTTTGACACCACGCCGCACAGCTTTAGCATGATGGATCATTTCATCTAAAGTTATTGGTAAGGTAGTTTCATAACCAAGGACGACGGCAAGAGAATCACCAACTAAGATCAAGTCTACACCAGCTAGATCCAAAAGTTGAGCGATCGCATAATCCCAGGCAGTTAACGCAACAATCGCCCTTCCCTGTTGTTTCCATTGAGTTAATTGTTGGGTAGTAACTGCCATAAATAATTGATAATTGATAATTGTCAATTGTTAATTGTCAACTGATAATTGTCAATCTCTGGCAAATTTAACTGATGTCACGTTACGTCCGCGCAGGGGAGTTACAGACCGTAATACAATACCACTTTTTGGTTAATCACTAACAATTGATTTGGCATTCCCGCCCAAATTAATCCTTGGGGACTGGGATTTTTGTCTGTATTATCAACCTTTTGGGCTGTAGCTGGTGTTACCATGCTTGGTAAGGCTATTAATCCCAGTAAGTTTGCACGCATTTAGTTAAGTATATCCAGCTTGATATTATTTTTGCATATTCATTTAATTGGTTAGGCTATTTTAATCTTTAAATGCAAAGTCTCAGCCTAGATTTTACCATTTAATAAACTTCATCATGACTGCCAATATCTATCAATAAAATAACCATTTCTAATAACTCTTCATCTTCAGAGAAATTAAAGATAATTCTACAATCATAAGCAACAGAACAAGACCATAAACCCGCTAAATTTCCTCCTAACTTATGAGACTTCAAAGACGGTGTAAAGGGATCATCGGCCAAAGGCCTTAATACATTAACAATTTGATTTTTTAATTGCGGGGTTTTCTTGGTAATCTTCCTAAAAGACCGCTTGAATCCACTACTCCAGACAACTTCCATCATCATCTCCTAGTAAATCAGAGATTAAATCATCAACGCTTCCCCTCTTTGCTGTACCATCTTTAAAAGCTTGTTTAACTTCCTGAGCATTAGTTAAAATTTCAGCCCGCTTCTTCTCAATTCGTTGCTTTTGAAGAAACTCAAATAAATACTCTCTATCTTCTGTGGGTAATCTTTCAATAGAAGTAATAATTTCTTGTAACGTCAGCATAGAATCTCCTCTAAAACAACTCTCTGTTTCTATATTATCTCCCATTGAGCAAATTGCATGAGTAATTTACTTAGTATAAAACAGTAGCAATATATACTTGTCTTAAAGCTTTTAAGTACCAGCTACATCTACAGGTATTGCATAACTTTCAAGTGAATATTTACTTGAGATATACACAATTGTAAACAAATCTTCACAAAATGTTAAATCTTTATGTGATAACAAATTTAAATATATCAATTAACAAAATTCGCAAAATAACTTATTGAATTATTGATATATTGTGGGGTAAGCTACAAATTCCGTGATGTGCAGTTTCTTCTTTTCTTGCTCATCCCCTGACTAAACTTGTCTTCAGGAAAAATGCCTCATGATCCCTCCTTACCCGCTTTAGGTAAAGACATCAGGAAAAAAAGAGAGTTGCAGCAAACCAGCCTTAGGTCTGGAATGCGGCTTTCAGGCAAAAATCCGCAGACGGCTGAATCAAGCCAGTTGAGTAGGGTATGCAAACTCAAGATGAAAAGATTTTGTATTCTTGGGACGAAAAATAACTGGTAAACAATTTGTTGCAGTAGCAATTACCGCAACTTAATTCGTGCAGGAGTAATACTGCCACCATAGAAATTGATCGCCCCTAACTATAAGCAAAACTTATAATCTCATTAAGAATGAATTAAGAGTAGGAATGAGAAGAAGTGGCACATAACGTGATTTGATAGTAAAAAGAAAGACTTCTTGGAAGAAAAATATGTCTTACGCGCAAACTAAGACTCAGGCTAAGTCTGGGTATAAAGCTGGGGTTCAAGATTACAGACTAACTTATTACACACCTGATTACACTCCTAAAGATACAGATTTATTAGCAGCTTTCCGGATGACCCCCCAACCCGGAGTTCCTCCTGAAGAAGCTGGTGCGGCTGTAGCTGCTGAGTCTTCCACTGGTACTTGGACAACAGTATGGACAGACTTGCTCACCGACCTAGATCGCTACAAAGGTCGTTGTTACGACATCGAACCAGTTCCCGGTGAAGATAACCAATATATTTGTTATGTTGCTTATCCTTTGGACTTGTTTGAAGAAGGTTCTATCACCAACGTACTAACCTCCATCGTCGGTAACGTATTTGGTTTTAAAGCTTTACGGGCGTTACGTTTGGAAGACATTCGTTTCCCTGTAGCTTACATCAAGACTTTCCAAGGACCTCCTCACGGTATCCAAGTAGAGCGCGACAAATTGAACAAATACGGTCGTCCTCTGTTGGGTTGTACAATCAAGCCCAAATTAGGTCTTTCCGCTAAGAACTACGGACGCGCAGTTTACGAATGTTTACGTGGTGGTTTGGACTTCACCAAAGACGACGAAAACATCAACTCTGCTCCTTTCCAAAGATGGCGCGATCGCTTCTTGTTTGTATCTGAAGCTATCAACAAAGCACAAGCAGAAACCGGCGAAATCAAGGGTCACTACCTAAACGTTACCGCTCCTACCTGCGAACAAATGATCCAACGGGCTGAGTACGCTAAAGAACTCAAGCAGCCCATCATCATGCACGATTACCTGACCGCAGGTTTCACCGCTAACACCACATTATCTCGCTGGTGTCGTGATAACGGTATTCTGTTGCACATTCACCGTGCTATGCACGCTGTAATTGACCGTCAGAAGAACCACGGTATCCACTTCCGCGTATTGGCTAAAGCTCTCCGCTTGTCTGGTGGTGACCACATTCACACCGGTACAGTAGTTGGTAAGTTAGAAGGTGAACGGGGAATCACCATGGGCTTCGTTGACCTATTGCGTGAAAACTACATCGAGCAAGACAAGTCTCGTGGTATTTACTTTACCCAAGACTGGGCTTCCTTACCCGGTGTAATGGCAGTTGCTTCCGGTGGTATCCACGTATGGCATATGCCCGCGTTGGTAGAAATCTTTGGTGATGACTCCGTACTCCAATTCGGTGGTGGTACTCTCGGACATCCTTGGGGTAACGCTCCTGGTGCTACAGCTAACCGCGTAGCTCTAGAAGCAGTTGTTCAAGCTCGTAACGAAGGTCGCAACTTGGCTCGTGAAGGTAACGATATTATCCGCGAAGCTGCTAAGTGGTCTCCTGAGTTGGCTGTTGCTTGCGAACTGTGGAAAGAAATTAAGTTCGAGTTTGAAGCAATGGATACCGTCTGATAATTGAGGATTTGAGATTTTGGATTCATATACAATCCAAAATCTAAAAATCTAAAGGGCTGGGTCAAGCATGGATTTAAAGCAAATTGCGAAAGACACAGCCAAAACTCTCCAAAGCTACCTGACTTATCAGGCGTTGAGGACTGTATTGGCACAGCTAGGCGAAACAAATCCTCCTCTGGCACATTGGTTGCAAAACTTCTCCGCTGGCAAAATCCAAGACGGAGAAGCCTATATTGAGGAACTGTTTCTAGAAAAGTCAGATTTGGCTTTGCGGATTATGACTGTCAGGGAACATATAGCGGCGGAAGTGACAGAGTTTTTACCAGAAATGGTGATAACTGGCATTCAGCAAGCCAATATGGAACAGCGTCGCCAGCATCTCGAACGCATTACGCAACTAAGTTTATCAAGTCCCAGCCTCGAAATACCAAAGACAGACAATATCTGATTCTAATTTGGATAATTTATCTAATTAGTCAGTCAACCAAGTCATAAAAAATCTCCCCCCACTTATCAAAAACTATGCAAACTTTACCTAAAGAGCGTCGTTACGAAACCCTTTCTTATCTTCCCCCTCTGTCTGACGCGCAAATCGCCAAGCAAGTTCAGTACATCATCACACAAGGTTTCATTCCTGCAATTGAATTCAACGAAACTTCTGAACCTACAGAACTTTATTGGACAATGTGGAAGTTGCCTTTGTTCGGCGCTAAAACTACTCAAGAAGTATTGAGCGAAGTTCAAGGTTGCCGTTCTCAGTATGGTAACTGCTACATTCGTGTTGTTGGTTTTGACAACATCAAGCAGTGTCAAGTTATGAGCTTCCTTGTTCACAAACCCAGCAGATACTAAGAGCTAGTTAGCTAATAGTAATTTGATGAATTAAAAAGAGAGGTAGAGTTTTCTATCTCTCTTTTTTTTAGCGTTACATAATGGCTTTATGAATTATGTTTCGCGCAAAGGCACAAAGGAGCAAAGACGCAAAGGTAAGAGTTTTCAAAATTAACCATGGTTACGCCACTCAGGCTATCGGTGAGTTTCATTCTTTGATTCAGCAATACCCTTTTTTTTAGTTTTTGATAGAGAATAGAATTGTCGGTTGAGTCGCACATACAAAAGGCTAAAGGTGGTAATTATGCAACAAATTACTGTTAATGAAGCATCTCAACACTTGTCTGATTTAATTGAAGCCGCACTTGGTGGTGATGAAATTATCATCATGAAAGATAATCAACCTGTGGTGAAATTAATTCCTGTATTACCAGTTAAACACCGTCGTCAACCTGGTACTGCTAAAGGAATGGTAACAATGGCTGATGATTTTGATGCACCTTTAGAAGATTTTCAGGAATATATGTGATGATGTTTTTGATAGATACACATACATTTATTTGGTATGTAACAGATAACTCTCGACTTAGTAATCAAGTTTTAGAATTGATTAACGATGAGAATAATCAGATTTTTTTGAGTATAGCTAGTGTTTGGGAAATGGGAATTAAACACGGGTTAGGAAAGCTAACGTTTAATCTTCCATTTGAGACATTTATCACGCAGCAAATTAGTATTAATGACTTCACGGTGTTAGATATAAAAATCAGTCATATTACGGCTATTACTCAATTACCTTTACATCATCGTGATCCTTTTGACAGAATGTTAATTGCACAGGCTATGGTAGAAAATATGCCTATAATCAGTGCTGATAAAATTTTTGATGTCTATCCCATACAGCGTTTATAGTAATGCTGAATGTGGGTTTAATCAATATGAAGTCTCCTTAATCTGGGCATCTAGTGAAACCTGGATTTAATAACTGCATAACTTTTGATGGCGATCGCCTCCGGTGGACGGAATGCGATCGCTCATATACTAAACACGGGTGAGATTTAAACTTTTGCCAAATGACAAAGAACCCAGATGTGTAGGGGTTTAGCAGTGCTAAACCCCTAAGTTTAGAATCAAACAATCAAGCCGTTTTGAGTATAATATCTTAGGAAACTGCTGTATTAAAGTGATTTGGGTGAAAATAGCTCCCCAATTACAAAAGGAGAGCTTAGGCACTTAGATAAAGAAGCTACTAACAGCAATAGTACCCAAAGCTGGTAATGTACCACTGGATCCTGTGATATTCACCAATAGGTCATTACTAGATTGGAAGCCAGCCACACCATCATTAATGACTAAATAAGTTCCGGCAATACCAGAAGTGGTGACACTGACTAAAGCTGCACTACTTACACCTAAAGCCTGATTATCAGTTAATGCTCCATTAGCATCAGTAAATACACTATTGACCACATTTGTTAAGGTAGTGTCTGTACTATTAGCAGCACGAGTGAAGGCAGTGGGAGCATTCATAGCTACACCCAGGGAGGTCAACAGGTCAATTTTATCAGTGCCAATGGCAAAGTCGGTAATTCGGTCTGCTCCTGATACTGGGGATTGTCCAAATTGGAAAACGAAGGTATCGCTTCCTATTCCACCTGTGAGGGTGTCTGCACCAGCACCACCGTTAAGAAGATCGTTACCAGTACCACCGTTAAGAAGATCGTTACCAGCATTTCCTGTGAGGGTATTATTGCCACTATTACCTGTTAATGAATTGTCACCTGCATTCCCAGTACCATTAATAACAGCTGTTCCTGTTAAGGTCAGATTTTCGATGTTGGGGAAAACCGTTAAATCAAAGGTAACAGAAGATTGAATGATATCTGTTCCTTCTCCTGAGTTTTCAGTAATGGTATCAGTAGTGCTATCTACGACATAAATATCATCACCTAAACCACCAATTAAGGTATCAATGCCAGCGGCACCGTTAAGAGTATCGTTACCAGCATTTCCTGTGAGGATATTATTGCCTGTGTTGCCAGTGAGGCTATTATTGAGGTCGTTGCCTGTACCATTGAGGTTAGCACTTCCCGTAAGCGTAAGATTTTCAACGTTATCGGCCAGGGTGTAGGAAATGGAAGCATTAACCCTATCAGTTCCCTCACTGGGGTTTTCTACTACCACATCACCCGCATTATTCACAGTATAGGTGTCGTTGCCAGCTAAACCTATCAAACAATCAGCATTTATAGTACCATTGAAAGTATCATTACCAGAAGTACCGATCACTGGGAGAGTCGGTTGACTACCATCATCATTTAAAATGATGCCTGTGGCACTGCGAGTACCGATAGTAGATCGGGAGGGAGTAGACAAATAAACCGTAAAGGTTTCGTTGGATTCAATGGTGCTGTCTCCTCTGACCCGCACTCTTATTTCCTTGCTGGTTTCTCCTGGTAAAAAGGTGAGGCTTTCTCCTGGTGGAATTGCCCCACCAAAAAAATCGGTGGAGTTAACGGGGTTATCACCAGACGGGGTAATAAACCAATCTACTGTGCTTGTACCACTAGCGTCCCCTGTCCGAGTGACAGTAAATACAAATGACTTGTTATCTGAGTCGCCCTCCGTTTGTATGCTAGATGTACCAGTGATGTTTAGGACAGCATTACTGGCGATATAATTGAAATAGCTACCAGTGAGGTTAAATTGCAATGAGTTGATTAAACCCTGGGTATTTTCTAAAACAGCAATCAGTTCATCAGGTTCGCTATCAGGTTTATTGATGTAGAGGTTAATGTTATTACCTGAAACTGTGGTCGTATAATCACTACTGGAACCCAAAAGCTGAATGATATCTTCCAGGGGATTAAAGTCTTTGATGATCAGGTAGTCACTTGTACCAGCAGTGGTACGATTATAGTCATCATAACCAATCCATGTGACATCGCCGAGAATAAAAGTGTCCTCCCCTGTTCCCCCAGTGACTGTATCTACAGTACCTAACCCTGGTTTGGCAACATTGGGATTTACTGGTATGATAATATCACTTCCATCTCCACCCGCGATATCATCATTTCCCTCACCCCCAATTAGGGTGTCATCTCCACTGTAGCCTCTGAGGTAATCTGCATATTGTGTTCCTGTTACTTGAAACACTTCTACGTTATAGTAGTTTAGTAATGGCTGAAACCCCCAACCCGCCAATCTATACCATAAACCTTCAAAACTATTGGTATAGGTGTTAGTTACTCCATAACCACCGTTTCCTAAATAGGTGAAACTGGCACTGCTGTAATCCGCAATCAGTCTGTCAGTGCCGCCCCCACCGTTAATGCTGCCATTGCTGACCAATAAATTACCAGTGGCAATCATGGTGTCATAACCACTGCCTAGAGTCACAGAGGAAATATTCTCAAAATTGTTAATGCGGGTATTATTATCTCCACTTACCTGTTCTGTAGCTCTTAAATCCAGACCTAAATCTACATTTAAACTGCTCAGGTCTAGGCTTTGTAGCGTATCTGTTCCTTCTCCCCCGTCAATGCTGTCTCCAGCTTTGGCACTGACTACTGTGTCATCTCCTTTTCCTCCACGGATAACATGACGACCTGTGCCACCATCAATGGTATCATTGCCATCACCACCCTCAATTTCGTCATTTCCACCTTCCCCTTTCAGGGTGTCGTTACCATTACCACCTCTGATCAGGTCATTCCCATCTCCTCCCGCGATATCATCATTTCCCTCACCCCCAATTAGGGTGTCATCTCCACTGTAGCCTCTGAGGTAATCTGCATATTGTGTTCCTGTTACTTGAAACACTTCTACGTTATAGTAGTTTAGTAATGGCTGAAACCCCCAACCCGCCAATCTATACCATAAACCTTCAAAACTATTGGTATAGGTGTTAGTTACTCCATAACCACCGTTTCCTAAATAGGTGAAACTGGCACTGCTGTAATCCGCAATCAGGGTGTCAATTTCATCGCCACCGTCATATATCTTGTTGCTAACTAGATCACTGCCCGTTGCTTCAAACTGATCATTTCCGTTGGTAATCGTTCCAGTCAATTCTGTGGTCGTGCCAATGATATAATCTGTCGCTGTTGCCAGGGTTAAGATGATAGTCTCGTCATTTTCTTGAATGTTGTCCTCAAGAGGAGAAATTGTTAGGGTAACTGTATCCGCTCCAGCCGCAAAGGAAACTGTTCCGGTAGTGGCAGTATGGGATGTGGCACCAGTCTGACTATAGTCTGTGTTGAATATAGCTGAACCTGATACGGTGTAATTGACGGTTAACTCACTGGCGATATTGCCTGTTCGGGTGAAGGTGTAGAGAATATTCCCTCCACTATGTTCTGCTACTTTCTTCGGAGAAGTAGCTAATGTGACTATTGGTTTTGTCGTTACATCAGTAGTATCAATAGCTATTGACCATCCGCCCGCGATGTTGCCGATGTCTACCCCTGTATCGTCCACTACATACAGATTCCATGTACCATTGGGGATGGTGTTGTTAAATACGGAAAAATCTATTCCATAGTCACCACTGGGAGCAGGAGAATTATTAAATCTGTCATCTGTTTCATAGTCTGTGGCTCGATAACTACCACTGCTGATCTGACCTTGATCCGGCAGAAAATCACTGGCATTGGGGTCAAAGGTTAAGGTGACATTGTTTAAGTCCCAAGACCAACCTGCATCTGACATTAACAAGATATTGGCACCTGTAGGACCTATCAGTAGAATATCAAGGTCATCGGGATAAGTATGACTAATATTGCTTAGGGTTACTTTCAAACTCGTAATTGTGCCATTTAACCCGGAGACGTTGATACTTGAGGGGTAGGTTGTTGCTGCTCCACCATTAGGAATGGTAATTTCATTGGGATTAGTGAAAACTAGATTTTGCTGACTCATTTTAATTACTCCTGGTTTAGTTAGCACGCAGAAATCTTGCGTATATAAAAAAACGGCTGTTATGTAGTATTCTGAGTGTGGTAGCTTCTTCCTAGGATGAGTAAGGGAAGCGTAACACATCACTTCAAAATGTGATTTTGATCAAACAAACAGCCTACAGGCGATCGCTCTTAACTCACTAGCATCCGCTCCAATGCAGTGTGCCAGTAGAGATTGGGCTTGAGCTATATTCATATTTCCACCAAAAACAGAGGCTATAGCGGTGGTAGTCACCAGTTATGACATTTCATCGTAATTACCTCAAACAAAATTTTACTGATTCCAGTATAAGTCTTCCAGTATAATATATCAAATCCTGTCTAAATAATAGACATCTCCGAGAATTAAATGTACGTGACTTGAAACCCTTGTAGAGACGTTCCGTGGAACGTCTCTACGATCTTTTTCGGAGATGTCTAATGATTATTTTCTGTTTAACTTTTAATGAAAATTAATGAAAAATATGGATACTGCTGTGACTAAATAATTCAAACACTGGACATAAATGGATATAGTGCTATAAGAGGTTGTTTGAAAAGTATTAGATGAAACCGATAATCTCCAAAAACCTAACCCCCCTGCCCCCCTTCCCTACGAGGGAAGGGGGGTTTTAAAGCCTCTCCCCGCTTCGGGGAGAGGTTTGGAGAGGGGTTTATTTATACATTAAAAACTTTTCAAACATCCTCTAATGGTTATATTTATAAGTAGTACAATGTCTAATAAATATGTATCAGCTTATTACTACACAATTACAAATTACTACATAAAAATTAGGTGCGTTATGCTATCGCTAACACACCCTACTCAATAAACTACTAAATAATTAAATTAATCAAGCAAGTTATTAATCAGAATTAGTTTCTTATTTTTTAAAGCTCGTAACCCATGATATAATCATCCAAAACAAAGCCACTACCAAAATCTATTACCTGACTATCAATAATTTTAAAACCAAATCGAGAATAAGCTTTAATTCCTTTTTCATTCCTTTTATTAACATTCAGAATTATTTGTTTTAAGTTCATTGCTTGCGCTTTTTGATAAATATGAAATAACATTTTTTGACCATAGCCAAAACCATGTAATGATGGCAATAAATAACATTTATGTAATTTTAAATAACTAATACTATCTATTATTTCTGAACTGTAAGATAAATAACCAACTAATTTAGAATTATGCAAAACTTGATCATAAAATATCCCTCTATTATAAATTTCATTTTCAATTATTCCTGTTCCATACATTTTAGTTAGCATATACTCGATTTGTGCATGGCTGAGAATTGAAGAATAGTGGTTATACCAAATTTCTTGACTGATTTTTCTCAGTTCTTCTAAATCAGAATCTAATAACTTAGTAATGGTAATTGATGAATCATTCATAGTGAGAATTGTATTCTAATAAAAATTAACTGTGAACATTGCCAAAATTAATTTACCATTTAATTGAGATAACATAGGACTCATACAGCGGTTTCCGCTCTTATGAGGTACAAAGTTGAATCATGAAACTCTTGTAGTGCGGGCATACTTCGACAAGCTCAGTACAAGTCTTGCCCGCTAAATATGTACCTCATAACACCGGGAAGTGCTGTATTTGATTTCTGTATCTGGTAAACAATACAAACAAGCAGCTATGGCAATGGATGATACATTTGACACCCCAAATCAATCCTTATCTATCCCCAAGGTCAACATTTTGACCATGTTTCGGCTAGGATTGTTTCAAATGGGGTTGAGTATGATGTCTATCTTGACTCTGGGAGTGCTTAACCGCGTCATGATTCAAGAAATCGCAATTCCGGCAACTATAGGCAGCTTAGTATTAGCAATACCTTATTTTATCGCACCGACAAGGATTCTATTTGGGCAAATGTCCGATGCTAAACCCTTATTAGGTTATCATCGCACGGCTTATGTCTGGGGAGGAGCAGGAATATTTGCGATCGCCGCATTTTTTGCGGTACAAGTAATGTGGCAGTTAAATGCCGCTAATATTGGCGATACCTGGATATGGACTACCCAAACAATCGGTTGGACAGCGGTTCTCGGTTTCATGTTCGCAATTTACGGTTTAGCAATTTGCGCTAGTGGTACAGCATTTGCAGCTTTATTAGTGGATATCTCCGAAGAAGACAACCGTTCTCAAGTTGTGGGGATTGTTTGGTCAATGTTAATGGTAGGGATTATAGTGGGAGCAATCATCAGTTCCAGCTTATTAAAACAATTAGATGCAAACGCACCTCTAGAAACTTTACAAGCGGCAATTAATCGTCTATTTATAATTGTTCCCAGCATCGTTTTTAGTTTAGCAATTGTGGCAACTGCAGGGGTTGAAAACAAATATTCCCGTTTCTTGAATCGTGCCAATAAAGGAAATCGGGAAGATGGTATCACCTTAAAAGGTGCTTGGAAAATTTTAACAGCTAGTCCCCAAACAGGCTTGTTTTTCACCTTTTTATTAGTGATGACTATTAGCTTGTTTATGCAAGATCCCATTTTAGAACCTTATGCGGGGCAAGTCTTTAAAATGCCCTTAGCAGAAAGTACCAAACTCAACGTTTTTTACGGGACAGGGATATTAATTTCCTATGGTATCACGGGTTTTTTCATTGTTCCCCGTTTAGGTAAAGCTCGAACTATAAAATTAGGTTGTATTTTAGTAGCATTTGCCGCTTTATTCATAGGTTTTTCTGGATTTTCTGCAAATCCATCTCTCCTAAAATCAACTTTAGTTTTATTTGGTTTAGCTACTGGTTTTGTGACCACCGCAGCAGTAACTTTAATGTTAGACTTAACAATTGCCGAAGCCGCAGGTACATTTATTGGTGCTTGGGGACTTGCCCAATCTTTATCTAGAGGCATTGCTACGGTAATTGGTGGTACAGTTTTAGATTTGGGACGTAAGTTTTTACCAGATAATTTAGTATTAGCTTATGGTTTGGTATTTGTCTTAGAAGCTTTAGGAATGTTACTATCAATTTGGTTTTTGAATCGTGTTAATGTCAAAGAATTTCAAACTAATACCAGACAAGTTCTAGCCTCTGTTCTCGAAAGTGACTTAGATAATTAACAACTAACAACTGACAACTGTACGGGCGAAGCATTTGGAGAACTATTTTTGGCAATGACCGATAATTTATCTTCCAAATGCTTCGCCCCTACTAACAACTGACAACTGTACGGGCGAAGCATTTGGAGAACTATTTTTGGCAATGACCGATAATTTATCTTCCAAATGCTTCGCCCCTACTAACAACTGACAACTGTACGGGCGAAGCATTTGGAGAACTATTTTTGGCAATGACCGATAATTTATCTTCCAAATGCTTCGCCCCTACTAACAACTGACAACTGACAACTAACCAGGGATACATTCTATGAGTTACTACATTGCGCCTAGTTTTCTTGATAAACTTGCAGTTCATATCACCAAAAATTTCTTAAATATTCCTGGGATTCGCGTTCCTTTAATTTTAGGAATTCATGGCCGCAAAGGTGAGGGAAAAACTTTTCAATGCGAGTTGGTTTTTGAGAAAATGGGTATCGAAGTCACCTTGATATCTGGAGGAGAATTAGAAAGTCCAGACGCGGGAGATCCTGCGCGGTTAATTCGGTTACGTTATCGGGAAACAGCAGAATTAATCAAGGTACGGGGGAAAATGTGCGTACTGATGATTAATGATTTAGATGCTGGTGCGGGACGTTTTGATGAAGGAACTCAATATACAGTAAATACTCAGTTGGTAAATGCCACATTGATGAATATTGCTGATAATCCCACAGATGTGCAATTACCGGGAAGTTATGATTCCAATCCTTTATGTCGTGTCCCGATTATTGTCACTGGAAATGATTTTTCTACTCTCTATGCACCATTAATTCGTGATGGGAGAATGGATAAATTTTACTGGGAACCAAACCGCGATGATAAGGTAGGAATTGTGGGAGGAATTTTTGCAGAAGATGGTCTTTCACAAAAAGAAATTGCACAATTTGTTGATACTTTCCCTCATCAATCTATTGACTTTTTTAGTGCTTTGCGTTCTCGGATTTATGATGAACAAATCCGTCATTTTATCCATAAAATTGGTTTTGAAAATGTCTCTTTGCGAGTTGTCAATAGTTTGGAGGGTCCACCAGCATTTAAAAAGCCAGATTTTACTTTATCGCATTTAATTGAGTCGGGTAAATTTATGGTTGGTGAACAAAAACGGGTGGAAACTTCTCATTTAGTGGATGAATATAATCGTTTAAATCGAGGTAAAGGTTATCAAGCAACTTCACCTATTGCGGAAGTTCCTGTGAGTAAACCTGCGATTAATCAACCTACTCATTTAAGTTTAGAAACTCAAGCACAAGTTCGACAAATTTTAGCTCAAGGTTATAAAATTGGTATTGAACACATTGATGAAAGACGTTTTCGCACAGGTTCTTGGCAAAGTTGCGGTTCTTTTCAAATTGATGCCCATTCCGATGCTATTTCTACCTTAGAAGCTTGTTTATCTGAATATAGCGGTGAATATGTGCGTTTGGTAGGAATTGATCCACAAGCAAAACGACGAGTAGTAGAGACAATTATTCAGCGTCCCAATGGTAATTAAATAGGATTCTTGTCATGTAAAGAGGTTTCGTTAAACCTCTTTGCAAGGATTGAATTATTAACTAAACAGGAGTTAAAAATAGTTTAGCTTCTGCTTGTCTTCTCCGTTTCAATCCTGCTTCTACATTGCTACCAGGATTTCTGTATTTTAGAAAAGTTTCTTCAATTTCATCCCACTTTTTATCTCTCAACACTCTAGTCATACTTTTGAAATTGGAACTACCGTAAAAGTTAGCACCCAAGTTATAACCAAAACTTAATAAAGCACCCTGTTGATTGGCGTTTAACTCATTCCAAACCGGAATTTTTTGCAGAGGTGGGAGATAGCTATTTTCCAACTGAAGCATCAATAAATCATCTGCTTCTTGTTGAGTGATACTTTCACCTAATCTCCAGTTACTACCATCTCTTTTTTTAGTAGTACCCCAACCAATGGTGATAGGTAAATTACCACTGAGAGGATCTCGATAAGCGTTTAAATCACAACCTTCAAATTCTTTGATGAGAGGAACACCCGGAAGTGGTAGTTTTCCAGTTATCCCACCAAAACCTTTTGTAGGGGTGTTTAAAGTTGGAGATGATATAGATGATGCTGCGCTTGTTGTTGCTTGTCCAAGAGCATTATTTAAAGCATTTTGAGTATTTTTTCCGACTACACCATCTGCTTCAAGCCCTTTTTGACTTTGAAATTGTTTAACGGCTTTGACAGTATTATTGCCAAAATCACCATCTATTATTCCTGGATCTAGATTGAGTGCTTTTAAGATTTCTTGTAGTTGTTGAACTTTTGGTCCTTTCGCACCTTTTTTAAGAGTTTCATTGCTATCTAGATTTAATTTGCTAGGCATGATTATATCCTGGTGACATTGATTTAATCAGTTTGGTAATTAGGAAAAAAGCCAATGCGAAATTTCCTGTTTACCTCTGGCAACAAGTAAATAATCCTCATACAATTAAATGTTCCTGCTCGATTTCCACAGTGCATTTCTTGTATATGAGTTTTTTATTTACTAGTTGTCTGTTTTCAGACTCATTTTATTCTTAACTTTTACTCACTAAGTATACAGGATAAATGTGTAATCTTAAATATTACATAAATCACAAAAATATATGAATTAGCGGGAATACGATAACAAATCATGATATTTTAGACTAAATGAAACATTGCTAATCTAAAAATCCCGATCTGAAATATGCCTTGGTTTGTTAAAATTGAAACTGGTAAGCTTGATAAACCCACCTTTGACCAATATGTACCCGCTCACAGAGCCTATGTTCAAGAGTTGATTACTAAAGGACACAAAGCTAAAACAGGTTATTGGGCGCAAAAGGGTGGTGGAATGATGTTATTTGAGGCGGCATCAATGGATGAAGCACAAGCAATAGTATTGGCTGATCCCTTGGTACAGAACGATTGTGTCAGCTACCAATTATTTGAATGGCGAATTGTTGTGGAATAGTACACAAATTTTGAATTTTAGTGTTATGATGATGGAAGACCTGGATCTATGCAACTTCAACGCCCAAATCTTGTCAGGACCGGAAGGTAGCAGCAATAAGGGATGCTTGTGGTAGGCGTAGTCTCCGGGTCGCCTTATTTGTAGGAGCTTTCAGCAGCAATGCCTGGTTTTGGAGATATTGTACAAAAAGCTTTTTATCTCGGCGTTGGGTTAGCTTCTTACGCTGGCGAAAAAGCTGGCGGAAAATTAGCCGAACTGCGATCGCAAGTCCAGAAATTAGCAGATGAAATGGTGGCTAAAGGCGAGATGAACACAGAAGAGGCTCGTCGCTTCGTTGAAGATATGATGAAGCAAGCTCAACAGCAACCAACTTCTGGACAAACGCCTGAAAAAACACCCCCTTCCGAACCTCGTCGGATAAATATCATAGATGATGACGAAGAGCCTAGTGTGAAAGAGGCGAAAAAAGAAAATAAAGAAAATGGCGATAACGTAGATCATCTCCGCGATCAAGTGCTAGAACTACAGGAAGAGTTAAAACGGCTGCAACGCAAACCGTAAAGATAAAATTTTCACCTTGGGTATCAGTAACTTTTAATTCTAGAAAAATGACGCTATACCCAAGATGGTTTTAGTTGCAATTACTAACCGTAGACTCTATAACTTTCAGTCAGACGGCGTTTAGCATCATGTTTTCAGCCTTTGAGAGTATAAGTTATGGAAGAGTGGCAAAAAGACTTAATAGACATGATCGAAACCGTGGCTGATGAAGTAGAGCAGTTCTTCCTCGGAGTGAATGACATGATAGACGCTTTTTTTGAGGTTACGGAACAGATTACTGAAGAAGTACAAAGCGCATTTGAGGCTGATATTGATACTTTAGCTACGTTGCACGAACAGTTTTTACAAGATTTAGCCGAACCAATTTTGGAGATTTACTGGGAACTGGAAGATATCACCGAAGATATAGATCCTGGTTTTCCATATCAAGTAGAAGCTACACTAGAAAAAAATGCTGCTTGTATTGGTTGTAGTAACTATCATGGCCAGGTTTATAGCGGTAATTTGTTAGTCTGTGCTATGCACCCTCATGGTTGGGATGATAAAAATTGTCCTGACTGGGAAAAAGAAATTGAGTAGACCTCTCCGAAAATGAATGTAAAGACGTTCTATAGAACGTCTCTACAAGGGTTTCAAACCACGCACAATTACCGGAGATGCCTAGTAAATAACTCATTAAGCTGGAGAGAAATGTTAAAAACTGTTAAGTTAATAATTGTGAATCTCTGCATTTCTTTTTACTAATATAATGAGTAACTTTGCACCTGAAACTGTATCTCCAGTAAGTCAAGAAATGAAATATGGTGAACGCGAAATTGCGGAAGGGAAATTAATTACATTTCCGAACCCCCGCATTGGGCGACGCTATGACGTTAATATTACTTTACCGGAATTTACTTGTAAATGTCCTTTTTCCGGTTATCCTGACTTTGCGACCATTTATATTACATACATTCCAGATGAAAGGGTAGTAGAGTTGAAGGCACTCAAGCTTTATATTAACAGCTACCGCGATCGCTATATCTCCCATGAAGAAACAGCCAATCAAATTTTAGATGATTTTGTCGCTGCTTGTGATCCTTTAGAAGTCACCGTGAAAACAGATTTTACCCCTCGTGGGAATGTGCATACAGTAGTTGAAGTTAGACATCAGAAAGGTGTTTATAGCAGGAGTCAGGAGTCAGGAGTCAGGAGTCAGGAGTAAGAAAGGCAGTTAGAAAGAAGTTCTCTGGGTGGGGAAACCCCACCCCTACTAACTCACTAAAGCAGTGCGAGAAAAACCATTTTGTCGCGCTAATTTTTCTGCAATTAGCTTTTGATAAACTGCTTCATAACCATCAGTCATTTGCTGAACACTAAAATGTTCTTCCACATATTGACGACAAGCGTAACGATTTAAACTCCTGACTTGATCAATAGCATTAATACATTCTTCGACATTATCACAGAGAAAACCTGTTTCCCCGTTAACAATCACTTCTGCTGTTGAACCCATTCGCATGGCAATTACAGGCGTACCTGATGCCATTGATTCTACCATGACTAAACCAAAAGGTTCTCGCCAAGTAATTGGGAATAAAGTTGCATAAGCACCACCCATAAGGGCATTTTTTTGGAGATGATTGGCTTCACCTAAATATTCAATTTGCTGACCATCAATATGCGGTTTAACTTTTTGTTCAAAATATTCCCAATCTACCAAATCTACTTTACCTGCAAGTTTTAACTTCCGTCCAGTTTTTTTAGCAATTTCAATTGCTAAATGTGGTCCTTTTTCTGGAGACATTCTGCCTAAAAAAGCTAAATAAGATGGTTCTGTTGGTTGAGGATAAAATTCATAACTACTAACATCAATGCCATTATAAACAGTGTCTACATAGTTTAATCCTAATCTGGGTTCTTTTTGAGAATTAGAGATACTAATATAAGGCTGTTTTCGACAATGTTTAAATATTTTTTCATTGTCTGGTGTGAAAATGCCATGTAAGGTATGCACCGTAGGAGTTGTTACCAGGTTTGCAGATGTTAATGTTGCGACTCCCATGTGGGAATGAATAATATCGAAATCTGCGGCTTTTTCATAGACTGATGCTATTTGTAGAAATTCATAAATACTTGAATCTCTGATAGTAGAATCTAGCCTTAAAGCGCGGGGATGAACTGATATTAATTTGGCTAAAGTTAAAGAATCTCCTGATGCAAATAATGTCACTTCGTGTCCTCGACGGACTAATTCATCAGTTAATAACCCCACTACCAATTCTATTCCACCATAAGCTGGTGGTGGTACTCTCTCCCACAGTGGAGCGATTTGAGCAATTTTCATTATCAATCTCCTAAAATATCCGATTTCTATTTCCAGTTATTTGAAAATAAATTGAATAGCTAACAGGAAATAGCTAAAAGTAAAAAAACCGCCCTTATTCATGATTGTACTACCAAATCTTATGCTTTATATTTGATATATTTTGTCTATCTGAGGTAATGTCAATGTCTGATCCTTAAGAAATAAATTAGACAAAATATAATTGTTATATTTTGGATTTTGAACTTGACTTAAAAGACAAAAATAAGTATAATATATAACGATAAATAAATAGTTGCATATATTAGGTAAAATGAATATATACAAACAAATAAATAAACCGCGTGTTTCCTGGCAGGCAGTTTTTGCACTAGTTATATTTGTGTTTATGTACCTACCTATTTTGGTACTGGCTTTTTATAGTTTTAATCAGTCACCTTACAGTGCGAAATGGCAAGGATTTACCTTAGAATGGTATGGAAAACTGTTTAATGACGAACGGATTTTATCCGGGTTATATAATAGTTTGTTGGTGGCTTTTTGTGCAGTAGGAGTTTCCGCAGTGTTCGGAACATTAATGGCTGTGGGGTTGGCACGTTATGACTTTCTTGGTAAGAAATTATATCAGGGAATTGCCTATTTACCCTTATTAATTCCTGATATTGCGATCGCTGTTTCGACACTAGTATGTTTAGCAGCTTTTGCTATTCCTTTGAGTATCTGGACTATTATCGCTGCCCATATTGTTTTTTGTCTATCCTATGTGGGTTTGGTGGTTTCTTCGCGCATGAATAATATCAATCCTCATTTAGAAGAAGCCGCTTTAGATTTAGGTGCAACCCCCATACAAGCCTTTATTTTAGTTTTATTACCTCAATTAATGCCGGGGATTATTTCTGGGTGTTTATTGGCTTTTGTCTTGAGTTTGGATGATTTTTTAATTGCTAGTTTTACTGCGGGAAGTGGGACTAATACCTTACCAATGGAAATATTTAGTCGCATTAGAACGGGACTTAAACCGGATATTAATGCTTTAAGTGTGATGTTAATTTCTATGACTGCTATTGTGGCTTTGATAGGGGAATTGATTAGAACTGCGGGGGAAAGGAGAGAATAGAGTGAAATTAATTCAAAGTAGAAAAATGTTTTAAAAATTGTATAAAAGCAGGAATATGATATTTAGCACAATTACTCTGTTCTGAGTAAAATTTAGCTATTTCCCCTAATAATTTATCCCTAAATACCTCCTCTGTATTAGTCCAATCAATTGGTGGTTTAATGTCTTCCCAATACTTCTCTTTAGTTGTTTTATCCTTAACTTTTTTAAGCATTAATAGGGCATAAATCAAATCATTTTTGCGTGCTTTATCTGGAGAATTTTCAAACTGTTCTTTCCAGGAATTACGTAACTTTTCTAAATCTGTACAATCTAATCCTGAGCAATGACTAATGCGATTAGAGACGGTTGATAAGTTATTGTTTAAATCATTGCTATTAATAATAGCATCTGCCATAGTAATATAAATATCTTCAAGAATAAGTTTTTGACTATTATACATAGGAACATTGATGTGATTATCAAAAACTTCTTGCAGTTCAGGTATGATAAAATATGCTTCTTTGTGAATTAATCCTGTTACCCAAATGCGATGATTTCTGGTATTTTCTTCATTAACTTGACCTTGCTGATAAAGATTTGAGAAAATTTCTTCTGTATTAGAGAAACCGTAATTATCAATATTTTGGGACTGTAAATCTAAATCAACTATAGCAAACAGCTTATCAGGATTTAAGTATGACTCTCTACTACCTTCTTCATGTAATTCTAAAAGCTTAAAATAAGTATCTATAACACCTGTTCTACCTTGACAATTAAAAAATTCTGGTTTGTATGTTTTCCATGTCTTTGGAATGCATTTTATATAAAAATCTGCATCTGGCATTTGCTTCATTTTTCCGTAATTTACTGTTGTTTCGTCACTTAAATTTAAAATACTACCTTGACCCTCGCACAAAACAACAATTCTCTGTCTAATGTTTGGATTTCCCAGAATTTCGTTACAATGTTGCATTAGTTTTTTTTGATAAGTATTCATAGTGGAATATTATTATCTGATTTGATAAGTTTTGGTTCTAGTTCCCTGACATGAGCCGGTGTAAGCGCTCGACATAATTGATAAGAATGAGTTGCTAGAATATATTGATTATTAGGAGACCATTCTTCTAAATCTCTAATTATTTCATATTGCCAATCTGGATGAAATCCTATTTCAATTTCATCCATGAGAACAATAGCATTTTTAATTTTACTATACTTTATCCATAGGTAAATACTCAATCTCTTTAATTCACCATGACTTAAATCTTCAGGAGAAAGTTCAATATTTCCATCATTTGTATCTAACTTGAAGGTGATTTTAGAGAAATCTGTAGAGATATTCACTTTTTTATTGGCTAACAATAAATTCAAATCATCTAATAATGCTTTATATCGCTTACCATACTCACCTTCAGTTTCTATAGCAGTTTTAGAATCTTCTTCAAGAGCATTTGTGAATACTTTAATCAATAAGTCTACTGGAGCAAAATCATAAGTAAAAAATCCTGGTAGTTTTAATTTAGATAATTTTAAATCTGAATTATAATCTCTATCACTATTTTGTTGAAATAATAGTCTTCTGGATGTTTGAGAAGTAAATAGAAAAACTTGACTAATAGGAGCAGCTAAGAATACTTTATTTGATATTTCATCTAACCAGGCTTCTGCTTTATTTATATCTAAATTATCACCAATTTGGCATAATACAAATTCATTTTTTTCGGTATCAATTCCTGAAGAATAATTACATATATATACAATATTTTTTTCATGCAAATATGTGGATATTTTTTGCAATACAATATCTATTTTTTCTTTCTCTTGGTAATATTCATTAAGATTTATGTTATATATATCAAGCATTTCTTCAACTTCTTCTTTGAGTTCTTCAATTGATGGCAATGGTCTCCTCAACTTATTGATCCTTTTTAAACCATTCAGTAAGTCAATTAGTCGGATGTCACTTTGTATTTCTTGATAAGTTTCTATTTTATTAATTGCTTTTTCTATTTGTTCAATATCTTGTTCTATTTTATAAATCTTCTTGTTAATATTCTCTAGTTCTTGAAAATTAGATAATTTCCAGTCTTCATTATTTTTACATTCAGTATCCTGGTTTAAGATATTTTCAATATAAGTATTATGACAAACCAGAAATTTAATTTCAACTTCTTTTTCACCATCCCAAACCTTGATAATAGCTAATACTCTATCACTAGAATCATCATTAAGTGTAAATCCATGTAGTAGATTCTTTATAAAAACTTTTCTTTCTGGATTTGTGCAGCAATGTAATAACACAAAAACTAATTGTAAAAGTGTACTTTTGCCACCTCCATTGAGACTTCCTAAAGGAAAGATATTAGGGACAAACCTTCTATCAAACTTAATATCAACATCTTTCAAAACGCGGAAATCGGGTACTTGAACTTGTAGTAACTTCATGTGAATTTTCTTCCTTGAGAAATATTACATATTTGAATTATACCGTTAACACTGAATCACGGCTAACTTAATCATAATTTATTTAGGGTGGGCATTACCCACCACCATATTCTACACCTTAAACTTAGCGGTAATCCGTTTCATGGCTTCTTCCACATTTACCCGACTATTAAACGCAGAAATACGGAAATAACCCTCACCCGCAGCACCGAAACCAGAACCGGGAGTTCCCACAACATTCACGGTTTCTAATAACTTATCGAAAAATTCCCAACTGGATAAACCATGAGGAGTTTGCACCCATACATAAGGTGCATTTACGCCACCATAAACTTTTAAACCTGCGTTTGTGAGTTCTTCACGGATGATTTTGGCATTGTCTAAATAGAAGTTTACCAAAGCTTTGATTTGTGCTTGTCCTGCTTCTGAATAAACTGCTTCTGCACCCCGTTGAATAATGTAGGAAACGCCATTAAATTTGGTAGATTGACGACGATTCCAGAGTTTCCAAAGTTCGACATTAGAACCGTCAGCGGCTTTAGCTGTGAGGGTTTTGGGAACAACAGTTAAAGCGCAACGAGTTCCGGTAAAACCAGCATTTTTAGAGAAAGAACGAAATTCAATTGCACAATCTCTCGCACCTTCTATTTCAAAAATAGAATGAGGTAAGGTAGGATCTGTAATAAATGCTTCGTAAGCAGCATCAAAAAAGATAATTGAACCGTTAGCTTTGGCATAATTTACCCATGCTTGCAAATGTTCTTTCGTAGCAGTTGCACCTGTGGGATTATTAGGAAAGCAAAGATAAATTAAATCAACTTTTTGGCTAGGAATTTCGGCTGTAAAGTTGTTTTCAGCAGTAACAGGTAAATAAACTAAACCACCATATTCGCCTTTTTCATTCACGTCTCCCGTATTACCCGCCATAACGTTAGTATCTACGTAAACCGGATATACGGGGTCTGTAACGGCGATAATATTATTTTTGCCAAAAATATCGAGAATGTTGCCGGAATCGCACTTAGAACCGTCGGAAATAAAGATTTCATCGGCTTCTATGGCTGCTCCCCGTGCCTGGAAGTCGTGGGTGGCGATTTTCTCCCTTAACCAATTATAACCTTGTTCTGGACCATATCCTTTGAAAGATGAGCGATCGCCCATATCTTCTACAGCTTTAATCATGGCTGTGCGACAAGCTTCTGGTAAGGGTTCGGTGACATCACCAATCCCCAGACGGATAATTTTAGCATCAGGGTTAGCTTGGGCAAAGGCATTTACCCGACGCGCAATTTCTGGAAACAGATAACCAGCTTTGAGTTTCAGGTAGTTGTCGTTAATTGTAGCCATAGTAAATTTTGAGAAAAAAGACAATCATACACTATCTTACTTTGAAGATAGCAAGTCTGAATCAGGATTTATAGGATTAGAGGATTTACAGGATTTGTAATTGGAAATTAATCAATCATATTAATATGATCTGATCATAAATAATAATTAAAAAACTTCATCCTGGACATCCTTAAATCTTGAAAATCCTGATTCTGACAAATAATAAATTAATAACTTTTTACCAATCCCCAATCATCTAATTTACAACTTGGCTACCATGACTGCGAGGATCATCTTGATTTCCATCTGTGGCGACTGAGGCGGAAAATTGCGAAGTTTTACCATTACCTTGAATATGGGGAAGGGTAGAACCAGTAATTAAAGCTTCTAAATTACTAGCCATAATGGTGCGGGGAATATCACCAATGGTTTCAGCGATGGTTTCTCCTTGTTTACCCAAAAATACAAAGTGGGGAATGCCATCTACTCGATATTTGAGCATTTCTGGCAACCATTTGGTATTATCAACATTCAACATCACAAAATTCAGGTTGTTATTGTACTTTTCTCGGAGTTTGGCCATGTCGGGTGTCATCTTCTGGCAAACTGTACACCAATCGGCATAAAACTCGACTAGAGAAGGTTTTCCGTTGCTGAGGGCTACTTCTAAGGGAATAGCAGTTTTACCCAATTCCGCCAGGGAAACTGAGGTAGAATCAGTTTTAAGTCCCAGGAAGAGGGCAACTCCCAAAGCGATCGCTACAATGGCAATTAAGAAGTTTTTGATGCGGTTACTAGAATTTGCAGGGGCTTGGGTACTCATAATCAATTTATTAAGACTTATTAACTTAGTTCATCTTACTGTTTTCTCACATAATGAAAAAAAGAGTTACCCTGACTTTTCCCAAACGGGCGATTCAAATGCCTGTTACCTACCGACTAGCAAAGGATTTTAATGTCGCTGCGAATATTATTCGCGCCCAAGTTGCCCCGAATCAAATTGGTAAACTGGTAGTAGAATTATTGGGAGACATTGATCAGTTAGATGCAGCAATTGAATGGATGCGATCGCAACATATTCATGTTTCCCTGGGTTTAGGTGAAATTATCATTGATGAGGATGTATGCGTTCACTGTGGTTTATGTACGGGGGTTTGTCCAACTGAAGCCTTGGCTATTAATCCAGAGACATATAAACTCACCTTTGTGCGATCGCGCTGTATTGTTTGCGAACAATGTATTCCTACTTGTCCGGTACAAGCTATTTCCACTAATCTTTAGATATTATGAGCAATTCTATTTGATTTGTGTATCCCTTACGGGAAATGGAGGTAACGAACCACAGAGACGCAGAGAGCGCAGAGGAAGAGAGGGAAGAGAAATACCTGTATCTTATTTGGGATTGCTATATTGCTAATTTTTTTTATTTATGAAAATTCCTTCAGAAACATCTATCAAAACTCTTGGTGAAACTGCACATCAAGCCATTGAAAACCATTTTGAAAAAACCATAAAATGGGAAAAAGCAGTTAAAAAAGACGAAGATCCAGAACCACTCCACCAAATGCGTGTGGGAATGCGGCGCTTACGAACTGCTGTTAGTAGATTCGAGAGATATTTATTTTTACCAAAATTAGTTAGTGATAAAAATATTGGTAAACTTGCTAGAATTTTGGGTGGTCTCAGAGATTTAGATGTGCTTGCAGAAATTCTGGAAAAGAATTACAAACCGCATTTACTTGAAAAAGAACAAAAATCTCTAGAAACCGCTTTTAAGGAATTGCATAAACAACGAGAAATTGCCGTTTCTCATGTGCAGAATATATTTCAAGATGAAGTTTATAAATCTTTTAAAAATGAATGTGAACATTGGTTAAAAAATCCCAGTTATCAAAGTTTTTCATCAGTACCAATTTATCATGTGTTACCAGATTTACTCTCACCAGAAGTTAGTGAATTTTGCTTACATCCAGGATGGTTAATTGGGACTAAAATTGTTAAATCAGAAATAGTAGTGCAAACAAAATGGACACCCAAGCAATTAGAAGAACATCTGAAAATAGAAGGTAAAACTTTGCATAGTTTACGGAAACAAGCCAAAGGTCTCCGCTACCAAATGGAGTTATTTACTGAATTATATGGTGAGTCTTTTACCGCACATCTTCATGATATTAAAAGCATCCAAGAAATCTTGGGAATGATGCAAGATAATATGGTTTTACATGAATGGTTAGAAAATATATTCAAATCAGAACTGGATACTCAATTACGTGGGTTAACGACCCTATTAGCCGCAAATCGTTATCAATTATGGCAAGAATGGCAACCACTTCAACAACGTTATTTGCAAGCAGATACTAGACATAATTTGCATTTGGTGGTATTATAACCGATGTTGGAAAATCTTAAACAAGAAGAAAGAGATTAATTCATGGTATGTTTAAATATATAATAATCGGCATTCCGCACTTCAAAATGTCACATACAGCGGTTTCCGCTCTTATGAGGTACAAAGTTGAATCATGAAACTCTTGTAGTGCGGGCATCTTGCCCGCTAGATATGTACCTCATAACACCGGGAAGTGCTGTATTTATGCTTCAAAAATGTCATCAAATTAGATAGTTTTATTAAGTATTAATCCTGATTTTTCCTGGTGGTAATGCGATCGCGAAGCGCGACCTAGGAATCGCTATCTGACCATTATTAGCCCGATATTGGTAATCTTGATGTATACTCAAAACGGCTTGATTGTTTGATTCTAAACGTAGGGGTTTAGCAGTGCTAAACCCCTACACATCTGGGTTCTTTATCATTTGGCAAAAGTTTAAATCTCACCCGTGTTTAGTATATTACAAAATGAAGTGCGGAATGTGGGTTTTAAAGCCAAGCTTGAGATAATATCCTGAATACAGAGGATCTAAATTTGCTTCAACTTTATAATAAAATCTCTAATGGCTATAAGGATAGGTATGAAGCTCTTATTGATGATGAATCCGACAGAATAACGGAATTTATCCTGTGGGCGTTCCATCATTCTGAAACCGTAGCTAAATTTTGAACTAGCTTCAAAAATCAAACTGTCATAAAAGAGTCCCTGGCGCACTTGCATAGCCAATAATTTACTTGTTGGATTTGCCTCAATGCTTTGATGAATGGGTTCTGGTAGATCAATACCTAAAAGTTGTTGTGCAAGCAATAGACCCATCAAAAGCATTCGTTCACAACCGAGGGTTTTTGCTTGCTCGATTAGGAGTTTCCACTCCATCTGCTGATAGACTAGAACAAACTCAGCAACATCACAGATCCATCCCAGTCTTTCCCAGCCATGTTTGGAACCATGTACACAGAGAATTAACAACAAATCTTCGGGATGCAAGTTAGGTACTTCTGTGCCAAAAAGAGAAATTGGCTCAAGACGCTTCCATAGATATTCAAAATCAAGTTGAAATAGGAAAAAGCTTTTGCTGGTAATACTTTTGTGAAGATCAATGTGGACTCGATTATCGATGCTGTTGAGGGGATACTCGTGGGCATTGTATTCAATATAGAGTTTGTATAGCGCAAGTCTCCTTAGCCCTGTTTGTATTAATGATGTTTTGGATGTTTGGTATCCCTGAGCAGTAAGGAGGTCAATCGCTGTCAGAAAATCTTTGCTGTCAACCCAAATATCTAAATCGCTGAATTGTCGTAGAGCCAAATTACCATAAATTGCAGCCGTTAGAACAGGTCCTTTAAAAGGAATAGCAGGGATATCATTATCTTGAAATAGTTTAAGAATTTTGAGAAGTTCTTGGGTAAGGAAAAGGTTGTGAGCCGCGTTGGTATGAAAGAAATTGCGGAGTTCGGACAGAACGGGTTTGGGGACGGCTTCTGGACAGAGGGTTTTAAGGTTTTGATAGAGGAGAGGGAGAACACTATGACGAGCTGCGGTTTGGAGAAGGTATGTCCAGTCGATGCTTTGCTGAACTAGGTTTTGGATTTGTTGGCTGATTTCGGAAGAGAGTTGAGTTCTGGCACAGCAAAGCAGTAACTCGATTTCGGGCTGATTATCATCAAAAACTTTTACTTTTGTTCGGTTAAAATTGGTTATTTTTCGCTGAATACGCTTACTTTTTTTCCAAATTGGCAATATTTTCACGAGCAAATTTACAGGAAATTTTTTTTGTTTTGTCGTTACTACAGGGGGTGGGACTACTGATTCTACCCATTCTCGATACCAAGATTTTGTTTCTGTATGAATAGGTAAATCAACACGATTCCAGCTATAAAATCCTTCTTTGGTTTCTAAAAAGATGCCATCTTTAAAACTTCCCGCAAAACCCTTATTGACATATTTAAAAGGTGATTCAGATACAGATTTTCCTTTTTGTATTTGTTTTTTTAACCAATATCTATGGATAATGGCCGAAAAACTACTGCCTGGAGTACCGATAAAATCTTTAGCATTGTGCATCACCATATTACAAATAAGTCCTAGAGTTACTTCATCAGTAAAAGGTAAAGTTTTAAAATAATCAGCAAATTCTCTAATAATAAATTCATCTAAAAATAAATGATTTTTGTATTCTGTTATTATAGACATAAAAAAATCTTTATTTTCTGATTCATCTGTGAGGATCACTAATAATTCATTATTGGAAAAGTTAGCTCGAAGAGTTGTTAAAATTTCTTCTCTATAAGTTTCTTCATTTTGAGGTAAAAATTTTCTAAAATCAGTAAGACGAAGAGCAATACCATTAAATTCACCTAATGATTGAGATATTTTATCAGCTAATTCTTTATATACTTCTTTAAAACGAATCTGGTCTATAACAGAATAAAAAGAATCTGGTGGTGTGTAAAAAAATCGAGAATAAAATCCTAAATTACATTCCTTAAAATGTAAAACATCTTCTTCAACATCTTTAAATATTTGTCTCCCTTCAGCAAATTCATCTAATTTATTAGGATCTGATTCAATACGAGAAGGAACAAAAACAGTATTTATTAATCTTAAATCACTGTTATGATAAGCCAATTTTGGTGATTCAATATTTTCTCGAAAACTCTTATAATCAATTGTTTCAACAGGAAGTTCTTCTAAAAGATCTAATATAGTTGGAATTCTTTGATTATTAATAATATCCCGTCTCATCGCAGGGACATAATGACCATTTCCGCCTCGAATATGTATCAACTGTTTGTCATCTCCAACTGTTCCATAATAGATGAGCTTTCTGTTAGTCAGATAGGCAATACCTACAGCTAACTCTATAGACATCAATTCGTTATTTAGTCCAGCTTCATAATCTTTGTAAAGAAGATATTTAGAGTCATCTTGATTCATATTTTAAAACCTAAAATTAGTAAAAGAGAGAGAGACACTAACATCTAAAGACTTTACTTGATGCCACCAACCAGTTGGAACAAAAATAATTTCTCCTGGTTCTAAGACCACTTCTATAATCTTTACTTCTTCAAAAAGAGGATGTTTATTATAGTCTGGTTTTTCACAGTCAACTTCACTAAAAACCCCAACATTATTGTATAAAAAAGGAGTATAAATAGGCGGAATAATTTGCCATTTTTTACGTCCATATATCTGTGCCATCATCAGATTAGACCGGTCATAATGTAAAGGGGTGATAGTACCAGCCGAACCAAACCAAAAAAAGACGTTGCCAGAACTTTTAGACTGATCTAGATATTCAGGAGGCATGACAATATCTTCTAATAATCTTCCTAGTTGAGTGGTTTCCAGATTTCTATTGTTAGCCACCATATAGTAGTCGTTATTTTCTCCTTGATTAACTACCATATCGACATAATCTCCAAATTGGATTTTTGTTTTATGGTTTTCTATATTAATTTCATATTTATCATCTGAATTTCTATTAGCCATTATTTCAACCTCTGTCTCTCCATAATGGGCTTTTAAATAATTCGGAGTCCACAAAGATAAGGCAGTCCATTGATTTATCATATTGGTGATAATCACGGGTTTACTTTTAGCATAATAGTCTGCATAAAACTCTTCGCCCGAAAGATTATCTCTTCTATCTATCTCGATGGATTTATTTTTAAAACGCTGAAAAATATTACTCTCTGAGAATTTTTTAGGAGTGGTAATAGAAGACTCTGGAAAAGTAGCAATATTAGAGGATTGAGATGTTCCTACGGTCGCATATTCTGGTTGTTTAACTGTGCTGGATTTCCCTAAGATTGCGACTTCATAGGATTGTTTAATTTTATCGAGAAACTCTGGCGGAATTTTCCCTATCCATTTACTGACAATTTGACCATTTTCTATTAATGCGGCTGTAGGAAAAGCATCTGCCATGTATCGAAATAGCAACTTATCCATTGAAATAACAGGAAATCGCGCTCTTTGTTCCATTTTAAAGGTTTCTATTTCTTCATCATTTATTGATAAAATTCCCAACACTTGGGGCAAACTTTTCTGTGTTTGCATCATATTGAGAAAAGGAACCAATCGCTTACAGTAGCCACAGGTTTGACTGAAAAAGACAATAAAATAAGAACCTTTTTGTAAATCATAGGGGCTATTTTTTAACCAGCCTTTTTTCCAACGATTTCCTTCTTTGAGGCGATTAAAGTCAAAAATGGGTTGCTTTTGAGAATGCCAACCCAGAATACTGGCATCTACCATAACTGTTAATGCCAGTATCCATTGCCAAGTTTGTGTTTGATGATTAGGAATAGGATTAAACCAAGCAAAAATTAATTTGGAGTTGGAGTTGGAGTTGGAGTTGGTGTTGGAGTTGGAGTTGGTGTTGGTGTTGGGTCTGTTGGAGTTGGTGTTGGTGTTGGGCCTCCACCTGATGCTGCCATTACTAGTTTTGGAGCAATTACCGACTGAATCATCGGAAACAAAACCCCAATTGCTGCTGCTCCTGCCAACTTGGTAGTTTTTCCTAATACCTTGCGTCGAGACATTTTCAGTACATTAGGAAGCGGTTCTCTGAGATATTCTTTAATTAGATCACATTTTTCTAACTCTTCTAACGCTAACCAGACCAACCCGCGAATATCTAAATCCTCAGATAATTCCAGTTCTTGTTCTAAAAAAGTAGCAATATCATCGACTGTATTCCGACCATCAGCATAATAATAGACCTTCGTTGCGATGGGATTGAGACAATGACAGGCATCCCTTTCACGGTCATAAATCATCACTTCATTATCTACTTCGGTAATCAGGATGTTGGCAGTTCTAGCTACTGGTATCATGGTGATTGTCCTCACTATTAAAATTCATTAAATTGTCGAAATCTTGTAATAATGCTTTTGCAGTTTCCTCTGCTTCTCCTCGTTGACTTTTGAGGATAACAGCACCCGAAACCGCCTTTCCTAAAATAGGTAAAGCAAATTCAGGACGGAGACGAGCAACTAAGGTATTATCTAAAAGTGTTAACACTGCTACTGACCCCTCTCCAAACCTCTCCCCTGCAAGGGGAGAGGCTTTAAAACCCCCATTCCCTTGCAGGGAAGGGGGGGTAGGGGGGTTAGGTTTTTGGAGATTACTGGTTTGATATAATACTTTTCAAACAACCTCTTAAACAGAAGCACGCGATCGCTCCTATTCAGACTGAAAAATTTACGGAACTTTTTCATTAATTTGTAAATTGGCCAATAAATTCCATCCCTAGGCAACCCGATAGAAGAAATTTGCAGTTAACCCCCTTAATTCTTGGTATTTATTAAATGAATGCCTTCGTAGAAGTAAATACTTGAATTGAGTAACAGTTAAATTGTATAATTAAGTATGGTACGGACTATGTTCATAAATGTTGATTGCGTAACAAAACGTTACAAACCTGATTTTGGAATTCAAAATATAGTACAAAATAACTATTTTCTAGCCATTACCTCTGGCTAAAAAACAGCCGGTTGGGAAAATAAGTATAAATACTCAATAAAATAGAGGATTCCCTGACAAAGAAGGGGGGAAATCCAGTTCATCGTTCAGGTTTTAGAATATCTGTTTTTTCGGCATTGGTGAATGAAAGTATGAATTTGCCTCACACAAAGGCGCAAAGGCGCAAAGTTTAAGAGTTTCAGACATGGAATTTTTGCTTTTCATCCCTCAATTCAGCAACGCCGTTTTTTCTAGACAATACATTTGTCTGATATTTTCTGGTAATTTATCCAAATCATAATATTGTAAATAACCGATTTCTCGATTTTGATAAGAGAAAATACAGTAAATTAGAGATTCTTCTCCTTTGATTCTAGGTTGATAAGTTTCTATTACTTTTTCTAAATCATAAGGATTATCTGTACCACCATAAAATTGTAATACTTTTTCATCACTACGCCATTTTTCTATTAATTGATAATCATGGATATCATCTTTCATAGGACGAATGGTAATTTCATTTTTAAGAATCAACATTTGAACGCAGATAAACGCAAATAAACGCAGATGAATTAATAGATTTAATAATTCTGTGTTAAATGTTTTCCATGACAAACTACATGGTCGCTAATACAAATTCTCCCTCGTTAACAGAGTTATTTATTGATATATCATAAACCAAGCCTGTTTTCTCAGCATAAACATGAATAGTTGTGGGTAATTCACCGATTTTATTGAATGTCAGAACTTGATATAGCAAATCTCCCTGATTTACTGAAGTACCTAATGCAGCTTTAGATAAAATCATTCCTCCTACGGGACTCCAATATTTTTTTAGTTGACTAAGTGAACGAAAATTTGTTTGATGATATATAGTTTTTGATTGGGTTAAATCCTGTATTTCTAAAATACTTTTTTGAGTTAAATAATTTTTAATTCCGCTCACTCCTTTAGTTACTGAATCTGCATTCATTTGCATTCCCGTTCCTAATTCTAATGTCCATGCTTCTTTATCAAATCTCATTTTTTGTCCGGTTAATTTTAACAAAGCATTCTCTAAAGCTAACCAGGGTTTGATAAATGATTCATCAAAAGCATCACCATCATATTCATCGAATAAAATGCTATAATCTAGAAGAAATAAATTAGCACTATCTTCTCGATTTCGGAAATAATAAAGGTATTCTATTCCTTCTCCAGTGTGACTATGTAAATCAATTACGTAGTCTGCATCTAAATACAGAGATTGCAGCTTATAACGATATTTATCAGTTAATTGGACACTGCTAGGGGCATTTATTTTATCTAAAAGACTATTGAAACTAGTTTGAATTTTTTGGGAAAAGTTATATTTAATTGTATCTATATCTAAACCAATTTGAGAACGAGCAAATTCTTCTATATCATCATGTTTTTTTTCATAATCCCAAAAAATTCTATTCCAATTTTGACTATCGTAAACATTGAATCTACCTGTTGAAAAATTATGAGTTCGTTGGTTAACAGCTAAGGGATTACAAACAGGTACAAGCCAAATTTCTCCTATTATCTGAGTATTATTTAATGTCGTTAAGAAATCAATAATTTGGTAAATGACAGCATTACCAACAATTTCCGCACCGTGTAAGTTAGATTGGATATATACTTTTTTACCAGATTTAGCACCAACAAATTTATATACTTGAAGAGAAAGAAACTCACCAGAAGCAAGTTGAAAAAGGGGAATAGTGGAAATAGTAGGAATCATCAATCAAATCCCTAGTCAAACTAATAAACAGTTTACTACAAAATCCTAATTATTGAATTATTTTTGTATCACTATCTTGAGAATAAATGTCTAATTTATTTCAGATAAAGTTTTAAATTGTTCCTCACTAATACGTCCTGCTGCATATAAAGTTTCTGTAATTTCAGAAATTGTTAAAACTGCGTGTGCTTGATAACCATTTTCTCGCAATCTGTCTTTTACACCTTGTTCATGGTCCATAAATACTACAATATCATTGACATTTAATCCTGCATATTTTAACTTTTCTGCTCCTTCCATTACGCTTTTACCACTGATCAAAATATCATCAACAATGACAACAACTTCTCCAGGATTAAAATTACCTTCTATTACCTTGCGGGTTCCGTGTGCTTTTACTTCTTTGCGGGGAAAAATCATCGGGGAATTTAGATGTAATGATAATCCAGTAGCAGTAGGTAAAGAACCATAAGGAATACCGGCTATTCTATCATAAGTTAGGTCTTTAAGAATCCCTGCATAAGCAATTACTATCTGATGAAATATTTGGGGATTGGAAATGATTTTGCGGAGGTCTATATAATAGGGAAAGGTAGCACCAGAAGCTTGGACAAATTCACCAAACATGATACAACCAATGTCATAAAGTTGTAAAATTAAATCTAAAAGCGGGTGTTTATTTAACAAACAAACATCGGAAAACCAGACGGAACAAGTGGAGTTTTCTTGGGAAATTTCAGTTCTGAGATGATTAATTTCCGCCCTTAAAGATTGCAGTTGTGTACATAGATTTTCACTCCCTAACATATCTTGAGAAACGGGAAGAAGTAACCCATCACCATTATAATTTAATCCCGCTGATAGCAAATTTTTAAGATTACCACCTTCAGACCAAATACTGCGGGCTAAAATTACTCTTTCTGGTGCTTCTTTGCGAATTTTTGCTAAAATATCTGGCTGAATAGTTCCTACTTCTAAACCCAGTTGTTCAGGTGTTCCCCAATTTTTTGCTTCTTTGACTACTTGTAAATAAAAAGGGGATTCCGCTGTAGGATATTGCTGTAAAATTGCCGCACCTGGATTAGAAGTTGTACACAAAATAAAAACGGCTTTATCGGGATAAACTAAAAAGGGTGCTACGTGATCTTGTCCTGCATAAGGACTCAGTGTAATCGCATCAATTTGCCATTCTTCAAAAACAGTTTTAGCGAAAATTGTACTAGTATTAAGATCGCTATGTTTGGCATCTAATATAATCGGAATGTGGGCAGGAATAGCTTTTAAAGTTTTTTCTAATAATTCCCATCCCGGAATACCTAAAGCTGCGTAAAATCCCAGAGTTGGTTTATAGGCACATACTAAATCACTGGTTTGGGAAATAGTAAATTCTAACCAATCCCACAGACTATCAATCATACTTTTGGGATCTGATTTCTGGGAATATCGTTCAGGGAGCATTTCTGGATTAGGATCTAGTCCTACAAATAGTAAACTCTGATTTTGAGCGATCGCCCCATTCAATTTATCGTAAAATTTCATAAGTTCTCCTAGCAATATTTTAACTTTAAGGCATTTACTAAAATACTAACCCGTTTTCTCTACCATCATATCATTAATGGTAACACAATTATCCGTATATGCGTTAATCTGAGGTTAATATTATCATTCCCTCCCATTTTGCTAAAATCTTATCACTAATTCCTGGTACTTTATCAACATCTTGTAAAGAAGTAAATTTTTGCTGTTGACGCGCTATAATTATCCTTTGGGCTAACTTCTTACCCACACCAGGCAGAGTTTCTAGTTCTGCTTGACTTGCTGTATTGAGATTAATTTTAGTGTTAATCGAATTTACGAAAGATGATGGTTGTTTAATTTGGGGACATTTTTTAACTTCCGTATCAATTTTAGATTTAATATTTGCTGGTAAACCGGGTTTTATTTTACCATAAAGGCGGTCAAATTCTCTTTGAAAATGATTCGCAACTGTAGGATTTTCAATCACTATTAATGTTTCATCATTGCTATTATTTGCTGCTTCTGACCAATTATGTGAACCTGTAATAACAGTTTTGTTATCAATAACTGCAAATTTATCATGTAATAAATCTCCTTTAGGTAAAATTGGCACTCCCACAGTAGAAATGGGATTTTTCCAAGGACGGTTATCAACTTCATATTTACAGTTATCACTTAAAGCAAATCCCATCATATCTAACGCTTCACTGTAGGGACGATAGGCAAATTGTGGTGCAATTAAAGCCCGAATTTGCACATTTTGATGATGACGTTCTTCAAGAATATTGGCAAGTTGTTGATCTGAAAATACAAATAATGCTAAATCAACAGTTTTTGTACTTTTAGATAAAGTTTTAGCAATTAATCCATTACTGCTAATACTCCCAGGTTGAGTGGGAGAAGTTGGAGAAAAATGAACTGTGATTTTGCTTTTACCTAATATGATTGTTTGTGGGTTACGAACAGGTTTCTTAACACCAAATTTACTATCTAGTTTTCCTCCTATTCCGTCACCCCACATAATATTAAATTCTTCCGTGAGTAAACTTGCTAATTCAGAACTATCAATTTTTAGTAAATTATTGGCATTTCCTAAACTACTAGAATTACTAAAATCTCCAGACGTATCACTCAAAGTAAAATTGGCAGAAGTAATAATCACAAACCGATGATCAACAATGACAAACTTATGGTGCATTAAACTGCTACCCTTTGAACCATCAGCAGTATCATCAATCCAAGGAATATTGGCATTTTGAACAATAGCTAAACCATCCCGTTGACTAATTTCCTCCGGTGTGATTTGATGATCTTGATTAATATCCACAAATTTCCGAAATTCTTGATATCGTTCCTGTTCTTTTTTTCCTAACCTAGTTATTTCCGCAGCAGTAAAACTACTCCAAGTCCGAGAATAATTACTTTCTAAAATCAACCTTATTTTTACGCCATCCTTTTGTTTTTGTGCTAATATTTGAGCAACTTTTGGTAAACGTAACTCTTGGACAGCTATATCCACAGTAGATTTAGCTTGGGAAATAGTGTCAACAATCTGCTTTTCTAAATCATCCCCCAAGCGGGTTTGCTGACGATAAGTCTCTTGATATTCCGAAGATTGGGAATTATTGAAGTAAACTTGAATTAAAGAATCTTGAGGTAAAGGTGCTAAACGCTGATTTGATGATTGCACTTGTTGACAACCACCTAAAGTGAATAGCAATAAAAAGATATAAGAAAAATAGCGGATTTGTGGGAAAATAAACACAGTAATCTGATCAAAGTAAATTACAGCGATTTTAATGTATTTATATCACACCCTGCATTAACTTCTTTCTTCCTTTGCGTCTTTGCCCCTTTGCGTCTCTGCGCGAAACTCTTATTTATTAATTTTTATGCAAATATATCTAGATTACAGTGCAACTACCCCAACTCGTCCAGAAGCGATCGCAATTATCCAAAAAATCTTAACACAACAGTGGGGTAATCCTTCCAGTTTACATGAATGGGGCAACCGTGCCGCCTTGGTTGTGGAAACAGCCAGAATCCAAGTTGCAGGATTAATTAACGCAGTTCCCGAATCTATTATTTTCACGTCTGGGGGAACAGAAGCGGATAATTTAGCGATTATGGGAGTGGCACGATGTTACACTACTCCCCAACATATGATCATTTCCAGTGTAGAACATTCCGCCATTTCAGAACCGGCGAAAATGTTAGAAAATTGGGGTTGGGAAATTACCCGTTTAGGTGTAAATCATCAAGGAAGAGTCAACCCCGAAGACTTAAAAGCAGCTTTACGAGATAACACCGTGTTGGTATCTGTGATTTATGGACAAAGTGAAATAGGAACAGTTCAACCAATTGCTGAATTGGGGAAAATCACAAAAACACACGGCGCTTTATTTCACACAGATGCAGTGCAAGTTGCTGGACGTTTATCGCTAGATGTGCAGACTTTACCCGTAGATTTATTGAGTCTATCCAGTCATAAAATCTATGGCGGTTTGGGTGCAGGGGCGTTATATGTGCGGACTGGAGTGGAATTAATGCCGCTACTGGGTGGGGGTGGACAGGAGAACGGACTGCGTTCAGGGACGCAAGCAACGCCCGCTATTGCTGGATTTGGAGTAGCTGCGGAGTTAGCAGCCCAGGAATTGGAGACGGAAACAGGGAGATTAATCCTATTGCGCGATCGCCTCTTTGCCATTCTAGCAGATGTTCCCGGTTTAATGCCCACAGGTGACAAAATTCATCGTTTACCCCATCATCTCAGTTTTTATTTAAAACCAGCAGACGGGGAAAAAATTAGCGGCAAAACTTTGGTAAGACAGTTAAATTTAGCCGGAATTGGTATTAGTGCAGGTGCGGCTTGCAATAGTGGAAAATTAAGCCCTAGTCCCATTTTATTAGCAATGGGATATTCTCAAACAGCGGCTTTATGTGGAATTAGATTAACTTTAGGGAAACAGACAACGGCAGCCGATATTGATTGGACTGGGATAGTTTTGAAACAGATTTTGCAGAGATTAATCCCAGATTGATTTTTGGGATTCGTATTGATAATATAACGAATAGGTGATAGTAAGCAATTACCAATTACCAATTACCAATCACCAATCACCAATTACCAATCACCAATTACCAATTACCAATTAAACACCTAATAATTTGTAGATAATGTTATTGACAAGAGTAAGCGCAAAAGCACCTAAAATTGCGCTCCAAATGCCATAACGTAACCGGAAACCATCTACTAACCAAGCAGCAGTACTAAAACAAGCAACAGCAATCATGAAAGTGAAGATACCAGATAATAAGTCAAAGGTGGCTAAATTTGGTATCACAAACAAAACTTTGAGAACTGGCTTAACTAGTGCTGTAATAATACCTAAAACTGCGGCGGAAAAAATTGCCTTTTCTGGAGTATCAATTTCCACTCCTAAAGGTAATTTACTAATAATCTACAAGCTAACAGCCGTGACTAACCAAACAATTAACAGCGTCGTAATATCCATTACCAGAACCCCACAAAACGTGAATGTTGATATGACGATAAATTACCTGGTTGACTTGGTTTCTTGATCTAAAAATCTTTGTAGCTTAACCAATTATTTATAAATTAGCAGCATTTTTGATGAGAACTTAAATTTATTCTAGATATCTTTAGGTTTACTATAAACCACCAGATCCCCGACTTCTTAGAGAAGTCGGGGATCTGACTTTTGCACGGAATTCTTTGTCTTTTATTTACCACCGTAGAAAAAAGCAATTTCCTTTTCTTTTAAAGGTGCAAAACCAGCAGCAACTAGCTTTTGATCAAGTTCAGTTTGGGGAATATGTTTAGCACCAATCCGAACAATGCGAGAACGCATGGTATTGGATACACCGCTGCGTTGTCTGCTTGATTCTAAACCCATAACTTGTTCATATAGGTCTAATTTAACTATGGGAATAGGAGAACCATCAAAATCAATTCCCCTTGATATCGCTCTATCAATAGCATCAGCACCTGTGGTATTTTCAGTAGTCATGGTAACGTATTTTCAAAGATGTTGAAATATTTTACCAGGGAATAGGGAACAGGGACGGTTCAGCTAGAATAAATTTTTCCGCTAGTTCTGATATATAATTAACTTATCGCTTGATTAATTTACATTAATTTGCTATGGATTCTTTAAACCTACGCACAAAAGTTATTACAGAATTGACACTCCCCGGTCTAAAGACACGGGGATTCTACATTCATCGTCAGAATTTGCTCTAGCAGGTTTTCACCCTTACGGGTTCCTCAGTCGCTCATGGGGGAAACCCCCAAGACCGCGCTGAGTCACCAACTAGAGTAGAGATTCCAACTCCTGTAGCGTTAATTTGGGGATGCCCTCCCCTATTTTTTGCCAGATTAAGAATGTTAATTGCAGCATTTGTATCTCTGTGCAATTCGCAGCCACAAACACAATTATGGGTACGAGTTGATAGAGATTTTTTGACAATTACGCCACAGCTAGAACACTTTTGAGAAGTATAATGTGGTGCTACAGCTATAGTAATTTTGTCAAATTTAACCGCAAAATATTCAATCCATTGTCGGAACAAATACCAACTAGCATCACTAATTGATTTTGCTAAACAATGATTTTTTACCATGTTTGAAACACGTAAATCTTCATAGGCCACTAAGTCGTTAGACTTGCATACGTTACGCGCTATTTTCTTAGCGTGTTCAATCCGTTGCCGTACGGGCGAAGCATTCGCGCTGTTGAGTTGTCGGTTGGTCGCATAATTTTTATAAGCGAATGCTTCGCCCCTACCTTTTAAGTGTTTTTTAGCGTAAAGTTTTCTAGCTTTTTTTCTACCACTAGAACCTTTCCGCTTTTTGTAAATCCGTCTTTGAGAATGTTTGATTGATTTTTCAGCCTTTCTCAAAAACTGAGGGTTAGGTTCATGATGTCCGTTAGAGTCAGTGTAAAACGACTCAATACCAACATCCAACCCGATTTCATTACCTGTTTTTGGTTGAATATCTACAACATCAATGCTCACACAAAACTGTGCATAATATCCATCAGCACGACGGATTAAACGCACTCGTTTAATATCTTTAAGTTCGTAGGATTGAATATCCCATTTACCTAATAATTTGAGTTCACCAATCCCTTTTTTATCAGTAAAAGTAATCCGTCGCTTAGTTTTGTGTAATTTCCATCCTGATGTTTTATATTCAACAGAACGGCAATTTTTTTGAAAACGAGGAAACCCCTTCTTGCCAGATTTATTAGATTGACAATTGTTGTAAAACCTTGATATAGCAGACCATCCACGTTCTGCGGCTGATTGTACTGCCATTGAATTTAATTCAGCAGCAAAGCTAAATTCTTGGCGTAGTTCTGTTGAATACTTGTTAAGAGAAAACTTATCAATTTTGAGTTCCCGCGGGGCATCCATCCAATATCTAATCACTTTATTGCGAATGAATTGGGTGGTACGAATTGCATCGTCTATGGCGTTGTATTGATCTTGTTTACCTTTAACTTTGTATTCTAGAACTAGCATTGATTTAACCTTGAACAATCAACTTGATTTGGTTTCGACCTGCGTTTATTATACAATATATACAAAATGTCAGTGCAGGATAGATCCTGCAACTAGCCTTCATCCCGCAGCTGTTGCACAGGTGTGTCCTCCTGAGTCGGACACGCCTTCAAGGGTTTTCGGCATTCTCCTTATAAATTATAATGATGATATCTGTTACAAGGCTTGCTATAAATGGGCGGAGAATCATAGCTATAAAAATTGATCCTCAACATAGACTTTTTAAAAGACAATATGGCGGAAAACCCTACAGCCTAACTGCCAACAACGACTTTCATAGATTTGTTAGACTGAACACACCAGGATTTTTTTTCAGTCACATCTGTAGATAACGCCAGCAGACGAGGCACTTCATGCTTACAAACACCCTACTTCTCTCAAATCAACTTCCCAGTTTACAATATTCATCCACCACAGAACGCTTCGATGACACTTGGGAAGCCCCCCTGGCAACCCTTTTGGGACTAGGACGCGCTGCCGGTGCTGATTTTGTGGAATACTTCTTAGAACGTCGCAACTACATCAGTTGTTTAGCCGAAGAAGATACCATTACCAGCATTTCCCCCAATTTAGCTACCGGTGCAGGAGTGCGAGTATTTCGTGGCAAAGCTGACTGCTACGTTAGCACCAATAACCTCACATTTGCCGGTTTAAAAGCTGCTTTAGAAAAAGCTCTTTCCATCTTAGGCTTACAACTACCCGGACCGAGTGCCTTCATTCCCGAAATCAACCTAGAACTACTCAGAGACTACGCCAGCAAACGCGGTAAAGACGGTTGGCTACCCTTGTGTAGTTCTATCAGCGAAATGGGAGAAGTCCTCCTTGATGGTACAGCCCAACTTAATAAAAAAGCTACCCACGTCCAATCCCGCCGCGCTTCCTACTTCCGCGACTGGCAAGAAGTATTAGTTGCTGCCAGTGACGGCACATTTGCCCGTGATATCCGCCTCACCCAGTCCGTTGGTTTTAATCTCCTTTGTGCTGACGGTGCTAACCGTTCCTCTATTGCTGACAGGGCTGGTAACACCAGTGACGCTAACTTCCTGAGAACCTGGGATTATCAACAAGCCTCCGAACAAATCGCCGAATCTGCTGGTAAAATGCTTTACGCAGATTACGTAGAATCAGGAACTTACCCGATTATCATGGCCAATCACTTTGGCGGTGTAATTTTCCACGAAGCTTGCGGACACCTTTTAGAAACCACCCAAATTGAACGCAAAACCACACCATTTGCCGACAAAAAAGGTGAAAAAATTGCCCACGAAAGCTTAACAGCTTGGGACGAAGGCCGCGCCGATAATGCCTTCGGGACAATTGATATGGACGACGAAGGAATGCCCGCCCAAAGAACATTATTAATTGAAAAAGGCATCCTCAAAAACTTCCTCGCTGATAGAACCGGTTCAGTGCGGACTGGACACCCCAGAACAGGCAGTGGCCGCCGGCAAAATTACACTTTTGCTGCCGCTAGTCGGATGCGAAATACCTATATTGATTGTGGAGAACACACAACAGAAGACCTATTTGCCTCCGTTGATAAAGGTATTTACTGTAAGAAAATGGGTGGCGGAAGTGTGGGCGCAACAGGTCAATTTAACTTTAGCGTTGATGAAGCTTACTTAATAGAAAATGGCAAAATTACCAAACCATTAAAAGGTGCTACCCTCATCGGAGAAGCCAAGGAAATCATGAATAAAATTTCCCTATGTTCCCAAGATTTAGAACTAGCTCCCGGCTTCTGTGGTTCAGTCAGCGGCAGTATTTACACCACCGTTGGACAACCCCATATTAAGGTTGATTCTATTACTGTTGGTGGCAGATAAAAATCATCAGATGAAAAACAGATAAACCATACATATTATCTGTTCTCATCATTAATTCTTTTCTTCCTTTGCGCCTTTGCTCCTTTGTACCTTTGCGCGAAACTTTCATCTTAAAATGTAATCATGTCTAACATTCAAGAAATCGCAACCTACGCTCAAGAAAATGCTGCCAAACTTGGCATTAAAAAGTTTGATATTTACGGTTCAACTGTAGATGATACTAGCGTTCAAGTTGACCAAGGTGAACCCAAACAAGTCAAAGCTTCCAATCGTTCTGGGGTAACAGTTCGGGTTTGGAATGAAGAAAATACAATGGGTGTTACCAGCACCACAGATGTAGATGCTCAAGGATTAGAATTAGCTTTAAAAACTGCTTACGAAGCGAGTTTTTTTGGTGTGAAAGAAAATGTTCCTGATTTTAGTCCAGAAGCAACTATTCCTATTCCTAATACACATCAGAAAAAAGCCCTGCAAGCACCTGTTTCTGAACTAATAGAAAAACTATTAGTAGCAGAAAAAGAATTAATGGCAAAACATCCTGCGATTACAAGTGTGCCTTATAATGGTTTAGCACAAAGAGATATTGACAGATTTTATCTCAATAGTGATGGTGCTGTGAGAACTGAATCTCATTCTTTAGCTTCTATTTATTTGTACAGCAAAACTGAAGAGGAAAATAAAAAACCTCGCAGTGCTGGTGCTTATCGAGTCAAGGAAAGTGTAGCCGATTTAGATATTGCAGGTTGTATTCAAGAAACTGCTGATAAAACCATCAGTCATTTGCATTATGAAAAAATCAAAACTGGTAAATATCAAGTAGTTTTCTCTGCTGAAGCTTTTTTAAGTTTGTTGGGGGCTTTTTCCAATTTATTTAACGCCCAAAGTATTCTGGATAATCAAAGTTTATCGAAAACTGATGATATCGGTAAAGAACTGGCTTCACCTTTACTTTCAGTTTATGATGATGCTTTACACCCCGCTAATATTGGGGCTGAAAGTTTTGATGGTGAAGGGACTCCCACCCGGCAAATTAAGTTAATAGAAAAGGGCATTTTAACCAGCTTTTTGCATAGTGCGGGAACTGCAAAACGGTTAAATGCTCAACCTACAGGTAATGCTAGTATTGGCGCAAAAGTGAGTGTCAGTCCCAATTTTTATCACGTTTTTGCAGCAGGAACTCCAGAGAAAGAATTGAGTTTGGAAACTGCGGAAAATGTGATTTTAATTGATGATTTACAAGCTCTTCATGCGGGTGTTAAGGCTTTACAAGGTTCTTTTTCTTTACCTTTTGATGGTTGGTTAATTAATAAGGGTGAAAAAACCAGTATTGAGTCGGCAACTGTAGCTGGTGATTTCTTAGAACTTTTGAAATCAATTGTTTATGTAGAAAAAGAAGTTGAGTTAACACCAGGAGGAGTTGCACCGAGAGTCTGGGTGAGTGAACTTTCTATTACTGGAGATTAATATCTTTTTTTACTCTGTGCGTCTGCATGAATCTGTTGAAAACATGAAAATTTCTCCCAAACTTTGACATCATGGCCTCAAATTAATCAATTTGAGGCTTTTCATTGACATCAAACTTAGAGGATGTTTGAAAAGTTTTTAATGTATCAATAAACCCCTCTCCAAACCTCTCCCCGACGCGGGGAGAGGCTTTGAAACCCCCATTCCCTTGTAGGGAAGGGGGGAAGGGGGGTTAGGTTTCGGAGATTGTTGGTTTCATCTAATACTTTTCAAACAACCTCTTAGTCCAGGTTCTATCAATTTGCAGGTCTTGTTCTAGTTGCAATGCTTCATTTAATACTGCATTGGTGAAGTTTATACTTTTCAAGTAAGTTTGGCAAGCTGCTACTGGTATTGTCAATACATCACTCCAGGCTTGTTCTGCTTTGTGAAAATCTTGAATCTTTAAGCTATTTGCAAAAGATAAGCTACTATTTATTAAACCTAATTCCTGGATTTCTGATATTACTGATGGTTCTTTACCTAACCCATAATGATAGTCTCTAACGGTCAGAAGACAGTCATAAATTTGGCGCGATAGTCTGTTACCAACTGGCTGTAGCAAGTTACAAGCTAACGCTGGGATAATGTGCCATGTTTCAGCTAATAAATCTTTTTCTAGTCCAGATATTTTCGCAGGAATTAGCAAATCTACATCACTGAGAAAATCTGTTTCTCCTGATAGCAACATGACAGAAAAAATTAGCCACTCCTCATTTGTATCTAGAATTGCTTCAGGTTCTTTGACAATCATTACATAGCGCGGTGGTGAGTTGCCTGCCAAAAAACTTTGTGCTGAGGAAGAGTAAAAAGTTTCTTGTTCTTGAGAGAATTTCAAAGGACTTCTTATTAAGCGACTCACTTCCCAAATTTCTCCAGGTTGTGGGATTGGCATATTAGACGCTTGCCTGTTTAAAAATGTGGATTTACTCAAGTTTACACGCATATATTTAGTTTCCCGACAAAAATTAACAATGAGCCGGGATTCTGGGTGTAGTCGCATCCAATCCCATATATTATGTAACGTTCGGACGCTTCTAAATATCAGGATTTAAGTAGGTGAACGGAAAAAAACCGTAGACGCGAAGCGGCTTCTCGAAGAGTAATATGTAACGAAAAGTAAAATCGCCCAAACCCTCTTGCCTCTTGCCTCTTGCCTCTTGCCTAGTGCCATAACGACGATTTTCAATGCTAACCTACTTACTCTCATTTCAATCAATTTGAGTATTTTATTCACTTACCACTGCTTTGTTGACCGATTGTATTCTCTCTTTTGCTGGCGATTTTCTTGCAGTTTGCCCTTGAAATCTTCAACTTTAAGTAGTCCTAAAGAATCAGCAATCCGTCCTAAAAGTTCCTGCCATCGTTTGGATATTTCACTCTGACTAACTCTCAATTCTCCAGCTAGTTGAGTTTGTGTTTTTCCATCAATTTTACCTTGCCATAATTTCAGATAGTTTTGGCGTGGATATTGTTGATCTAGTTGATAAATTTTCTCTATCGCTTTAAGAATTAAATCTGCCCTTTCTGTTGCTTCCAAAATATTAAATTCATCAGTAATTGTATCTAACAGGGCTATATCTGTTCCAGGGATATTGCAATCTAAACTTTGGCATTTTCGCAGATTTTCTTGACGGACAAAATCAATAATCGCACAGCGGGCTACTGTAGCAGCCCAGCGATAAAATTCTTCTAATCCTCCTTCTCTGAACTTGCCAGATTGCAGACCCTGAAATATTTTTAAATGGGCATTTTGAACCGCATCTTCCCAAGATATGCCTGTACCCCTAGTGTATTTGTTAGCAATTTTTTTTAATCTCTGGCGATAGTTTGAGTCAAGCCAAGTCTCTGAAGAATAAGACCATGATTCCTGCGCTGATAACATACAATATGTCCTTGATAAATAGGCTATTAACTAGGAAATAAATAATCTTTCCAATTCGCAAATTGCTGAATAACAGGATTATTTTTGTGAAAATTAGAGCGTAAATTCAACTTGATTGAATAACGCCTTCACCAACAAATATATAAATTCAGCATTTATACTTTTTTCTCACATAAGGAAATGTAGAGAATGTTGATTAATACCATATAAATTTATGGTTTTGAAACCAAATCTTTTTTCTCTATATTTTCTTACTTACATTCCATGTCTCACACTAACTGCATAGACGGTTCACAGCTTGGTCATCATAAAATATTCGATGATTGCAATTACCCGGATTTGATATCACCGCATATTTTTATTTCGATTCTTCCTATTTAAGTCTCAATGCCAATCTATTCAACATCGTCTAAACAGTAGAGATAGAATTTAGCTTTTTTTATTACTCTAGATAGAGGAAAAATATAAAATTTATAATTATGCAACAGAAAAAAATATAGCAGTTCTTGATTGATAAAAACCTAAATACCATTAGTTGCGCTTGCTCAATACCTATTCAGCAAGGCTTCCAAATTTTCTTGCCAACTTCGGAATATTTTGTTTTGGGTGTTCGTTATAGAAAGTAAGGACAGTTCACCATCAAGTTCACAAAGAGGCAAGGAAGTTTGAGCATTAGTGAATATTTTACTTTGGCTCTAAACTACACCTGCTAGTGAAGCTATCCTCCGGGAATTTGTTTCCTAGTTCTCAAATTTTTGAGTGCTTTTTTAATTGTGGAATTTAATCTTTTTCGTGAACTGTGCGAGCAATGTGTGTACCTTTCTGCTTGAGAAAAGTGCCACTTCATTCTTTATCTTCATTCTGTTAATTAAGGAAAAAACATCATGCAAGTTATCGAAAATAATGAATTGTTTAGCGAACTTTCCAATGAAGAATCTGCTAACGTTAGTGGTGGCACTGCTGTTGGTGGGGCGCAGGCACTTGCGGGATTTCTGGCAGCCCGTCCATTAGCCGCATTAAGGAATGAGGATGCAGTTGCATCAATAGTGACAACATTAGCTCCGTAGTATCTTTGTAGCTTTCCGTGAGTTTGTTCCATCAAATGAGGTCAAGAATGCGCCCCAGATTCCCAGAAATTCAAGCAGATACTCTCTACTTTAAATTGAGATGGGCGCATTTCTTAGACTTAGTAAAACCATAGACAATTTCCTCCTTAACTGTTCACTTCCCTACCCTTCAATTAATTTTTTCATAAGTTTTTCGGAAACTTTTCAGAGAGTAGGGGAGTGAATAATTACTTGGTTTTCTGATTAGATGTGCCTAATTAAGAAGAACACAATTATGTCAAAAATTAATAATCTCGAACATAAGGAACTGTTTACTGAACTCTCTTTGGAAGAATCCGCTACTGTTAGTGGTGGTGATGCTGCTGCTGCTGCTACCGCCCTCGCTGGATTCTTAGCTGCCAACGGTTCAGCACGTCTAACTCCTGCTCAAGCAGTGATGGTTATAGCAACAGCATTAGTATAATTTCTCTCTATTTAGGAATATTTAACTCTTGCAAAATAGCTATTTTGACTCACTTAAATATAAAGCCTCACTTACTAGAAACTTCTCTGGCTGAACAAATTTTGCTTTGCTTATTTGTTTGTCAGGGAACTTTTATATCAAGCCTGATATCTTCACTCATTCCCTCATTGCCTTTCTAATTGTCCTTCTAGTATTTGCCCGATTTTATTTCACCAAAATTATAACATCAAATCTCGGTGACTCCTAAATGAGCATAGATATAAAATTGATTAAATCCTTTCAAATAGCCAAGCTAGGGCTGCTCCGGTGGTTTCTGCTAAGATACTAATGAGACGATAAAGAGCGATCGCACTAATCACCAAAGCCGCCGGAAAATGATATTGTAACAGTAACATCGCTGTGGTTTCAAATACTCCTAAACCACCAGGCGCACCAGGAACAATTAACCCCAATACCCAAGCACAACTAAAAGCTCCCACTAATAAGGGTATTTGCTCCCAATTTACAGAAGTTAAAGCCAACATAGTTAAAATAAATCCAGCACACCTCAACCCTAAAAAAACTAATTCTCCTAATAATGGTTTTACCGGGTAACGTTTAATTATAAAACTATTAATTAATTGATTTTCTCCATTAGGTTTTTTATTTTTCCACCGATCTAAAAGTTTAATAGCTGGATTTAAAAATCGAGGATGAAGTATACCCAAGACAATTATTAAACTCGGAAATTGCAGAATCATGAAATTAAATTTCAGATTATTAACAACAAGTTCACTACCAAATAAAACAATAATAATTAAAGCTGCTGCTAACATTAATAATGGTTCTAATAAAACACTTAAAGTAGCAATATTAGTAGGAATATTAGCATTTTTAGCCGCCATAATTCGCCCGTAATAATGCCAAACATTCCCAGGTAAATATTTAGCAATATTCGTTTTTAAATAAACTTGAATAAATTCAATAGCAGATACAGATTGATTCAACTCTTTTAGTACCCAAGTCCAAATCCAACCCGCCCAAATATGTGCCAGTAAAGTTATAAATGTAGCAGCTACTAATATTAACCATCCATTTGCACTAATCCGAATAGCACTAACTCCCAACCAATTATCTTTTAACGCTTTCAACAAAAAAAATAGCGTACCACCTAAAATCAACCACCGGACAATTTTCTTCATTTTAGATTTATTGAAATATTCAGATCCCCGACTTCTTGAAGAAGTCGGGGATCTGGTTAATTGTGCCAACTTTCTAACGCTAACCGATGAATTTCTCGCCAAGGAATATTATTTTGTCTTGCTAATTCTGCACAATCTTCATATTCTGGCTGCACATTAGTAATCACCTTTTCTGTAGCTTTTCCTGTCCAGGCAACTTTTACAGATATTGTCCCATAAACAGTTTCCACCTTTTGCATTTCCCTTTGTAAAAATGACCGTTTTTGAGTAGTACGACGAATCCCTAAAGTGCTAGTTTCTCGAAATAACACATCCTCACAACTAGCTAAATTTTCAGGATGACAAATCACAGTTAATAAAATTCCAGTTCGTGACTTTTTCATCCCTATGGGTTGAGTAAAAACATCCACCGCACCCGCAGCAAATAAAGCCTCAAACACATAACCGAATACTTGCGGATTTAAATCATCTATTTGAGTTTCGAGGACAGTAATAGTTTCTAGATTTGGAGAATATTCCCCTAAATCAGAGTTATCAGTCTGTAAAGATTCATTTTCACCGTACCAGATCCGTAGTATATTAGAAATGGGTAAATCTAGAGAACCCGCCCCTAATCCTATCTGTTTGATAGTCATTGGTGGTGGAGAACCAAAGTCTTGTACTAAGGTAGTAGCGATCGCCGCCCCCGTTGGTGTTACCAATTCTCTGTCAATACCATTGCTATAAACTGGACAACCCCGCATTTCCCACAACTTTAACACCGCTGGTACTGGTACAGCCATTCTTCCATGTGCCGCATTAACAGTACCACCTCCCGTTGGAAATGCAGAACAGTATAGCAAAGGCAACCCTGAGCGATCGCAATCAATACCCAACCAATCCAACCCTAAGCAAGTACCAACAATATCCACAATGGCATCCACAGCCCCCACTTCATGAAAATGAACTTTTTCCGGTGCGATGCCATGAACAGCCCCCTCTGCCACTGCCAACTGTCGGAAAACAGCTAAACTCCAAGCTTCCGCCCGCACTGGCAAATTCCCCTTGAGAATCATCTCCTCTATTTCTGGCAAATGACGGGTGTGGTGGTGATCATGTTCATTATGAGAATGATGATGATGGTGATGAACCAAATCCACATCAACCTTAGTCGCTTGTTGACCTTGACGGTGAACCAATTCCGCCCGTAATCGGTATTCTGCCTCAATTCCCAAGCCATTGAGTTTTTCCACCAAATACTCCACAGGCACACCGAGACTGACTAACGCCCCCAAGCACATATCACCAGAAATCCCTGTTGGGCATTGAAGATAAGCGATTTTATTCATAAATTTATTTGTTAGTTGTCAGTTGTCAGTAGGGGCGAAGCATTTGGAAGATAAATTATCAGTCATTGCCAAAAATAGTTCTCCAAATGCTTCGCCCGTACAGTTGTTAGTAGGGGCGAAGCATTTGGAAGATAAATTATCAGTCATTGCCAAAAATAGTTCTCCAAATGCTTCGCCCGTACAGTTGTCAGTTGTTAGTAGGGGCGAAGCATTTGGAAGATAAATTATCGGTCATTGCCAAAAATAGTTCTCCAAATGCTTCGCCCGTACAGTTGTCAGTGGTAAAACTATTACCAATTACCAATTACCAATTACCCATTACCCATTACCCATTACCCATTACCCATTACCCATTACCAATAATCATTATGGCCAAAATATTCACCATTCATCCTGATAATCCTCAAAGCCGCCGAATAGAGGAAATAAAGTTAGCGCTATTAGGTGGCGCTATCATGCTCTACCCTACAGATACAGTTTACGCAATTGGTTGTGATTTGAATTCCAAGTCGGCGGTGGAAAGAGTGCGGCAAATCAAACAGTTAGCAAATGATAAACCACTGACATTTTTATGTCCCTCACTCTCCAATGTGGCGACTTATGCCTCCGTAAGTGATACAGCCTACCGGATTATGAAGCGGTTAATACCAGGACCCTACACATTTTTGCTCCCTGCTACCAAACTCGTACCACGACTAGTACAAAGTCCCAAACGCAAAACCACAGGAATTCGAGTGCCAAATCATCAGGTTTGTTTGGCATTAATGGAAGCATTAGGAAACCCGATTATTTCTACTTCGGCTCATATTAGAGCAAATGACGAAGACCAGGAAATAGTTGAGAACGGAAAACAACCAATTTTGACAAGGGTAGATTTATATGACCATTTGGATAAATTGGTAGATATCATTATTGACACTGCCGAAGAACCTACATATCAAGTGTCTACCATTTTAGATTTGACCGATGAAGAACCAGTTATTATTCGGAGAGGTTTAGGTTGGGAAGCCGTAGCTACTTGGGTTTAAGAATAAAGCTTTACAAGTGCAACCCCTTGTTTTGGACTCCGTTGCGCTAATTATATGATCACCTTACGCCAATTTTGAAATTGTCATCCTTCCAGGTGCTGTCATCCTTAGTCATGTAATCATGGCTACGCCATACAGGCTATCAGCCAATCTTACTATGACTAGGCTTTTGGCAATTTGGCAATTTGCCCTCACAGTGAATATCTTATATGCCATCTTTGATTTAGTTGCTAAAAACAAACCGACACAATTAACAAGCCCTTAACTTTGGAAATTTCCTACAGTATTTACATATCAGCAATCTAGTTGGTGAATTTTGAGGAATAAATCTCCAAAGACTTTCCCTCCTGAGACTGGCATTAAATACCGTATCTGCATTTGAGTTAAGGTGCAATACCAATTTTATAGAAAAGTCATGAAAGCTAACATCGCCAATCTGCCTAATTCTACATCTGCTTTTGATAGCTATATTTCTCTTGAAGAATTGTCTATTCCCACCAGTGATACATTGGTGCAACTTTTATCCCATGAGATGCAATCTCAAGTTAAATCCGCCACTTCAGGTGTACAAGATGTCGTTGGCCGCATAGCCAAAGAAGTAGAACGGATATGTGATAAAAGCTCTCGCATTCAAAACTCAGGACAAATTCAGTCTTGGCAAATTACTTTAGGAAGACATCGTTTACAAAAGTGTTTACGTTACTATCAACTTGGTTCTAAACAAGGACGGGTAGAATTACACAGCAGCTTGGGTGCAATTGTTTATCGTCACGTTACTGTTGCCGGCTCAGATTTAGGGTTTGAGGCTCGTTACAATCTGATTGAAGATTTTTTACAAGCTTTTTATATCGAAGCTATTAAAGCTTTTCGTCGAGAAACTGAATTACCTGAAAATTACACCCCTCGGACTCAGTTACAAGTAGCTGAGTATATGGCGTTTACAGAACAATATGCCAAACGTCGGATTAATTTACCTGGTGGTGCTAATCAGCAATTAATTGTTTTACGCGCTCAAGGTTTTGCCCGTCGTCAACCCCAAGAAACTACTGTAGATATTGAAATGGCTGTGGATTCTGCGAAAACGGAAGAAGCAGAATCTTATCAACGCAATGTGGCAGTGCAGCAAATTCGCTCACAAATGATTGCTAAACCTGGTTTTGACCCTTCTGAAGAGTCGGAACGCAATCGCGTGATTACCGAATTGATGAAATATCTGGAGTCTCAAGGACAATCTGATTGTATGAATTACTTGACTCTCAAACTCCAGGATCTTTCTGCACCGGAAATTGATCAAATTCTGGGTTTAACTAGTCGTCAACGCGATTATTTGCAGCAAAGATTTAAATATCACGTTGAGAAGTTTGCCAAACAGCACCAATGGCAATTAGTTCATCAATGGTTAGGTGCTGGTTTAGAACATAAGTTAGGTTTATCTTCCCAGCAATGGGATATTTTTTGGCATCAACTTACACCACAGCAACAGCAAATTTTTGAATTAAAAACTGCCTGTCAAAGTGATCTACTTATTTCTAAAGCTGTTCAATGTACTCCTAAACAACTCCAAAAACGCTGGACACAAATGTTGGAATTAGCATGGTCTATTCGTAACGGTCATGCTGAAGCTAAAAACAATTAAAGTCAATTCCGTAGGTTGGGTTGACGCAAGGAAACCCAACATTTTTATGGAAATGTTAGATTTTAGAATGTTGGGTTTTACCGTTTTTAACAATGTTGGGTTTTACCGTTTTTAACAATGTTGGGTTTCACTGTTTTTCACAATGTTGGATTTCACTGTTTTTAACAATGTTGGATTTCACTGTTTTTAACAATGTTGGGTTTCACTGTTTTAACAATGTTGGGTTTTACCATTTTTACAATGTTGGGTTTCACTGTTTTTAACAATGTTGGGTTTCACTTCGTTCTACCCAACCTACAATTTTTTATAAGAAGTTACTAATACTTCAGTGATTTTCCCTCGCTTTTGAGCATTAGAATTAATTGACCTCGCTGCTGATATGGTGTGAATATTAAAATCACTATAAAGATCACGAATAAATGGACAATCTGAATTAGATAGCATGACCTTTACACCTTTATCAGCTAATTGAATAAAAATATCCCTAAGTTTGATTTGCTGATTCTCGTCAAAACAAAAATTACTATAAGCTGTAAAATTGCTAGTTTTATTTAGAGGATAATAGGGAGGATCAAAATAAACAAATTCATTACTACCAGTTGCATAATTTAGCACTTCATCAAAATTAGCTTGTTTAATTTCTACCTTCTTGAGTGCGACCGATGCCACTTTCAAAATTTCTTCTTGACAAATACCAGGATTTTTATATTTTCCCACAGGGACATTAAATTTACCCTGAGAATTAACCCGATAAAGTCCATTAAAACAAGTTTTATTCAGATAAATAAACCGAGCCGCTTTTTCTAAATCTGTCCCAGTATAAGAATTTCTCACATCATAATAATAATCTGAATTATGTCTTTGCTTATGTGCTTGCAGCAAAGTTATTAAGTCCTCAAGATCATCTCTAACGCACCGATAAGTAAGAATCAAATCTGCATTAATATCAGTTAAAACTGCTTTGGATGGTTGCAAATAGAAAAAAACTGCTCCCCCACCTAAAAATGGTTCATAATAAGTCTGATAATGCTGAGGAAAATAGTCTTTATATTGCGAAATTAATCTAGTCTTACCCCCAGCCCACTTTAAAAATGGCCGTGGGTAAGTTTGTTTAGGGATTTGACTTACCATCTACTTACGATTAAACTAAAAACTAACTAATCAATAAAGTTTATAATAAGGCAGTCTAAATTCAAATGTTTGATGGATTTTGGGATAACGTCTTTCGCTACCCTCGGTACTTGATTAGTATCGTCTTGGGTATTTTTCTAAACACCCTTGAGCCGCTGTTTCCATTCTTGAAACGTCCTGTGACGCTGATTGCTATTTTAGGCTTTTTTGCCGGTGGTCTTTTTTTCGTAACGCTTACCGTGCGGGCTATGCTGGGATTGAATCCAATCTAAACCAAAAGCCAGGAAAGGGTTGAGCTTATTGGACTGTTGCTGTTGATTTTATCACATCAAGCTCTGTCCACTCTAATTTGCATTTAGAATCATGTTATTAAACCTCTGTGAGAAGGCGGAATTTATATGGCTACAAATCGCCGCGTTTCCCGCGTTGCTGAATTAATTAAACGGGAAGTTAGCCAAATGCTATTCAACGGTATCAAAGATGACCGTGTGGGTATGGGAATGGTCAGTGTTACTGATGTGGATGTTTCTGGGGATCTACAACACGCTACCATCTTTGTAAGCATCTATGGAACTGAGGAAGCGAAGACGGAAACAATGGCTGGTTTAAAGTCAGCTACAGGTTACGTTCGCAGTGAGCTTGGCTCTAGGGTCAGATTAAGACGGACTCCAGAAGTAATTTTTGTGGAAGATCGTTCTATAGAACGAGGTACTAAAGTGCTGAGTTTGTTAAACCAACTGGAGGAAAAACGAACATTGTCAAGTATGGATGAGGGAGCAGAAGAGATTACCGAATGATTGATCTAAAGTTTCCCAAAATATCCATAAATCTGGAACTTGTTGCTTGTTAAAGCCATCTAGATGGGGATAATGGGCAATGCCTTGATTCCCTATTTTTAGAGAATTATGGGTATTACAAATCCTGTGTCTGAGGGTAGAGGTCAAACGCCATAAGCCTATATATACTAATACAGTTAACGTCACAGCAAATCTAGTATAACTTTAATAGTTTTTATACAAATTAATGTTAAAAAATGTTAAAAATAGAAATATCTAGGTTTGATTAGTAAACTTAACTGCTGTTATCTTAGGAATATCAAATTCAATTACCATGAATGTCACGCTTTCTTGACAAACTTAACATTTCTTTAGATAATTTAGAGGTGTATAGCGTCAAAATGATAATAGTTCCGTATAGCAAACTACAAAACCCCGAACACAGGTTTAATTATTGCCATCTTTGTTCCTCGTGCATAACAGGAACGCTATCTAAATGTATTTTTGATGTAATTTTGTGAGAAAAAAACCATGAGTGTGAATACGGTGCCTTCTATCAATTACAATTACTACTCTCTGAATGTTATTCAGGACGAAGCACGCCGACTGGTGGAAAGGGGAATGGTTGGCCGTCAGCAACCAATATATACACTTTGCCAGTTCATTCCAGCTAGAGAGTGGGTTTGTGTAGAATGTGAATTAGAGAAATGTGATTTTTTACTCCGCGATCGCATTGGTGATTTAATCGGACGTGAAGAGTGGGATAACGACTAATAATTTTGTTTTTTTAATAAACTACTGTTATTTTTAATTGTACTTGTTTGTAGTTTTTGGCTATAGACAGGTATATTTTTTTCTATTTTACTTAATTAATTTTATTTCGCAGGCGCTAAGGAGCAAAGGCGCAAAGAGGAAGAGAGAGAATTATTATTAGTCGGTTTTAACCGACTTTGGCTATTAGACAGGGAATTTATTCCCTGGATATCTGCTTTAACAATAAATATAGATTATGTAGGGATACGAATAGCTGTTATCCCTACATAAACACTTTTTAACGCAAAATACAGCTATACGTCAGCTGTAAGAGAATCATTTTCGCTTGCTAGTGCTACGTCGGGCTTCGCGGGTTTCGTCTTCGAGACGACGGCGATCGCGCCAATCTGCTAATGTTAGATAAACAACACCACCAGTGACTCCTACTAGCAGCACTACACCAAATACGGCTAAAATACCCAAAAATGGACTTTCCACGATGCCTCTATAGTCCGTTGCGTCCCCAAACTACCATAGAAATAGACCAAGTAAACACAACTAACAGCGATACCCAACCCAGTGTCAAAATCATAGTTCTACTTTTCAAATAATTACAAAACGGCTCTAATATTCATCATACTGGGAAAACGCAGTGGATTTATTAACTATATTGGTAGGAGAGTTAGAAAAATTATGGAATTAATGGCAGAACGGTTAGAATCTCTCAAAGCGGGAGCAATTGGTAGCGTATCTTTAGGTTTAGCTTTCCTTAGCACTAGCTTTATTAATGTTTTATGGCTGGATAAGTATTTTCCCTTGGTTAGTTATGATAAAATTGATATAGTGAATTTACAGATATTATTAAATGGTGTTATCGCCGGGTTTTCTGGGTTTCTATTTGGTGTCACCTATCGCTATATTATCCGCGTAGATACCAATTCTCATCTGAAAACTGGTGGAGTTTGGGCTTTTGGTTTGGTGCGAGGTTTAACTCAAATAGAAGTTGGTTGGCATATAAATAATCCGGTTTTGCCTTTTTTAATCTTAGCAGGAGAAAGTATATTGTGGTTTGCCTTTGCTGCTTTTGCTTTAGATATTGCTATTTTACGAAAATGGCTCAAACCTTTTTCATGAATTTGTAAATAACATAAAAATAATATCCCCGACTTCTCAAAGAAGTCGGGGATATAATAAATTTACCAATTACCTATGAATCACTACTTTTTGATCATTGATCTTGAAGCTACTTGTTGTCATCAAAAGAGCATTCCCCGTCATCAGATGGAAATTATTGAAATTGGTGCGGTAATACTAAATCGTCAAACTTGGGAAATTGATGATGAGTTTCAACAATTTATTAAACCTGTGAGAAATCCTCAACTTACAGCTTTTTGCACAGAATTGACTAGTATTTCTCAGCAACAAGTTGACGCAGCACAAAGTTTCCCAGAAGTGATGTCAAAATTAACTGATTGGATGAATTTATTTCCTAATAATATATTTTGTTCTTGGGGTAATTACGATAAATCGCAATTTTTACAAGATTGTAAATTCCATCATATTCCTTATCCTTTTGGTGCAGAACATAGAAATATTAAAACGGAATTTTCTGAATATTTAGGTGTATCTGATAAGTTTGGTATGGCACAAGCTTTGGAACATTTAGGAATGGAATTACAAGGTACACATCATCGAGGTATTGATGATGCTCGGAATATAGCAGCGATTTACCGTTATATGCAAACTACTCAAAAAAGTGACTAATCCAAGACATTTAAGCAAGAATGGTGGGCATTACCCACCCTACAGAAAACAGATTTTATTTAAATGTTGTCCCATTCAAAATTATTGCATTTGAGATCTTATTAAGACTTGGAAATAGCATTAATAGTTTTTTCTAATGACTGTAATGATGCTAATAACTTGTCTTTTTGAGGTTTAGCAGCTTTGAGTTCTCCTGAAATTTCATCCATACTTTTTTCTACAGCGTCATAATTATTACGAGATTTAGCTTTGATTCCGTCTTCTACTTCTTTCCAAGCATCTTCAAATTTGTCAAATTCTTTTTTGGCTTGAACAAAATTGCCAGCTTTAACTGCGGTTTTTGTTTTGGAGACTACAGCGAGTAAACCTGCATTACTTACTGTGGATTTTTGTCCTGGGACTTTTTCTGTAGAATTGGAAGTTGCTGCTGGGGTAGTTTCGGTGGCAGCTTGTTCGGGTTTGTTACAACCTACTAAAGTCAGTAAGCCGATACTTGCAATAATTAACATCGGTTTGAAACTTTTCATACTGTTAACTCCTAATGGATATTTTTATTTGTACCGCTAATATTTCCTAGATAAAACAGCAAATGTCAAGAACTTGGAAAGTGCAACTTGGCAATTTGCTGGGAAATACTTTGCAATATCAGTCTAATGATGGTCTGGTCAGGATAAAAATCGTTAAATGGGATGATTTTGTAGTTATGGAAGTGGCGGATACTGGTATTGGTGTCGCCTCTAAGAGGATGTTTGAAAAGTTTTTAATGTATAAATAAACAGCTTGGTCATAAGCCTATGAGTGGGAACGCTCTGCTCAGAATAACAGTTTTAAGAGATTTTTAAGATAAATTTTGGGGATTTTTTGGCGATCGCTATATGTACTCTGCACGCTACGTGGACGTGAAAACAAAACTTTTATCATGACTCATAAAATTGCACTCCAATCTATTACGGGGTTATCTGCATTAACCGCAGGTGATCGCCTAACACAAGAAGGATATAATGAGTTACCATCTAGCAAACATCGTCAAATCTGGGAAATTGCCTTAGAAATCTTCAAAGAGCCAATTTTTCTCCTGTTATTAGGTTGTGGTATCATTTACCTGTTTTTGGGTGATGCCCAGGAAGCTTTAATTTTACTAGGGTTCATCTTTTTCATTGTTGGCATCAACTTATACCAAGAACAAAAAACAGAAAAATCTCTGGAAGCATTACGGGATCTTTCTAGTCCACGCGCATTAGTTATTCGTGATGGCAAACGTCAACGAATTGCTGGACGGGAAGTAGTTCGAGAAGATGTGATTGTTTTGTCAGAGGGTGATAGAGTTCCTGCTGATGCTGTGGTGATGTGGTCTACCCATTTGAGTCTTGATGAGTCTTTGTTAACTGGGGAATCTTTACCCGTTCGCAAGCAGGATACTACCGATTTAGAAAACACAATGAGAACCGCCACACAGCATCGTCCTGGTGGTGAAGATCTACCTTTTGTCTATTCGGGAACGTTAGTAGTTCAAGGTCAGGGAATTGCCCAAGTCTATGCCACAGGTATGCAGACGGAAATGGGTAAAATTGGTAAAGCCTTGCAAACTGTCGAATCCGAAGACACGGTTTTGCAACGGGAAACTCGAAAAATTGTCAGTAAATTGACCTTTGTAGCGATCGCTATTTGCGTGGCTGTCATCGTTATTTACGGTGCAACTAGGAACGATTGGCTACAAGGAATTTTAGCAGGTTTGGCGCTGGCAATGGCGATTTTGCCCAATGAAATTCCTGTGGTCTTGGCAATTTTCCTGGCTTTAGGTGCTTGGAGATTTTCCCAGGCTAGGGTGTTAACTCGGCGTGTTCCCGTAGTAGAAACATTGGGTTCAGCGACCGTTCTCTGTGTGGATAAAACCGGAACGCTGACTTTTAACCGAATGTCAGTGCAGCAATTATTTGTATATCAACCGACAACCTTAATACCGCAATTTTACGATGTTGCTCTCCATGAAAGAGAAGCCCTGCCGGAAACTTTTCATGAATTAATCGAATTTGGGATTTTAGCCAGTCGCAAAGACCCTTTCGACCCCATGGAAAAAGCCTTGAAACAGGTTGGTGATGACTATTTAGCCAGAACCGAACATTTACATCAAGATTGGGAAATACTGCGGGAATATCCCCTCACCGGTGAATTATTAGCCATGTCCTGTGTGTGGCAATCTCCAGAAGATAAGTTAGTAGTTGCTACCAAAGGAGCGCCAGAAGCGATCGCTGATCTTTGTCATTTTAACACCCAACAAAGACAAAATTTAGAACAACAAATTAATAAAATGGCTGCTGCTGGTTTGCGTGTTTTAGGTGTAGCCAAAGTCATTGGCCAACATCAAAAAAATAAAACCCTCAAATCTCTTCCTGAAGCCCAACATGACTTTGAATTTGCCTTTTTAGGAATGCTAGGCATGGCTGACCCCGTGCGCCCAACTGTTGCCCCAGCTATTGCCGAATGTTACACTGCTGGTATTCGGGTAGTAATGATTACAGGTGATTATCCTGCCACAGCCCAAAATATTGCCCGCCAAATCGGTCTAAAACCCGCCACAGAAGTAATTACCGGGGCAGAACTGGAAACAATGCCAGAAGGTGAATTACTGTCTCGCATTCAAACCGTGAATATCTTCGCGCGGGTTGTTCCCGAACAAAAATTACTGATTGTGAACGCCCTCAAACGCTGCGGTGAAATCGTGGCTATGACTGGAGATGGTGTCAATGATGCCCCAGCTTTGAAAGCCGCAAATATCGGTATTGCTATGGGGGAAAGGGGTACAGATGTTGCCCGTGAAGCTGCGGATTTAGTTTTGTTAGATGATGATTTTTCTGCCATTGTCCAATCTGTGAGGCTGGGACGACGAGTATTTGATAACCTCAAAAAAGGGATGGCTTATACTTTGGCGGTTCACATTCCGATTGCGGGAATGTCCTTGATTCCGGTAATATTTCACTGGCCGCTGGTGCTACTGCCGATTCACATTGCTTTTTTACATTTAATTATTGACCCGGCTTGTACTGTAGTATTTGAGGCTGAACCAGAAGAAAGCAATATCATGAACCGTCCACCCCGCAACCCTAGAGAGTCATTATTCAGCCGTCGGACTTTGAAATTAGCACTGCTGCAAGGGGTAGGTGTGCTGGTGGTGCTGGTGGTTGTATTTGGTGTGGCTTTTTACTCTGGACATGGAGAATTTGATGCTCGCGCTTTGGCTTTTACTACTTTAATTGTCTCGAATTTGAGTATGATTTTGAGTAATCGTTCTTGGTCGCGGACTATTCCTGAAATGTTACGCACTCCTAATGCAGCACTTTGGTGGGTATTAAGTGGTGGTGTGGTGTTTATGGGACTGGTGCTTTATGTTCCTGTGTTACGCCATTTATTCCGGTTCTCTTTTCTGCATTTTGATGATTTGTTAGTTAGTCTCACTTCTGGGGTTTTTAGTATTTTGTGGTTTGAAGGATTGAAGGTTTGGCGACGTAGATAATTAAGATGTTTCGCGCAAAGAGGCAAAGGAGCAAAGGCGCAAAGGTAATAATAATCTCTTAATTCATCTGCGTTTATCTGCGTTCATCTGCGTTTAATAATTTTATTCTATTTTGGAGGATTACTGTGAAAAAAGCATTTCGTAAATATCATCGGATTATTGGCATTATTGTTTGTGTCCCACTTTTATTAACTGTGTTGACGGGAATGTTAGCTACTGTTGTTAAGGAATGGCCGATTAATATTGGACTTTCTTCTCGATTGATGTTGGAAATTCATACTGGGGAAATTTTTCATTTACAGGCAATTTATCCGATTTTGAATGGTTTCGGATTAATCGGTTTGTTGGTGACGGGTATGAGTATGTCTGGTTTGTTTAATCAAATAACTAATACAATTAAACGCAGATAAACGCGGATAAACGCGGATGAATTAATGGATTTATTTGACTTCTGTGACTCGCCAGCTTAGTTTTAGGTTAACCCAAAAGTTCCAAATTGTGGCAACTGCGATCGCTATTAATTTGGCTATATACTGATTCATACCTAAGTTATTAAATAGGAAATTGACTACTAAGGTTTGGATGATTATCCCAGCTAAACAGACCATATTGAATTTTAAGAATCTTTTGAAACGCTGGCGTTTTCCTGTCTGTTTTCGGGAAATATCCCCAAATGTCCACAAATCATTCCAAAGAAAATTATTGAGAATTGCTACTTCGGCCGAAAAAATTGTACTGCGAGTTAAACCCATGTTAATCACGGTACGCATGATATGAAATATGGTTAAATCTACAAATACGCCACTAAGTCCCACTGCACCAAATCTGAGAAATCGTCCCATAGGGAAGTTAACTTTTTGACGAATTTTTCCTATTCTTCCAGTAGATAACCGTAATCTGATTAAGTGTTGAATATAGTCTACATATTGTTTCCACGTCACTTTGCTTTCTCCTTCTGTTCGTTCGCGGAACACATAACCAGCTTCGGCAATTTCTCCTACCTGTCCCCGACCAATGACTTCTAAAAGAATTTTGTACCCTATGGGGTTAAGTGTGGTATTGGCGATCGCACTTCGTCGTACCATAAAATAACCACTCATTGGGTCACTAACTCTCCCTAAAACTCCCGGTAAAATCACTAATCCTAATACCTGCGCCCCCCGCGATAAAAAGCGTCTAATTACACTCCAGCTACTCACACCACCACCGTCTACATGACGACTAGCTAAGGCTAAATCAGCCCCTTCTTCGATTTTCTGTAATAGTTGTGTTAATACTTCTGGAGGATGCTGCAAATCGCCATCAATCACGCCTAATACCCGCCCTGTGGCCGCTTGCCAGCCACGAATTACGGCTGAAGATAGTCCCCGTTCTTCTTGACGACGCATGACCCGTAATTGGGGATAATCTGATATGAGAGATTGTGCTATTTCCCAAGTTCGGTCAGGGCTATCATCATCTACTATAATGAGTTCATAATTACCAGGAATAGCTTTATCCAATAAGCCACTTAATATATTGACTACATTTTCGATATTGTCACGTTCTTTATAAGTAGGAATTACTAAAGAGAGGAGAATGGGATTGTTTTCAGCTATTTCCTGGGGTGTAAATTCAGAAATCCTCAATGCACCAATAGGAACTGTTAATAAAGAATTGGATGAGCTTGTCTTCATAAGGTACGTGATAAATCTTAAATTGCCAAATTGTCTGTATAAAGGTTGATTTTCCATAGAGTATCATACACTTAGTATGATCAAAACAATTAGTCAATATTTCCTTTGCTCAAAGGTGTCTCTCAAGCTCGTTGCTCTACTACTCCACTACCAATACCAATGGTTGTTTGACCTCCTCTCCGGTCTTCCTAAAAGAGCCGTACCCAAATTTAATCAAGCTAGTTTAAAAATACAAAATCCGGTTGATGTTGTCATAAATAATTCTAGCGTAGCTAAAACTTCGGGAGTACGTAATGGTAAAGTAACAGTTAGAGGTTGTTTGAAAAGTATTAGATGAAACCGATAATCTCCAAAAACCTAACCCCCCAGCCCCCCTTCCCTACGAGGGAAGGGGGGTTTCAAAGCCTCTCCCCGCTTAGGGGAGAGGTTTGGAGAGGGGTTTGTTTGTACATTAAAAACTTTTCAAACATCCTCCAAGGGTAAAGATGCACCTATTCCGTGAAAAGTATACTGCTATAACTAAAGAAGTTTTAAATTTTAGATAAACTGTTGAAAATAATAAGGTAAGAGCAATGGCTTATAGTGATTTTAGCTTAACTAAGTTTAAGAAAAATTTTAACATTACAATTGATGAAGAAGCTGATTTATTTGCGACTGTAGAACCTATAGAAATCAGCGAAAAGTTAATTAACACTTTAGAAGAAACTACAGAACTCGCGTTAGCAATAAATACGGAAAAAGCCCGCTCAGAAATGATTATTACGCCAATTTTATTAGAAGTTAGACGTAAAGCTAATTATCAAATTAGTTTATTTTCTGGTACGGATTTTAATGTTGATGTTGAGAGAGGTTTAAATGGTTATTGTGATTTTGTTATCAGTCGTTCTAGAGAACAGTTAACAATTAATGCTCCTGTACTAATTATTGTAGAAGCTAAAAATGAAAATATTAAAGGTGGTTTGGGTCAATGTGCAGCAGCAATGTTAGCAGCACAATTGTTTAATGAACAGGAAGGTAATGAAATTAAAACTATTTATGGGGCTGTGACAACAGGAGATATTTGGAAGTTCTTGAAGTTGGAAGGGACTGATATATTTATTGATTTGAATAATTATTATATTAAGGAGTTAAACAAGATTTTAGGTATTTTATGTCAAGGGGTTGAGGGTTAAAAGTTATTTAAACTAATTATTTTTAACAGCATATATGGGTTAGTTACATAAATCCCTTCCCTTTCGGTAGGTGTGGTGAGCGATTATCTCTTATCAAAAATTCTTTTAAATTGCTATAGTTAGTAACCACTTTTTTATAATTATTTAAAACTTGTCTATCAATTAAATTTAATGCTTTTTTTGCTTGCTTTATACTAAAGTATTTTGCTTCTAAATTATTATCCATTGAACCCCCCTGTATAAAAAAATTATTAGATGCCACATCAACAAACATAGCTTGTATATTATCTTTTCGTTCATAACCATCAATATATAAATTTAGCTCAAAATACTCTTTTATAGATAATAGAAACATAAATACTAACTCCGATGATAAACCTTTGGGAAGCTTGCCCGGTTTAAGTGAAGAACCATAATGTGCATTTATTTCAGCTACTAAATTAGTTCTTGTTTCAAAAGTATTACGGAAATCATAGTTTATCTGCTGAAGCAGTGCTTCACGTACAGATATTTTTGTAACTGAAGCATTATTTAAAATCTCCAAGTATTTAGTTATTCTGTCCTTGTAACTTTTATGAATAAAATCAAAGCTATCCCAGAAATATTTTATCCTATTAACAAAATATTCTTCAAGTTCTAAACTACCATTTAGCCATAACACAAAGTTTTTTAAAAACTCTCGGATTTCATTAAAATTTTCATTAATTGTTAGAATTTTCTCTTGTGGTGTAATGCAGAAATTACCTTGCATATTTTCAATATTGAATTGATCTCTTCCATTATTTTCATACTGAGGATTCATAACTTATCCTTTATGCGAATTAGAATATTATATTTTTTATTGTTTCCTAAATTAGAAACTTTAATTTTAAATACAGCACTTTGCAGAAAAGTTAGTATATCAACTGAAAAATTAATACGTAAGCTGTGCCAGATAGACGTGTAAAGTTCTATATGTAATTAAGTAATTTATTAACCTCCTAATTTCTGATTACCTTGCATATTTTCAATATTGAATTGATCTCTTCCGTTATTGATATAGCTTGAAGTAGATTTATTCTGCGTATAAATATTCGTAACTTGTTGAGCTATTTGGCGTATTTCAGTAGCGAAGTCATCATCTTCATTCATTTCTAAATCTAAATGCTTTGCAAACTTATCTAGTGCTTGTGTAGTTCCATGCTCCTTTACTTCTGCTAATGCTTTCTCTGCTCGTTCATTCCCTTTTAATTTACTCTCAATCTTATTGCGTAGATTTTTGACCAAATCAATAACACTGCCGATTGATTGTTTTGCTATTTCTCCTGCTCCAGATTTTACAAATTCACCTAATGCAAGTTTAGCAATTGCAAGTGCAGTTAATGAAGTTAAAGGTTCAAGCGACATAAGTATATTTCAAGGTTTAATAGTCAATATTAATTCTTTTAGTTTATTAAAACCTTCTTGTCAACTAGTAATTTTGTATTGAATTAACGAATGTATTATTTGACACTACACCAACGCAAAGAGCGATCGCTAAATTCCCCACTTGTGATAAATATCCAGCTTATTGACAATATAAAGCTCAGAGATTCTGAAGCGTTTAGCTGTATATCAAGGTGGCATTCTTTTGCTTAAAGGTGTCTCTCAAGCTCGTTGCTGTACTACTCCAGCACCAATACCAATGGTTGTTTGACCTCCTCTCCCGTCTTCCTAAAAGAGCCGCACCCAAATAATATTTAAAGGTTGCAAATTTCAATTTATTATAAAACTTAAATAAGTCTTTTATATTTGATTGATCACCAATGACTAATATAACTGTTGATTCTATTCTTGAGTCTGCTTTAACAGATAAAGATATAACCCCGGATGATGCGGTTTTTTTATTAAAACAGACCACTCCAGAAGCAATTACACAAATTCAGGCTACAGCAGACCAATTACGACAAAAACAAGTCGGAAATACAGTTACTTACGTTATTAACCGAAATATTAATTTTACTAACATTTGTGAACAACATTGTAGTTTTTGTGCTTTCCGCCGGGATGACGGTGATCCAGATGCTTACTGGTTAAATTCGGCGCAGATTTTGGAAAAAGCTACAGATGCAGTGCGTCGAGGAGCAACGGAAATATGTATGCAAGGGGGATTACACCCACAAGCGCAAATTAATGGTAAGTCTTTACCCTATTATCTCAAACTGGTAAAAACCATTAAGGACGAATTTCCTCACTTACATTTACACGCTTTTTCGCCCCAAGAAGTCCAATTTATTGCCAGATTAGATGGAATTTCTTATACAGATGTGATTACAGCTTTGCGAGATGCTGGTGTCGGTTCTATGCCCGGAACAGCCGCAGAAGTGTTAGATGATGACGTGAGACGGGTATTGTGTCCAGAAAAGATTAATACAGAGACTTGGCTAGAAATTGTCAGTACAGCCCATCAATTAGGTGTACCTACTACCAGCACAATGTTATCTGGACATATTGAAACTCCAGAACAGCAAATTGGCCATTTAGAAAAATTGCGATCGCTCCAACAAACAGCCATAGAAAAAGGTTATCCTGCAAGAATTACCGAATTTATTGTCTTACCCTTCGTTGGACAAGAAGCCCCCAAATCCCTCCGCAAAAAGGTAGGAAGAGACCAACCTGTTTTAGCTGATTCCCTGTTATTAACGGCTGTAGCCAGAATTTATCTCGGAAATTATATCCCTAATCATCAACCAAGCTGGGTAAAATTAGGGCTAGATGGTGCTACAGAAGCCTTAAATTGGGGTTGTAATGATATCGGTGGCACGTTAATGGAAGAACACATTACCACCATGGCCGGGGCTGTGGGTGGGACTTGTATGGAAGTGGAAACTTTACAAAGGGCGATCGCATCTTTAGAAAGACCTTACCAACAACGGGATACTTTGTATCGGGTAATGGGTGATTGGTAATGGGTGATTGGTAATGGGTAGGAGTTTTCTTGAAGTTTTAAGTTTTAACTCCTATCCCCCATATACCAATCCAAGATAGGATGGATTTTGATTTACTTGTTTTTTTACTTAATGCTTATGAAAAGCTATTGGTCGCGTCTGCTTTCTCTAGTTTTAGTGTTAGTTGTCGGTTTGGTTGGCTGTGGTGGTGGTAGTCCAGATAGTTTAACTGGGGATTATCGTCAAGATACCTTAGCTGTAGTCAATACTTTGAAACAAGCCCTAGAATTACCACAAGATTCTCCCGATAAAGCCGCCCTTCAAGCAGAAGCCCGTCTAAAAATCAATGACTTTTCGGCTCGCTACCAGCGGAATACTTCTGTTGCAACTCTTGGCTCTTTTACAACTATGCGAACAGCCCTAAATTCCCTTGCAGGACACTACAGTTCTTATCCTAATCGTCCCGTTCCTGAAAAGCTGAAAAAACGTCTAGATGCAGAATTTAAACAAGTAGAAGCATCGTTACGACGTGGTGCTTAATCTATTTTTCAAGGATTGTTTTTTAATAACTACAATTAAATACAAACTTCCTTGAAAGCAGGAATTAACAAAGTCAGAATGCGAATCAGGGGATCTCTCAAACCCAAAGATCCCCAACTTTAGTTATCTTGAATTAAACTGTTAGAAAAGCGCAGTCAAAGTGGTGATATGGCAATTCAGTCAACAGCAGAAATTTTATTTCAAACTGCTTATGAAAGTCGTTACACTTGGGATGAACACTTTCCTGGTTATGCTGCCGATGTGCAACTGTTACAGGAAGATGAAGTTTATACTGGTAAAATTCAGATTAATCGTAACTTGAATGTAGAAATTACAGGAGTTGCAGATAAACAAATAGAAGCCGGAATTGATATTCAGTTACAGGAAATAATTACCCGCTGTCAAAGAAGCGATTTTCAAAGTTTTTACCGTCAACATGAGTTTAGTTTGGGTGAAATAGCCGAAAAAGATGCAGTTACGGTTTTTGTAAAAAGTGAAAATACTGATTCTCACTATCAAATCCGTAACCAAAAAATATATCAGGAAGTTCGGGTAATGAGTCGGATGGCTTTGGAGATTAATTCTGGGGAATTCCTAGATACAGACTCCGGTTATATCCCTTCTGCTTATGATGTGGTTTTTCGTAACTCGCATACAGGTGATATTAATAGCATTCTCAAATTTACAGATACATATCAAAAATTTGGTAATCATTACATTTTAACGAAGCAGGTGGTCGCAGAATATGAAGATGGAAAAACTACAACTCCTCAATCAATTACTGAGTTTGTTTATTCCCATATTCAGCTACTGGAATAGGCAAGAGGCAAGAGGCAAGAGGCAAGAGGCAAGAGGCAAGAGGCAAGAGGCAGGGGAGAAAAATATTCTTTTGCAACTGACAACTGTACGGGCGAAGCATTTGGAGAACTATTTTTGGCAATGACCGATAATTTATCTTCCAAATGCTAACAACTGTACGGGCGAAGCATTTGGAGAACTATTTTTGGCAATGACCGATAATTTATCTTCCAAATGCTAACAACTGTACGGGCGAAGCATTTGGAGAACTATTTTTGGCAATGACCGATAATTTATCTTCCAAATGCTAACAACTGTACGGGCGAAGCATTTGGAGAACTATTTTTGGCAATGACCGATAATTTATCTTCCAAATGCTTCGCCCCTACTAACAACTAACCAATTATCCATTTCCAGCCTAAACTAGATAATTAGCAACTTGGATAATTACCAATTTATTTACTAAGCAGGTCTAAAAGAATGGAACTAACGCTAGAAAATGTAGAAACCGTATTAGACGAGATGCGCCCTTATCTCATTTCTGATGGTGGTAACGTGGAAATTGTAGAATTGGATGGACCAATTGTTAAGCTCCGATTACAGGGTGCTTGTGGTTCTTGTCCTAGTTCTACTATGACTCTGAGAATGGGAATTGAACGCCGTCTCAAAGAAATGATTCCCGAAATTTCTGAGATAGAACAAATCATCTAAATCACTGGTAATGGGGACTGGGGATTGGGGACTGGGTAATTGGGACTGGGGACTGAGCAATAGGAAAGATAAATATTCTCCCTACCTCCCCTATCTCCCCTACCTCCCCTACCTCCCCTACCTCCCCTACCTCCCCTACCTCCCCTACCTTCCTATACCTTCCCTACCTCTTCCCTGTTCCCTATTCTTTAAAAAACTCTATGTCTCATCCTTTGCACGTTGCGGTTATCTGGCATCAACATCAACCGTTGTACAAGTCTCCTGAAAATGGTAGTTCTTTGGTGACTAGTCAGCAATATCGCTTGCCTTGGGTACGGTTACATGGAACTAAGGATTATTTGGATTTAGTATTATTGTTAGAGAAGTATCCTAAGTTGCACCAAACTGTGAATTTAGTGCCTTCATTAATCTTGCAAATAGAAGATTATGTTGCAGGTACGGCTTTTGACCCTTATTTAACTGCTAGTTTAACGCCGGTAGAAAAGTTGACTCGTGAACAAAAGGAGTTTATTGTTCAACATTTCTTTGATGCTAACCATCATACTTTGATTGATCCTCATCCTCGTTATGCCGAATTATATTATCAAAGACAGGAACAAGGACAAAGTTGGTGTTTAGCAAATTGGCAGTTGTCAGATTATGGTGATTTATTAGCTTGGCATAATTTAGCTTGGATTGATCCTTTATTCTGGAATGATCCAGAAATTGCTGCATGGTTAGCACAAGGACGTAATTTTAGTTTAGGCGATCGCCAGCGCATTTATTCCAAACAACGGCAAATTCTCAGCCAGATTATTCCCCAACATCGGAAAATGCAGGACAGTGGACAACTAGAAGTTACCACGACTCCCTACACTCACCCGATTTTACCTTTATTGGCTGATACTAACGCCGGACGGGTAGCTGTGCCACAAATGACATTACCTAAACAGCGGTTTCAGTGGGTGGAAGATATTCCTCGACATTTACAAAAATCCTGGGATTTATATATAGATAGGTTTGGACAAGATCCTAGAGGTTTATGGCCTTCCGAACAGTCCGTTAGTCCAGAAATCTTACCGTATATTATTAAACAAGGCTTTAAATGGATTTGTTCAGATGAAGCCGTTTTAGGTTGGTCATTAAAACACTTTTTTCATCGTGACGCTGCGGGAAATGTCCAAGAACCAGAATTACTTTATCGTCCCTATCGTCTGCAAACTCCAGCAGGTGAAGTGGCGATTGTTTTCCGTGATCATAGACTATCAGATTTAATTGGCTTTACCTACGGGTCTATGCCAGCAAAAAAAGCCGCAGCAGATTTAGTGGGACATTTGCAAGCTATTGCTAAACAACAAAAAGAAAGTAACGACGATCAACCTTGGTTAGTTACAATTGCCCTAGATGGGGAAAATTGTTGGGAATTTTATCCCCAAGATGGGAAAGAATTCCTAGAAACATTATACGAAAGTTTGAGTAATCAATCCAATATCAAACTTGTCACTGTTTCCGAATTCATTGAAAAACACCCACCCACCGCAACTATTCCCGCTGCACAACTCCATAGTGGTTCTTGGGTAGATGGCAATTTTACCACATGGATCGGCGATCCAGTTAAAAACCGCGCCTGGGACTATCTCACCGCAGCTAGACAAGTCTTAGCAAATCATCCCGAAGCCACAGAAGAAAACAATCCCGCAGCTTGGGAAGCATTATACGCTGCTGAAGGTTCAGACTGGTTTTGGTGGTTTGGAGAAGGACATTCTTCCAATCAAGATGCCATTTTTGACCAATTATTTCGGGAACATCTCTATGGCATTTACAAAGCCTTAAATGAACCCATACCCCCATATCTGCACACTCCGCTGGAAATCCATGAAGCCCGTGCAGACCATAAACCACAAGGCTTTATTCATCCGATCATAGATGGTAAAGGTGATGAACAGGATTGGGATAAAGCCGGACGCATTGAAGTTGGTGGTGCAAGGGGAACAATGCACAATAGCAGCACTATTCAACGTTTATGGTATGGGGTAGACCATTTGAATTTTTATGTGCGAGTAGATTTTAAAACTGGCGCTGTTCCTGGTCAGGATTTACCACCAGATTTACACCTACTTTGGTATTATCCAGATAGAACAATGGTGAATAGTTCCATACCTCTAGCAGAAGTACCGGACAGCGCACCTTTAAATTATCTATTTCACCATCATTTAGAAGTGAATTTACTCAGTCAATCTGTGCAGTTTCGAGCAGCAGGAGACGATCATTTATGGTATCCTCGTGCTACTCGCGCCCAAGTTGCGTTAGGTTCTTGTTTAGAAATAGCAGTACCCTGGGCTGATTTGCAAGTCCCTCCAGATTATCCTCTGCGGTTGATTTTGGTGTCTTCTGATGATGGTTGTTTTTCTGGTTATGTGCCGGAAAATGGTTTGATTCCGATTGATGTTCCTTAGTGAAGATGATTCCCGGTTTTTTTGATCGGGAGTCTAAATTTTTTATCTCACACAAAGGCGCAAAGGCGCAAAGGAAGAGTTATATTTTGTATTTTTGGTGAAAGTTGGACTAGAATCTTTGTTCAGCCGTCTTCATGCGGATTTTTTCTTGGCCATTTTCGGGCAGTTTTTGGGTTTTGTACAAGATGATTTATAATAATGATTATCATTTTTGGTGAGTTATATTATGTCGTCTGAAAACTCGTCTACGGATAACCTCTTGCATCTTTCTCAGCGTCCTCGTCGTCTCCGTCGGACTGAAACTTTACGGAAAATGGTACGGGAAACTACTTTAAGTGTGGATGATCTGATTTATCCCATGTTTGTTATGGAGGGGGAAGAAGAAAAAGTAGAAATCGCTTCTATGCCAGGATGTTATCGCTATTCTCTAGATTTACTCCTGGAAGAAATTGCGGAAGTGTCACGGTTGGGTATTAATGCTGTTGCGCTTTTCCCGGTTATCCCAGAAGATCAAAAGGACGACACAGGTACAGAAAGCTACAATCCAGAGGGATTAATCCAGGAAACTGTTAAAGCTATTAAAAAAGCAGTCCCGGAAATCTTGATTATTACTGATGTAGCCCTTGACCCTTTTACTACTCATGGTCATGATGGTTTGGTTGATGAAAATGGCAAAATTCTCAATGATCAAACTTTAGAAGTGTTAGTCAAAATGGCACTTTCCCAAGCGGAAGCGGGAACTGATTTTGTTGCCCCTTCTGATATGATGGATGGTAGAATTGGGGCAATTCGCACGGCTTTAGATGCTGAAGGTTATATCAATGTAGGGATTTTGGCATACTCCGCAAAATATGCCTCTGCCTATTATGGACCATTCCGGGATGCTTTGGATTCTGCTCCCAAATTTGGCGATAAAAAAACCTATCAAATGGACGCAGCTAACGCGAAAGAAGCTTTAAAGGAAATTGAATTGGATATTGCTGAAGGTGCAGACATCATTATGGTCAAACCCGCATTAGCCTATCTAGATATAATCTGTCAGGTAAAAGCAGCTACAAATTTACCAGTCGCAGCTTATAACGTGAGTGGTGAATACGCCATGATTAAAGCGGCTGCTCAATATGGTTGGATTGATGAAAAAAAGGTGATTTTAGAGACTTTAACCAGTATGAAGCGGGCTGGTGCTGATTTAATTTTAACTTATTTTGCCAAAGAAGTGGCTTTGATGTTGAGTTAAGGTTCTATTCAGGAAGTGGCAAAGATTTTTTGGCAAATAAATGACAAAATCATTTACATTCAGACTTTTTTTGTGTTAACTTGATAACGGTTATCATTTTTGTTAGCTATGGTCAGTTTATTCAGTATGACAAGGAAAAACTTGTCTTAAAAATTCACTTTTACCGTACTTTTTTTGTCAAGTAAAACCCAGATTTTCAGATGAATACAATCAGTTTAAACGCAAAAAATGCAATTCCTGAAATACCCAAACGCGGAATGCCAGTAAGTATAATTACAGGGTTTTTAGGAAGTGGTAAAACTACGCTTTTAAATCAGATTCTTCAAAACAAACAAGATTTAAAAGTCGCTGTCCTCGTCAATGAGTTTGGTGATATTAACATTGATAGTCAATTACTAATTTCTGTAGATGAAGCTATGATGGAACTTAGTAATGGCTGTATATGTTGTACAATTAATGATGGTTTAGTTGATGCAGTTTATCGAGTTCTAGAAAGAGAAGATCCCATTGATTATCTAGTTATTGAAACTACAGGTGTTGCTGATCCTTTACCAATCATTTTAACTTTTCTGGGAACAGAATTGAGGGATTTAACTAACCTAGATTCAATTATTACAGTGGTAGATGCTGAAGCCTTTGATGAAAAACATTTCGATAGTGAAGCAGCTTTAAGACAGATTACCTATGGAGATATTATTCTCCTCAATAAAATAGACCTTGTGAAGCCAGAAAAAATACAAGAATTAGAAGATTTTATCCATGATGTCAAAAGCGGAGCGAAAATTTTACATACTCAATATGGTGAAGTTGCTTTACCATTGATTTTAGATGTGAGTTTAACACCAATACATAAGTATATTGTCACTGATGATGAAGATCGTCATAACCATGAACATGAACATGAACATGAACATGAACATGACCATAAACATGACCATAAACATGAACATCATCATCACTCCGATCATTTAGATAATGATGGGTTTGTTTCAATTTCTTTCCAAAGTAATAAACCATTTAATGTCCATAAATTTGAGCATTTTTTGACTGAAGAAATACCGAAAAATGTATTTCGTGCTAAAGGAATTTTATGGTTTAGTGATAGTGAGTTGCGTCATATCTTTCAACTCAGTGGACCTCGTTACACTTTGCACGCTGACGAATGGCCTAATCAACCTAAAAATCAGGTAGTTTTTATTGGTAGAAAATTGGAGGCTAGTGAGATTCATACAAAACTTAACGAATGTTTGTTATTTTAGTTTAAAAGTCTTCATTAATTCTCAAATTCATCAAATCAAATTTAGTTAATAGCTATTTATAGATATAGTTTATGAAACTATTAACTTTGCTCATAAATCATCCCAATTAACCTAAAAAAATGACTTTATCTATTCGTCCAGAGCTAAATTCTACTGCTGACATTTCATCCTTATATCAGCAAGAATTACCAACTGTAACAGAAGCTGATATGAGACAAGCTGTACGCACTTTGTTGATTGGATTGGGAGAAAATCCAGACCGTGAGGGATTAAAAGATACTCCCAAAAGAGTTGTTAAAGCGTTAAAATTTCTTACAAGTGGATATGATCAATCTATAGATGAACTGCTAAATGGAGCAGTATTTACAGAAGATGCAAATGAAATGGTTTTAGTCCGGGATATTGATCTTTTCAGTTCCTGTGAACACCACATATTACCAATCATTGGCCGCGCTCATATCGCTTATATTCCTAATGGTAAAGTCATAGGATTATCAAAAATTGCCCGCATTTGTGAAATGTATGCTCGACGTTTACAAGTGCAAGAACGGCTGACTTTACAAATTGCTAATGCACTGCAAGGTTTACTCAAACCTCAAGGGGTTGCAGTGGTAATTGAAGCAACTCATATGTGTATGGTGATGAGAGGAGTGCAAAAACCAGGTTCTTGGACTGTTACCAGTGCTATGCGTGGTGTGTTTTCTGAAGACGCACGCACTCGTGAAGAATTTATGAATTTAATTCGCCACAGTGCTAATTTTAAATAGGCTTTGTGTGATGTAGAGATAAGAGATTTTTTATCTCTACATTATATTGATATTTGAACGCAGATAAACGCAGATAAACGCAGATAAAAAGGGATAAGTTATCATGATTGGAAATTTGAAATTTAATGAGCAAGGGTTAATTCCAGCTATAGCTCAAGATTATCTCGATGGTACTGTTTTAATGATGGCTTGGATGAATGCAGAATCAATTCAAAAAACCCTGGCTACAGGTGAAGTTTATTATTGGAGTCGTTCCCGTTCTCAGTTGTGGCATAAGGGGGCAACATCTACACATATTCAAAAGGTAAAAGAGCTTTTTTATGATTGTGATGGTGATACAATTCTCATCAAAATTGAGCAAGTTGGTGATATTGCCTGTCATACTGGAGTCAGAAGTTGTTTTTTTAATTCTGTGGGAATTTTACCTCATAAATTATAATTTATATTGATTATGACTTTACCAATTATTACCGTTGTCGCTGGATTATTTGGATCTGGAAAAACTACCTGGATCTGTCAACAAATTCGAGATATTAAATCTATTGAAAAAGTAATTTATTTTTCTCCAGGAACGGGGAATATTCCCATTGATCAAACTAAAATAGCTACTGAATTTCCTGATCTGAAAATATTTGGTGATGGTCAAGAAATTGAATTTCTATATCACATTCCCACAGCAGATAGTGTTTATGTTGAATTAGGTTCTTATCTAGAGTTAAATAGGATATCAAAAATATTAGATCATCTCACTTACCACGCTATAGCAATTATTCCAGAGGAGTTAAAAAACTCTGAATATGATAGTTGGGCAGATGAAATTATCTATGGCGCACCAGTTCCAACTATAATTGTAGAAAATTTATGGCGGGTAGAAACTACGGGGCAAGTAATTGATGAAAATAGTTTAGATGAATTTTGGTATGAAATAACTCACGGCGCTTATGGGATTGTTACCCGTGCTAAGGCAATTTTCGATGTTAATGATGGACGTTCTCTTTCCTGTGATTTTGTCTCTGGTGTTCCCCAAACAGACTTTTTAGAATTAAACGTACCAAGGTATTTAGAAGGTAGACCTCAGCGATTTAGTGGCATAGAAATAGCCGGAAAAAACTTAAATGAAACCGCTTTAAAAGCAACATTATCAGATTGCTGTTTATCTGAGTCCATGATTTTTCAATATCAACAACAAGTACAACAAATTTTATTAGAAGGTCAACAAGTATGAAAATAGCTGTCATGTCATGTATTCATGGTAATTACGAAGCCTTAGATGCTGTATTATTAGATATTGACAATCAAAAAGCTGAAAAAATATTTTGTGTTGGTGATTTAGTGGGATATGGACCCCACCCTAATGCGGTAATTAACCAAATTCGCTCCTTGGATATTCCTACCTGCGCTGGTTGTTGGGATAAAGATATTGTGGAAGGATTGAATGCTTGTGATTGTAGTTATCCTTCAATATTGGCAGAAAAAAGAGGACTAAAGGCTCACCAATGGACAAATCAGGAAATCCACCCGGAAAACCGGGAATTTTTGGCCAATTTACCCCATAGTCTCCAATGGCAAAACTTAGCCTTTGTTCACGGTAGTCCCCATAGCAACCATGAATATTTATTACCTGAATTGGATGCTTTTGTCGCTTTAGAAAGGGTACTTTCCACAGGTGCAGATGTGCTATTTTGTGGACATACTCACGTTCCCTATACTCGTAATCTTAATGCTGGTGAGTTACAAGTTCAGGTTAATAATCCAGCAGAATCACGGAAAATTAACTTTTCATCTGCGCTGAAAAAGATTGTTAATGTTGGTTCTGTTGGAGAACCTCGACATGGACGACCAAATGCAACTTATGTAATTTATGAAACTGATACTCAAGGGGTAACTTTGCGGGAAGTTACCTATGATTATCAAAAAACCTGTGCAGCAATTATCGAAAAGGGATTACCAGAAATCTTTGCTTGGCGTTTAGCGCATGGCTTAGAGTATGCTGAACGGGCAGAAGATCCAACTCATGTTTGTACCAGATAAAAGAACTAATCCAAAATCTAAAATCTAAAATCCAAAATTGACTATGTGGGCAATATTGAGTGGAATTGAAGGAAATTTGCCAGCCTATGAAGCTGTGATAGCTGATATTAAGCTGCAAAGCCGTTACATAGAGGTATTATATATTATCGGTGATTTAGTCGGTCCAAGGCGAGAATGTGAACAGTTAGTGGAAAGGGTAAAATCACCGCGACGGGGTGAATTAGAACCAATGGTTTGTAAGGGATGGTGGGAAGAACAGTGTTTGATTTTACATGGTTTAGGTCCGACTGGAGACGCACCGGAATTACTGGCAAAATATGGTGGTGATACTGTGCAGATGTTGTGGGATTGTGTTTCCCGTCAGACAGTACAATGGTTGAGAAACTTGGATTTTGGTTTTTTTGAATTAGATTGTTTATTAATACACGGTTCGACAGCAGGTGTAAATGATGAACTTACTCCCGATACTCTCCCTATTCAAATGCTAGATAGATTATCAAGAATGCAAGCAAATAACCTATTTTGTGGTCGTTCTGGGTTAACTTTTCAGTATCAGTTACAAGCTGGTTCTATTAGCAGTGAAATCACTACTCTTGATCATCAATTGTCTCCACAAACTGTCAATATTAACCCTCGTCAAGTGATTGGTGTGGGAAATGTAGGACGGACTCCAGGAGAAGCAACATATACTCTCTACAATCCTGGGACAAATCAGGTGAAGTTTAAAACCGTGTATTACGGACAAGCTAAGGGTTTTCAAAAGCGGCAGATTTGTAACTAAGGTCTAGAAAGACCTAATACTCGCCATTTTTCCCGACTGAGAAAAAAGCCAATCCCATTACTATTAGTACAAGTTAAACCAGTTTTTTGGGAAACACATTTAAAACCACCATTGTTCCAAGTTTTTCCATAGGCCAAAACGGTTTTATTTTTATCAGCAATGGTATCACTGATACATAAAATTTCTGGTCTAGCATCAGCAGGTAACAAAAAACCCATTCCCCAATCAAACCCGCAATATCCAGGGTAAGGTTGAGGCGGTTTGGGTTTTAGCGAAGTATTGATTTCACAGCGTAAACTATTTGTTTCTCCTTCACTTAGCTCGCAAAACATATTACCACTGGGGGATTGAAACCCTTTTGGTGCAGCAATACTTACCTGTGGCAATACAGTTACTATGCTGGTAACTACAAAGATAATTGGTTTGATCAATTGTTTATACATAATTGGATCATATCTGAAAAGGTTGGGTTGGGAAACGGTTACATTCGCACGGCAAATGGTACGGAGGCGTTAGCCATAGTGTGGCAAAGCCATAACCCCACAAATGCGTATTTGTTGCGCTGTCGCTTAATCCAACAAAGCAAAAAATGGCGAAGGTATTGAGAATAATAAGATTATTTCTATAACTGTGAAAACGGGTCTTTAGATATGATATGTGTAAGTTGGAGTAAATTCCGTGCCAATGGATATTTAAAGGTGTTTTGACGGATCATAGCAAACTTCTTTGGCAGATTAAGCCGGATTTGTGACTTTCGCTGCTGAGAAGTTTTGACAACAAAAATTTGTAATTGTTTAGAAATTGTAATTTTAGGTTCGGGAATCTATGTTAACCAACGCGCAAACCCCCACTATCACAAAAGATTCATCTGATGTTCTCCCTGGTGTGAATGCCCAGGCTAGAGTCAGTCAGTTTATGCAGAATCTGCAGGATGAAATTACCCAAGGTTTAGAGAAATTAGATGGTCTGGGGACGTTTCAGGAAGATAGTTGGCAGCGTCCAGAAGGGGGTGGTGGGCGATCGCGTGTCCTGCGGGATGGGGCGATCTTTGAACAAGCAGGGGTAAATTTTTCTGAAGTTTGGGGTTCTCATTTACCTCCTTCAATTTTAGCCCAACGTCCAGAAGCAGCAGGACATGGATTTTATGCAACGGGTACTTCTTTGGTGTTGCACCCACGAAATCCTTATGTACCTACAGTCCATTTAAATTACCGCTATTTTGAAGCAGGTCCAGTTTGGTGGTTTGGTGGAGGTGCGGATTTAACACCTTATTACCCCTTTGCTGAAGATGCAAAACATTTTCATAACACTTTTAAACAAGCTTGTGATCAACACCATCCTGAGTATTATCCTGTGTTTAAGCGGTGGTGCGATGAATATTTTTATCTGAAACATCGGGATGAAACACGAGGAATTGGTGGTTTATTTTTAGATTACCAAGATGGTCAAGGTTCTATCTATCGCGGCCCGGATCCTCATGGGGACGCAGCTATTTATAGTAATCAGGTAGGTCAATTACCGTCACGGAGTTGGGAAGATATATTTGCTTTAGTTCAAGACTGTGCTGGGGCATTTTTACCTGCTTATGCGCCAATTGCGGAACGCCGACAGGGGATGGAATACGGCGATCGCCAACGTAATTTCCAATTATACCGTCGTGGTAGATATGTAGAATTTAACTTGGTTTATGACCGAGGGACAATTTTTGGACTGCAAACCAACGGCCGCACAGAATCAATTCTCATGTCTCTACCACCTTTAGTTCGTTGGGAATATGGCTACAAACCAGAACCTAATTCTCCTGAAGCTGAGTTGTATGAGACTTTTCTAAAACCGCAAGATTGGATAAACTGGAAACCAAGTCAAGCATAAGCAGAGGTACAGGGGAGCAGAGGTGCAGAGGAGAATATTTTTCTTCCCCATCCCCCATCCCCAATCCTCAGTTATTTTCGTCAAATACTATGAATTTAAGTTACACTAAGGATGAGGTATCATCCTCTGTATATGGATTGATAGTTCCTGACTTTGTGAGTGTGTTGATTAGCAAATCTTAGCAAAAAAGTATCGGTTCAGTGATTAATATAGATCAAAAAACCTTTACAACTGAAGACGGTCATACCGTTATGGTATTGACACCCGCTGGTCGCTTAGATATTACTACTGCTTGGCAATTTCGTCTCAAGCTACAGGAATGTATTTCTAAACACAGTCCTCATGTTGTTGTCAATCTCGGCCAAGTAAATTTTATTGATAGTTCTGGGCTGACTTCTTTATTAGCTGGGATGCGTGAAGCTGATAGGGTTAATGGTAGTTTTCGGATTTGTAATGTTCATCCAGAAGCCAAGCTGGTGTTTGAAGTCACAATGATGGATACTGTATTTGAAATCTTTGAGACGGAAAAACAGGTTTTAGAGACTCGGCACCAGATTTTCACTGGTCCATAGGATTTATCAACTCCTTTTTGATCTGACTTTCGCTAATTAGCTCTGATTAGTTCATACTAGATAACAGGAATACGTCTTTACTAAAATTTTCTTTGTGAATAACGTCCGTACAGTATCTGATACAAAAAGAACCTTTTACACTCTTCATACCAGGCCGATTAATACTATTTACCGCCGGGTAGTGGAAGAGTTGATGGTAGAAATGCACCTACTATCAGTCAATGTTGATTTTAGCTACGATGCGATTTATGCCTTGGGCGTTGTCACAACTTTTGACCGCTTCATGGATGGCTACCAACCAGAACAGGACAAAGAGTCAATTTTCCGAGCAATCTGTCAGGCTGTGGAACAAGACCCCCAGAGCTACCGACAAGATGCCTCCAGATTGCAAGCTTTAGCTGCCAGTTTACCAGCTAAGGATTTGATTGCTAGTTTAAGTCAAGCAAGTCCCCTCAATCAAGATGCAGATTTGCAAAAGCAACTAGAAGCGGTGGCCGCAAATTCCAACTTTAAATATAGTCGTTTATTTGGCGTTGGTTTATTTGCATTATTAGTCCAGTCAGATCCTGAACTTGTCAAAAAAGATGAGCAAAGGGCTGAAGCACTAAAAGCAATCTCTAACGGGTTACATATCTCTGAAGATAAACTCATCAAAGATTTAGAACTATACAGTTCTAACCTGGAAAAAATGGCGCAAGCACTCATAGTCATGGCAGATATTTTGACAGCAGATCGGAAAAAACGCGATGCTTTAAAGCAAGCCTAACTATCAGCGCTATCCCGTACTAATAAATAATTTGGGAACGGGATATCCATGTTGAGAAATCCCCCAAATAGCAAAAAGCCCGCCTAACATCAAAGTGTTTAGCGGGCTTAAAAATTATTGAAAATTGAAAATGGAGCTTATGGGAGTCGAACCCATGTCCAAATTGGGTATTAACCCTCCACTCGTTCACAGGTTTAGCCTCTCTGACCCTCAAGGCGGGAATCGTTCATTATCCCGAACGTAGGATGCTCTGATTTAATCTTAGCCTTCAAGCCAACCAGAGAACGCTTGTTGGAGCATCCGTTGGGGGTTAGGTCTTTAATCCTTAACGGAGTCAAATTAAAGACGCTCGAACCTATTAGAGGTTTCTTAGGCAGCTACTAGAGCTTCCCGACGAGCAAATTTTACGATATTGTTCGCATTTACTTTTTTTTTGAGTCTTTGATTTGCGAGAGATGACTCGCTCTCGACCTGAATCACAGAGTAGCTTTCGCCAACCTGTCGAAACCGTTAAAGCCCCATGTACTTCACACTTTTATTATAGTACAGAATTTTGCAATTTGACAAATAAGTTGATTACCATTCCTGTTGCTGAAAACTGGCGTTGCTGATTAAGGGTATGAATTTTAGTCTATCCTAATTATGTAGATGCCGCTACACAACCAACTTCTTTTAAAGTTTATCCTCATTTTTATCGCCGGCTGCAATTAAATCGCAATAATCCTATTCATACTTTTTTGTGGTTAACCAGTGCTATTACTTGAGAAAAGATATATCAATATAGTCCCTATAAATTGCGGGTAAATCCGTCTGCGGGGGCTTTATACCCGACAGGAATTTATGTACAAATACGTGGGTTAGAAGGCATAATAAATGGCATCTACCATATAGAAGTTGAGAATAATTGTCTGACCTTAATTTATGAATTAGGCGATGATGGATTGGATAATTATGTTATACCAAATAAATGTATTAACGGATTCATCTTTTTAGTTAGTTGTGTTTATCATAGGTCTAGCTGGAAATATCAAGACAGGAGTTTGAGATATTGTTTGTTGGATAGCGGACACCATTTAGGTGCTATCGCTGCTTTTTGCATATCTTCATGAAAACAACATACAACTAGGCTTTGATTTTGATAAACTTATTCTCAATGCAGATTTGGGATTTGAGAATAAGGAGTTTATTACTAGTTGTGTGATATCACCAGAAGCGCAAGAAAAACCAGTCAGACGCTTAAGGCTACCTATTCCTTTTGTCTGTGGTACTGACTATTTTCAAGTTAATCAATGTGTTGAAGATGCCTATCAAACAACGTCTTTACAGCCTAGTCACCAGCAGCAGCTAGAACATCCTCAATTTAATTCTGACCGAGAACGGTTTTTGGAGAACGTTTGGAATAGGTGTCCGACTATTTGAGTTATCAAACGGCTATGCAATTAGCCGGATTTGTCGGACAGAGAGTGTATTTATTTAGCAACTATTGGGGAATAGATTGTAGTGGTATTGGTGCTTTCTATGATGATGAAACCCAAGCCTTGCTAGAAACCAATAAGGACGTATTGTATGCAATGGCAATTGGTAAATAAATAGGAAAATAACTGGAAATGGCGAGAACAGAACATCAATTCCATGCTGATGATAAGCACCCTATACAGCCAACATCAGCAGATATTATGCTTCGACAACAATTGGAGCATTCAATTAGCAAATACTTTTATGAAGGATGCGATCGCATTATTCATAGTTTGTTGTCTAATTGTCGTTGGTATGCCACAACTCACGCGAGTATTTTGACTTTAGTAATTGAATGCCCTGACCAAGTTACTAACTGGCAAATTTTGCAACAAATTGTCCCTATGGCAAATGTTCTTTATGGCATTGTTAGCAGTGCCAAAATCCGGGTTTGTCCTCCCGATAGTCAAACTGTACCCTTTGAAATGAGAGTAGATGAGTTGCCAGTTTATCGTGATTGGATCTGATGCAATTGGGGATTTGAGATTGTTGATTAAGCTATCACATTCTGTTGGATAATTATGATTAGTTCGGCAAAAACTAAATCAGCAGAACGTTGAACAACAGGACTTAATTCCAGTCCAAAATCCAGATTTGCAGCTTCAATTAAATAGACTGTCACCTCTTGGGGAAAATCATCTAAAAAGATTTTTCTCCCAGCAGCCAAGGCATGATCCCAACGAAAATCATGTAAGTTGTAACTAGGTTCGGGCAGTGCTTCTAGTTCTTTCCCTGGGACTTTAAATATAGCACCTGGTTCTGAACCTGTGCAACTAGCATCAAGAATAATTAATTTTTCGCTACCTCTCGCTTGAAACATCACTTCCATGCCCGCAGTTCCACTATCGAAAATGCGGATGTTGGAGTGAGGATTTTGGGCGAGATATTGCTGTAAACGTTGGGCGATAATTACGCCGACAGCATCATCATTCCGATTCAGATTGCCACAACCAATGATAGTTAGCATGGGATATTTATAATAACATGAATATTATCAACTTTGCACAAAAAATTAAAATTTACGGAAATTTTGACTACATCTTTGATCATTGACTTTATAGTAGCTATAGCGCACAAGATCCCCGACTTCTTGTGTAATCGTCTCCATAAACTATCAAGCAATGCTCAGAAGTCGGGGATCTGATGTTTATTTTCTCTGCGTTTATCTGTAGTGGTTAGTCAAAAATCATTCTTACCCATCAGATATAATTGCAATATGCTAGTATTTCGTGATACAGAGACTAAAGGTAGAGGTATATTTGCCCAGCAAGATTTTGCTAAAGGAGATTTAATTGAAAGAGCCGCTGTGATTGTGATTCCTAAACAGCAAGTTAAGTTAATTACTAAAACGGTGTTATTAAATTATTATTTTGGTTGGCATGGAGAAAGCGGGGCAATAGGTTTAGGTTTTGCTTCTCTTTTTAATCATTCTTATCATCCCAATGCGGTTTATATTAAGAATTTTGCTAAAAATGTAATTGATATTGTTGCTCATCAATATATTCGGGAAGGGCAGGAAATTACGATTAATTATAATGGGCAGGTTGATGATATTTCCCCTGTTTGGTTTGATGTAGAAGAGTAGGTTGGGTTGAGGTAAGGAAACCCAACATTTATTTTTATGATGTTTCCCCAAAATTTCATCTTTAGCAACCGCCAGGGAATGAATTCCCAGTCTCATAGCGAAAGTCGGCTCAAGCCGACTATATTTTTATGATGCTTTCCCAAAATTTCATCTTTAGCAACCGCTGGGAATGAATTCCCAGTCTCATATTGTCAGAATCAGGATGCTCAAGATTAAAGGATTAACAGGATTATTTATTGACGATTTATTCATGTTAAGTACATAAATTCCCATTTCTAATATTAACAATAAACATCCTGTAAATCCTTAAATCCTGTAAATCCTGATTCAGACAAAAGTTTATAATTCACTTACCTAAAAATCACTTTAACTTCCGCGTTTTTCTGGGTGGGAATTACCCACCCTACAAATCTATACACTCACACCATGTTTTTTAGCAATTTCCACAAGTTGCTCATATTGATGTTGTGATGCTTTAGCTAAAATTGCATCAGCTTCTTCTGGATTACTACCATCTTTAGGAATTAAATACTTAACATAAAGAGAAACAAAATCAACCACAGCAGCTAAACCTGTTAATTCGTGTTTATCGGCTTGTTTCCCTGCAATTACAGCCACCAAACCTGCTCTAATGGGGTCAGGTCTTACCTTCATAAATTGGTCAACTAATTGCTTAGAATAATCCGCTGGTGCTAAATTCTTTAACTTACTTTGATCGGGTTTAAATTCTAATCCTGCGGCTGTTGACTGATCCAACATACACCATTCTATAAATTCTTGCAATGCAGCTTCAGGAAGTTGAGGAAGATATTGATGTAGTTCTAAATTAGACACAATTAGTTACCATTTTTAGTATTTAGTAATTCCTAATTGATAATTCTTCATCTGATAATTAGGAATTATCAATTATTCCTTAAAATTCAGACTAACCCACTGATTTGGGAACTTTTGTACTGCACATAACAATTATATAGAACCCTGACTTATCGAAAAATAGATCCCCGACTTCTTGAAGAAATCGGGGATCTTAAGTAACATAAATTAAGCTGTTCTAAAACGAGCTAATTCTTCCCCAGTTTTCGCGTCATGGGCGTGAACAGTACACACTAAACATGAATCAAAAGAACGGGCGACATGACCCACTTCTACGGGGTCTTTAGGGTCTTGAATTGGTGTTCCAATTAATGCTTTTTCGATTGGTCCGAGTTGTCCTTCACCGTCACGGGGTCCGATATTCCAAGTACCGGGAGCGATAACTTGATAATTCTTAATTTTACCTTTTTCGATTTCTACCCAGTGACATAATGCACCTCTAGCGGCTTCCGTTGCACCCCAACCTTTACCATCTTTTTCTTCTGGTTTAATATACCAAGGATCGTTTAATTTGAACTCTCTTAAACACCGTTCAGCTTGACGATATAGTTTCACTATTTCATGGACTCTTCCTAATTGCCGAAGATGAACACTTGCACCACCCATTTGCTTGAATGTGTCGAGAATAAAAGGGTCATAATGTTGCCAAGATTCCCCATGATTTCCCCCTGCAACTAATTGACGGGCGAGGGGTCCTGCTTCTAAACGTCCTAAGTCTTGGTGGAGGACTGCACTTGACCAAGAATATGCCCCATTAAAGTCTTTTTGATTGTGATTAATTGGCTTTGTTGTGCGATCGCTTGGATGCCAATCTTCTGTACCCTCATCATACCAAGAATGGGTTAAATTCTCACGGGCAAATGCTTGATTCATCAAGGCATGAGTATCCGTGAAGCTATCATAAACACCGCTTTTCATAATCACAGCAGCGTTACGTCCTTCAATGGTGGGATGATTATATTTATCTTCATGGGGAATATAACCCCAAGTCACATATTTACCCACACCAGCACCATATCGATCTAAACCGATATCTAACCCCATGCGCCAATATAAACCCAAGTCAGATTCTCGATGTTTAACATCTTCATTTAACCACTTTTGAAAGTCTTCATAGGATTGAATTTCTTCATATCTTTCTAAAGAACAACCTAACCAAACTGGTTCTAACCAATTGGTGCGGAAATATTCCAAAATTGCCCAGGCGCGGGTAATATCAGTTAAAGTGGGGGCGCACATCACACCACCAGGCACCATATAACTGCTATGACAACAGGTGATATGCTGTAAATGTTCCTGAGTAACTTATTTTTAAAGTAATTTTGCTCAATCAGAACATTTTATTTTCACCATTTCAGCTTTTATAAATAAGGGAATATTTAGGGATTGACACTCTCATGTCTAAGAGGTTGTTTGAAAAGTTTTAGGTTGTGATTTTAGGCACTTACAGATCCCCCCTAACCCCCCTTAGCAAGGGGGGAACTAGAGTCAAAGTCCCCCTTTTTAAGGGGGATTTAGGGGGATCTGAAAATATTTGATACACCATGAGGGACTTTTCAAACACCCTCTAAAGACACTGAGATTCTGCGGACAGAGTAAAACTTTCGCTACGACCGTCAAACTTCGTCTACTTAGTCACTCTAAGTCAAGCTTAGGTTTCTATCTACTTTTTTGTTTCTAATACTTTCGGAGTCCATCACTAAGCCAAAACGCGGTACGCTCCGCAACCTGCCTTTGTTTGCTCCTTGCTCGTCATACTGTCGTTAGGACTTAAACCTAACCGTTGTTTCAGGGGAGCCGGGATTTCTCCGATACTAGGATGCTTCAACACGTAGATAGTTATTTCTACTCGTAATTTAATTGTACCACAAAAACCACAGCGATTTTAATCGCACGTGCCGTTTTCCTCTCAGGGCTAAAGCCGCTGAGTTTCCCACTTACCGCGAGGTTCTATGAGTCAAGGTAATTTTTATCCCTAACACTTACAGCAGTTTTCTTGTATTTGAACTACTATTATTAGACCTAACCCCCAGCCCCTTCCCTACCTCTCCCTAACCCTCTCCTAAGAGGAGAGGGAAAAAGAAAAACCTTTGTTGCTCTGGAAGGGGGGGTAAATCAAAGCCTCTCTCCTTGCAGGAGAGAGGTTTGGAGAGAGGTCGGTTTGTGGTCTATTTACTTGAAAATAGCTGTACTGTAATATCGGAAACCTATCCCCCATCTCTACATGAGGATGCAAATGCAGACTCAAGGGACTGGTTTGCAGATATGTTTGCAGATTTTGAGCCGCAGAACACCACAGATGGCAGCTATAGAGGAACAATGGCGAAAATAAAAGCAACGGAATTACAGTATCAAGCAGTTTTTGAACAGAAGTTAATTGCAGCTAATAATAATTTAAAAAGAGAGAGAATAAGAGTTAGTATTAAACAAACTGGCAATTCTCTCCAATTACGAGCTACCTTACCTTTAAAACCAGGAGATTACAGTTTAGGTAAGACAAAAAAGCAGTATGATTTATCTCTAGGAATACCCGCAAATTTAGAGGGATTAAAAACAGCAATTGAAGAAAGTTATGAATTGGGTAAATTAATTGCTCGTCATACTTTTGAGTGGAATGAGAAGTATTTAGGAATTAAATCGAGAGAAAAGCAAGAAATCAAAACAATTGGGGAATTATTAGATACATTTGACGAAAAATATTATCAAACCCGTCAGAAAACTATCACTAGTCAAAATACTTTTGCTAACTATATATCTGTGATTAAAAGAAATTTGACTCTTACCCATTTAGCGACAAAAGAAAATTTTGAGGAAGTTATTAATTCATTTCAGGGTAATAAAAAAAATGAACTGATTGCGGTAAGTTCTGTTTTGATTAAAACCTTTAATTTAGGATTTCAACTTGATGTTAAACGAGATCATGTCACTCCTGCTTATCGAGAAATTCCTGAAGATGAAAAAATCATATCTGCTTTTGACCTTTTTGAAAAATTCGCCCTCAGCCGCAAAAATACAAATATTAGTGATGAGATAGACACCTGGGAAATGTGGCGTTGGGTATATGGAATGTTGGCGACTTATGGATTAAGACCAAGGGAACTATTTGTCCAACCAGATATTAATTGGTGGATGTCTCCGCAAAATATAGATCATACTTGGAAGGTGAATAAAAATACTAAAACTGGATATCGAGAAGTTATTCCTTTTGTTCCTGAATGGATAGAATTATTTGATTTACATAATCCCAAACCATTAAATATTTTAGAACAAAAGGTGGCAAAAATTGCATCTGTACAAAATATTAATTGGATGCGAAGAGATATATCGAGATGGTTTAGAAAGGTGGGAATTGAGTTTCAACCTTATGATTTACGGCATGGTTGCGCGATTCGAGCGCATCTTCAGGGAATACCAATTAAAGCCGCAGCAGATAATTTAGGTCATACTGTTGATGAACATACAAAAACCTATCAAAGATGGTTTGGGATTGAAAACCGGAAAAAAGCCTTTGGTGAGGTAATTAGTCAAAGGTCGTTAATTGAGTTGCAGAAGAATGAAATATTGGCGTTAAGGATGGAGAATGAAAGGTTAAGAAAAATTCTGGATATCAGCAAGAAATAAGCTCAAATTATTGGTGTTTTACAAAGTATAAGTAATTGTGAAGCGATCGCTGCATAACAAATCATTGGAGCGGACAATATTATGATATTTTAGTTTTGAGTTGGGGGTGATGTTTTATCGCTCAATTCAGCCGTTATGCCGCTCAGGTTGTCTGTGATAACGTTAGGTGAAAGCCTGTCTGTTGACATTTATGGGTCAGTTGCGTTGAAATTATTGATAGACCGATCTGTTTATGGTGGGATAAAATATCAGTGGATAAAGTAAATGAATAACAATGAGACAGAAGCCCGCGAACTCACGACATCTCCTGAACGGTTACGAGAATTATATCGATCTGCTATAGAAGTTCACCGTACTGTAGCTGCTAGAGAAGTTCACCGTACTCTAGCAAATAACCCAAATACACCGATCGATATCCTACAACTTCTTGCATGCGACCGTGACGAGTATATTCGTTTCTTTGTAGCAAGAAATCCCAGTACACCTGCTGACACGCTTGAGATGCTGGCTCATGACCATGCATTTGTTGGATCTTCCAGAACATCTTATGTTCGCGGTAATGTTGGTCTGAATCCAAATACACCTAATAGAATACTAGAGTTACTCGCTCAAGATATTGAATGTAGTGTTCGGAGGTGTGTGGCACAAAATCCTAATTTACCCATTGCTCTTCTAAGAACTCTTGCCCAAGACGAATCTGTTCGCTCTAGTGTGGCGAGCAATCTCAGTACACCCGTTGATCTCTTAAGGCTTTTCGCGTCGGATAAATGCGAATTTACTCGCCGTTATGTAGCAGAAAATCCAAGTACATCTGCTGATATTTTAGAAATCCTATCTCAAGATCGACTTCATACAGTTCGCACTGCGGTAGCTGGTAATTTTCATACTTCGGCTAGCACACTTGAAAGACTCTTTTCCAACTGTCAAGCGATTGGCAACTCCTTTAAGAATAGAGGTACTATGATTTCTGATTTAGCTAAAGTCAACTTCCAAGCTACAGGTTTCTTCGACCCTGATATTTGGTTTCAAGAATACGAAAACTTTATCCTAGCAATTGCCAAAAATCCTAATACTCCTCTTCATATTTTAAGAATTCTTAATTGTTATCCGACTGGACCTATGTTAGCAGAAGCACTTCAAAATTGTGTCGCACGAAATCCTAACTGGAATTCAAACTAAGTGCGATCGCTCAAAATCCATTGTTTTGTGATTCTTTAACTGCGATTAAGTGCGATCTCATGGGTAAGCGATTCCTACGGAGCGCTTCGCTATCGCTTAAAATCCATTTTTTTGTGCTTCCTTAACTGCGATAGTGCGATCGCTAATATTGGGGAAATGCGATCGCTAATATTGAGTTAGTGCGATTCCTACGGAGCGCTTCGCTATCGCTCAAAATCCATTGTTTTGTGTTTTCTTAACTGGGATTAACTGCGATCGCTAATATTTGGTTAATGCGATCGCTCAATTTCCATTTTTTTGTGCTTCGTTAACTGGGATTAACTGCGATCACTAATGTTGGGTTAGTGCGATAGCGAAGCGCTCCGTAGGAATCGCTCAAAATCCATTGTCTTGTACTTCTTTAGAGGGTGTTTGGAAAGTTATGGTTGATGTATCAAATATTTTTTACCCCACCCTAACCCTCCCCTTGTAAAGGGGAGGGAACTGGATTTTTATTGTTTCCCCCCTTTACAAGGGGGGACTAAGGGGGGTAGCAATGTGATGAAAATTACGGAATACCACTTTTCAAACATCCTCTTAACGGGGATTGACTGCGATAGCGTAAGCGCTGACTTGTCAGTTCGCTAATATTGGGTTAATGCGATAGCGAAGCGCTCCGTAGGAATCGCTCAATTTCCATTATCTTGTGCTTCCTTAACTGCGATTAACTGCGATCGCTAATGTTGGGTTAATGCGATCGCTCAATTTCCATTTTTTTGTGCTTCGTTAACTGGGATTAACTGCGATCACTAATGTTGGGTTAGTGCGATAGCGAAGCGCTCCGTAGGAATCGCTCAAAATCCATTGTCTTGTACTTCTTTAACTGGATTAACTGCGATCACTAATATTGGGGAAATGCGATCGCTTAAAATCTATTATCTTGTGTTTCTTTAACTGCGATTAATGCGATCTTATGGGTAAGCGATCGCTCAATTGCCATTTTCTTGTGCTTTCTTAACTACTATTAATTGCGATCGCTAATATTGGGGAAATGCGATAGCGAAGCGCTCCGCAGGAATCGCTCAAAATCCATTATCTTGTGCTTTCTTAACTGTGATTAAGTGCGATCGCTAATATTGGGTTAGTGCGATCGCTCAATATCCATTTCCCATTTCCTTGTGCTTCCTTAACTGTGATTAACTGCGATTGCTAATGTTGGGGAAATGCGATAGCGAAGCGCTCCGCAGGAATCGCTCAAAATCCATTTCCTTGTGCTTCCTTAACTGCGATCGCTAATATTTGGTTAGTGCGATCGCTCAAAATCTATTGTCTTGTGATTCTTTAACTGTGATTAATTGCGATCTCATGGGTAAGCGATCGCTCAAAATCCATTGTCTTGTGATTCTTTAACTGTGATTAACTGCGATAGCGTAAGCACTGACTTGTCAGTTCGCTAATATTGAGTTAATGCGATTACTAGGTCGTGCTTTGCTATCAGTCAAATAGCTACCATCTAATGGCGTTTCAATGTCAAAGTTGGTGATAATATAGAAAAGAGAAACTCTTTAAATGTAAAATCTTGTATGACTACTCGGCTAGAAGTTGAATCAGTAATCAAGCAATTACCAGAAAGTGAAGTGCGATCGTCGATCTTGTAGGGTGCGTTAACGGAGTGTAACGCACCATATTTATGATTATTTACTGATTTTCGGTGCGTTACGCTGTCGCTAACGCACCCTACTAATCGTCCCAATATCCTTGAGGTTTTTCCTTTCTGCTATCTTTACCCCAATCGGTTGGATAAATTCCCTCAGCGATAAACCGATGAATACTGGAATACTGCCAATCTTGGGGATTTTCACACAATCCATGTCGAGCCGGATTATCATGAATATAATCACAATGGAGCGCAAAATCCCGTTCATCCCGAATTAAATGCTCCCAAAACCGACGTTGCCAAAGATTACTTTCTCCTCGCTTTTGTCGTGATTGAGAAACCTCCCGATTAACCCCTAATGCTTGTCCATAATGTTTGGTAACATAAGTTTTAATTAAGCGCAATCTCACCGACAAATCTTTATCATCAGGGGGTAAAGTCCACAAACAATGAAAATGATCAGGTAATAAAACAAAAGCATCAATACAAAAAGGATATTTTTCCCTTACTTTTTCTATTGCTTCTCGAAGAGATTTTCTCCCTATATCAGTACAGAGCCAAGATTCTCTTTGATAAGTGACTTGTGTGATGAAATATGTACCTCCAGAAACATTAGGTCTTCTATAATTAGGCATTATGGAGTTAGTATGGGTGAAATTAAATTTATTTTTTATTTATTGTATTGTCATATTGCAAGCAGTTCGCTCAAAATCCATTTTCTTGTACTTCCTTAACTGTGATTAACTGCGATCTTATGGGTAAGTGCGATTCCTACGGAGCGCTTCGCTATCGCTCAAAATTCATTGTCTTGTGCTTTCTTAACTGCGATTAACTGCGATCTTATGGGTAAGCGATTCCTAGGTCGCGCTTCGCTATCGCTCAAAATTCATTTTATTGTGTTTCCTTAACTGTGATTAACTGCGATCGTTCATGTTGGGTTAGTGCGATTCCTAGGTCGCGCTTCGCTATCGCTTAAAATCCATTTTTTTGTGCTTCCTTAACTGCGATTAATTGCGATCTCATGGGTAAGCGATAGCGAAGCGCTGCTGCAAGCAGTTCGCTTGTGCTAAAGTAGTTCTCAAGTTAATTCAAGATTGTGATGAGCCTGAGAAAGATATTGAAACAATTCTTAATAAAACTACCTTTGACTAATCTCGAATACCAAGTCAGATCTGTAAAAACACACATCAAACGCAAGAAAAAAGTTCATGTGTCCTAGTATTAACGGTGCATACTTATCTTGTGTCCAAGCAAAAGCCAAATCCACAGCAGGAAATTGTTCAACAGTGGCTTTCACAACTAATGCACGAGCTTCAAATCTAGCTAAATTACCGCCTAATGGCAAAGACAACCTTTGATTTTCCCAGACTGCGCCTAATGCTAATCCCATTTCATAAGGCAAGACATTAACACTAGAACCAGTATCCAACAGTCCCGAAACATTCAAAGATTGATTTTGATACGTTAATGTCAGTGGTAAATAAGGAAGTGTACTTAATGCTCCAAGACTGGGATCTACCTCAGTGAAGGCAAATCTTACTTTATTAACCATGAGTCAATTCTTGTGTCTCTTTTAATGCTTGAGCTAAAATGGCAGCAGCCTCAAAAGAGTCATGTAAACCTTGTCTATGGACATCATCTTGAATAGACATCGGTACAATACCAGACTCCCGGAGCAACTCAGCTACAAGGAAATTAAGTAATAAAAGCTTATCGGAGTGAGATAATTGCCTAAGTATGGGAGCGAACTGAGTGGTTGTTAGCATAAGTTCAACGACAGATACAGATTCTAGTTTTTTGCACTCTGTCTCATTGTAACACTCTCTTAGGGGCAAATTTTCTTGTGCTTCCTTAACTGGGATTAACTGCGATAGCGTAAGCGCTGACTTGTCAGTTCGCTAATATTGGGTTAGTGCGATAGCGAAGCGCCCCGCAGGAATCGCTCAAAATCCATTTTCTTGATCAACCAGGAGGAAATTTAACTTAAATAGAAATATGGGGACTTGATTAACTGATGTAAAAAACAAAGGAGGCTTTATGAAAGCTGTTGAGTTAGTAGGGACAGTAAACACAAATGGGCAGATTAATTTAGACCAAGCATTAACATTTCCTTACGGCAGTCGTGTTAAGGTTATTGTCTTATTGCCTGAGTTGATTGATCAGGTAGACGGTGATCAGGAGATATTCCAACCAATAAGCCTAAACGACCCTAAACTAATTAATACATTAAAAATGCGGACTTTGATTGAGACAAGCTTAACTGATATGGCAAATGATCCAGAGATCCAAAGAGAGATAGGTCTAATTAATGCTGAGTTTGAAATCTCTGAACTGGATGGAATAGAAAGGTTATGAGCGTTCAGCGATCTGAAATTTACTTCGTCAATCTTAATCCAGTTCAAGGTAGAGAACAAGCAGGAGAGCGTCCTGTTTTAGTGCTTTCTGTAGATGCTATTAATCAATTACCATTAGTTGTTACAGTAGTTGTTGGTACAAAAGGAACAAATATCACCAAAAACTATCCAACAAATGTGAGGTGTCTACCTGAAGAAACTAGATTATTAATCGAGACAGTATTTCTTTGCTTTCAAATTCGTTCACTTGATTTAAAGCGTTTTCCTAGCCAGCCTTCTGGCAAACTCTCAGATGCTAAAATGCAGGACATAGAAACCGTAGTTCGCTATTGTTTGGGACTTTAGTCTCGTTTCAACAGCAGTCTGTGAGGTACAGTCTAACGGGGCTGTTAAACATCTTTGAGAAAAGCGATCAAAGCGATCGCTCAAAATCCATTGTCTTGTGCTTCCTTAACTTCGATTAATTGCGATCTCATGGGTAAGCGATTCCTACGGAGCGCTTCGCTATCGCTCAAAATCCATTTCCTTGTGCTTCCTTAACTGCGATTAATTGTGATCTCATGGGTAAGCGATCGCGAAGCGCTGCTGCAAGCAGATCGCCGATCTTGTATTTACCGTCTTGATTATCAAGTGATAGAATAAAAAAAGGAATAACAACTACTCACCCCAAGAACATCTTTTAGACTGCACAGTATCAGAAGAGAAAAAATAATGGCTGAACTCAAACTAAGATCAAAAGATCCAGATTCCCTCAGACGAATTATTGAAAGTGCTTTATCAGAAAGATTACAAAGTGTAATAGCAGGAATAAAAAGAACAGAAGAACGAATTATAGAATTGGAAACCAAGTATCAATTATCAACAAAGGAATTTATAACCCGTTTTAATAATGATGAATTATCCCATAATTTTGATTTTGATGAATGGATTGGCGAATCTCGAATGTTGACACATTTACAACAAATGAAAGAGTCTATAGAGGAGATTGATTTTGTTAATTGAAAATTATTTTCAACAGATTCAGCTTTTAATTGAATCTTCAGAAATTGTCAAAATATTCAAGATTGAAAGTGAAAAAAGAGGAATATATGAAGGATTGATCAAAGGAAAAATTGATTTTGAAGATAATTCTTTGCTGCATTTACGAGAATTTGTCTATGTTGAAATCTCCATAGATCGAAAAATGTATAGTTATCAATATATGGATTCAGAAAATAAACTAATTTTTCGTTATGACAATACTGAACATCATCGAAAATTAAATCTCCCTACTTTTCCTCATCATAAACATGATGGAAGTGAGGATAATGTGATTAAATCAGATGCTCCTTTTTTAAATGAGGTACTCAATGAGGTTAAAAAAATATTAGGATAGTGCGATAGTGAATAGTGAAGCGCGACATAGGAATCGCTCAATATCCATTTCCTTGTGCTTCCTTAACTGGGATTAACTGCGATAGCGAAGCGCTGACTTGTCAGTTCGCTAATATTGGGGAAATGCGATAGCGAAGCGCGACCTAGGAATCGCTTAAAATCCATTGTCTTGTGCTTCCTTAACTGTGATTAAGTGCGATAGCGTAAGCGCTGACTTGTCAGTTCGCTAATATTGAGTTAATGCGATCGCTCTTACGTTTCCTTAACTGGGATTAACTGCGATCTCATGGGTAAGCGATTCCTAGGTCGCGCTTCGCTATCGCTCAAAATTCATTTTATTGTGCTTCCTTAACTGTGATTAACTGCGATCGTTCATGTTGGGTTAGTGCGATAGCGAAGCGCTCCGTAGGAATCGCTCAAAATCTATTGTCTTGTGCTTCCTTAACTGGGATTAACTGTGATCTCATGGGTAAGCGATAGCGAAGCGCTGCTGCAAGCAGTTCGCTCAAAATCCATTGTCTTGTGCTGCGATCGCTAGTTGTGGTTTGAGTGCGATCGCTCTACTTCCTTTTTTTGTACTTCCTTAAATATTATTAAATGCGATCGCTAATATTGAATTAATGCGATAGCGAAGCGCTCCGTAGGAATCGCTCAATATCCAAACAAATCAATAATAAAGATGTGTGCAGAGTGTGTTTTATATTCAGTGGCAGGGTAAAAATTAGAATTGCTCCTCTATGCAAAGCTATAATGTGATTGAAGTCAAAAAACTATAATCAGATATGTCAACCATTGAACAAATTGAAGCAGCTATTTTAACGCTTACACCAGAACAATTTCAGCGACTTAGGCAATGGATCTTAGACGTAGACTACCAACATTGGGACGAGCAACTAGAACAAGACATCGCAGACGGCAAATTGGAGGCTTTAGCAGAAGAAGCGATAGCGAAGCGCTCCGTAGGAATCGCTGAGTTTAAAGCGGGACATTGCCGAGAACTCTGATGCACTACACAACGCGAAGATTTTGGAAATGCTATGACGAGTTATCCCCTCAAGTTCAGGAAACAGCAGATCAGTGTTACGAACTTTTGAAAGCTGATCCATTTCATCCATCATTACACTTCAAGAAGATTGGTAAAAAATACTGGTCAGTTCGAGCAGGATTAGACTATCGGGCTTTAGGAGTTGAGGTAGAAAGCGGTATTTCTTGGTTTTGGATTCCTACGGAGCGCTTCGCTATCGGAACTCACGCAGAATATGACAAGCTCATTGGTAAGCTTTAACCAGCAGGCCAGCCGATTTTGTAGGGTGCGTTAATAGAATGTAAAGCACCTTATAACTTCACCGTTGAACATCTTTGAGAAAAGCAATATCGCTCAAAATCCATTGTCTTGTGCTTCCTTAACTGTGATTAATTGCGATAGCGTAAGCGCTGACTTGTCAGTTCGCTAATATTGGGTTAGTGCGATAGCGAAGCGCTCCGTAGGAATCGCTCAAAATCCATTATCTTGTGCTTCCTTAGAGGGTGTTTGGAAAGTTATGGTTGATGTATCAAATATTTTTTACCCCACCCTAACCCTCCCCTTTACAAGGGGAGGGAACTGGATTTTTATTGTTTCCCCCCAAAGCATAGGGGGGACTAAGGGGGGTAGCAATGTGATGAAAATTACGGAATACCACTTTTCAAACATCCTCTTAACGGGGATTGACTGCGATAGCGTAAGCGCTGACTTGTCAGTTCGCTAATATTGGGTTAATGCGATAGCGAAGCGCGACCTAGGAATCGCTCAAAATCCATTGTCTTGTGCTTCCTTAACTGTGATTAATTGCGATAGCGTAAGCGCTGACTTGTCAGTTCACTAATGTTGGGTTAGTGCGATAGCGAAGCGCTCCGTAGGAATCGCTCAAAATCCATTGTCTTGTACTTCTTTAACTGGATTAACTGCGATCGCTCTTGAGGCTTATTGAACTCTCACATATCAATTTAGGATTGCTATACTAGCTTTTTGGAGATGTCTATTGTTCCATTGGGAGTTTTATAGAAAATTCCGTTTAATACACTAAATATGGATGTTATACGGAAAAATTATGTATTACAATACAATAGCGACATGAAAAAGAAGTGTGAAAGGTAGTTGAGCATTCATTTCATTACCCGCTAGTTATACTTGGAAAATCATACTTAGCCTGAGTCATATGGAAAACCTTGAAGAAAAAATAGCCTTGCTCGAACAAGCAGTTTCAGATGAGAGAAGAAGACTTTCGTCAGATAGGCTCGACATTTCTTTTGGAGAGTTGATCAACCTATACAAAAATGATGAATTAATAATTAGACCAGAGTATCAAAGGTTGTTTCGATGGTCAGAAACACAAAAAACTGCACTTATAGAATCCATTCTACTCTCGATTCCAATTCCTCCAATATTCGTAGCTGAAGATAAAAATGGTGTATGGGAGTTAGTTGATGGATTGCAACGTGTTTCTACTTTTATAAGTTTCTTTGGTGAGCTAAAAGGTGATGGATGGGAAATCAATCATCCAGAAGAGGATGTTAACTCATCAGTGGAAGAGAGAGAAGAAATTGAAGAAGAAAACGGGGAAGAAACTGAAGAGGGAAAAACTATAAATAAATGGATTTTGCAAGAAGGAGGATTAGTTAACAGCTTACAAGGTTTTAATGTTGATACTCTTCCAACTAATTTAAAAATAAATCTAAAAAGGGCTGTTTGTAGAGTCGAAATTTTGAGAGGGGAAAGCAGCACTTCTATGAAATATGAGTTGTTCAAACGACTCAACTCTGGAGGTTCAAAATTAACTCCACAGGAAATAAGAAATGCAATTTATCGAGGAGTAGATCCTCGGCTTAATGAGCTTTTACTAAAAATTAGTCAAAACGAGGTTTTCAAAACACTTACCCAATTAAGTCGTGGCAAACTTAATGAATTATATGATCAAGAACTAGTTCTTAGGTTTTTCGCTTTCTATCAAAATGCTGAAAACGTAAATGAAAACATGGAGAAATTCTTAAATAAATTTATGGAGGAAACCGTCAAAAATGCTGATTTTGACTACAATAATTATGAATTTCTTATCATAAGAGTCTTAGAATTAATTAACCAAATAGGAGATAATAAGATATTCAGAAACGAGGGTAACTTATTTGTTCCAGCTTATTTTGAAGGTATATTAATCGGAGTTGCTCAAAATATTGATAAATATGCTGTAGACATTGAACTTTTAAAATCAAAAATAAGAGAATTAAAAAATGATCAAGATTTCAAGAGATATTCTGGTAGTAGTTCTAATAGCAGAAGCCGGATTAGAACTCGTCTTAAAAGAGCAGATGAGATTTTTCAATAAACTTAGCAATCAATTATGGATGATTTTGATATAGCATTGCAAGAAATTATTGAGGAGCGAGTATCTGTTCTTTTTGAAATTGAGAGAGCAATTTTCACGAAAAGATACTCTTTATCTTCAAGACATAAAGATATTTTCTCAACCCAATCAATAGCGATGATTTATTCCTAAGATTACGCAATTCTGTAGCTCATGGAGGTGATTTAGTTTCAGAGGATAGGATTGATCAGACAGTCTATACCAGATTCAAGAAATTGCTGACAGATTTAATGTACGAAATCCGATTGAAGATGTTGTACGGTCTTGAACATCAAACATTCTTAAAGTTACGGCAAAATAGTTTAACAAATGACTAGTAATCTTTTTAAATTAAAAGAGTTCCTTTCCATATTTCTAGTGCGATCGCGCGATCCCTGCTGCAAGCAATTCGCTCAATATCCATTTTCTTATGTTTCCTTAACTACTATTAACTGCGATAGCGTAAGCGCTGACTTGTCAGTTCGCTGATATTGGGGAAATGCGATAGCGAAGCGCTCCGTAGGAATCGCTCAATATCCAAATAAATCAATACTTATATACTCAAGACAAGCTGTAAATATTCTAACTTTTATACTAAAAATTACGTATTTATATTGAGAAAAAACCGGGTTTATATTTCAATAAAAAGAAAAAATTATACTTAACTATTTGCCTTTAACTTCCTGAACAGCGATTAAGGGAAAAATTAGGTAACGTCTGAAAACACCAAATAACTAAAATAAATGGACTTATGATATGGATGGGGTGGATTTATGGCCTCATTTAAGGAAAAACCAGGGAATAATTAAATCTAATCTGAATAATCCTGACTATATAAGCAATTCCCTAATTTATTGCCATATAACTGCTGTGCGGCCATTGTCCACCTAATAAAGCGTAGATTTCTACAGGCTTACTGGAAATTGTAATGCCGATTTCATAGGATTTACCTGTGAAGGCAGCAAAACGCCGACAAGCCTCATCATAAAAATGACTACGGCGATAATTTTTATTAGTTAAATCAATGGCAAATAAGCCATAAAAGTAGCGGGGAATACTTTGGATTGTTTCAACAATTTGACCTAAGTTTCTCGCTAAAATTGCATTTCTAGGAACTTCTGTTCCCCAAGCTGTATCCAACGCCCAAGAAGCAGAACTGAGGTGAGAACCGCCACAAATTCCACAAATTCTAGGAGTAACAATTAAGCCGGCTTGAGGGTCTTTTCCGCGTAAAATTATTTCAAAGCCGCGAAAAAGTTCGGCGTGAGTCCAAGCGTTTGTGACATATCCATTTTCGATTTCGACACGCACATCTAAATCACCCTCGACTCTACCGACAGGTGAAATATCTAAGGTTTGAATTGGCATATTTGTCCTTTGTTAGTTGTCATTAGAATTTTTGTTTCGCGCAAAGACGCAAAGGGGCAAAGGCGCAAAGAATATAATTGTGGCAATAATTCTCTTAACCACTGACTAATGACTAAGTGGGTGAACACAATAGAACCAATCTGTGTAAAGAAAAGTAAAATCCCCCAAACCCTCTTCACTATTGCCTATTGCCTCTTACCTTGCCATAAGGACGATTTTCAATGCTAACCTACTTACTGACCAATGACTAAACTGTAAAAAAGTCTTCGTCTGCCCATTTTGGGGCTGTGTTTTTGGCAACAACGGTGAGGACGGCGTAATCTTTGTGGTTGACTCCAGGGGGTATTTCTTTGGGTACTCCCATGACGGTTTGGGTTTTAAAGACTGTTCCGGGTTTGAGGTCGAAAAAGGGAAATTCGGGTTCTGTGCAGCCTAAACAGGGCATTCCGGCGCGGGTTTTGGAGGAGACGCGATTCCAGAGAATGCGGTTACAGGAGGCATGAGTCATGGGACCACGACAACCTAAGTCGTAAAATAGACAACCTTTGCGTTGTCCAAATTCGGTGGTTGTGGCTTTGTATGCAAAGTGAATGTTGCGGGTACAACCGGTTTCGGCGTAGGTGTTGAAGAAGGTTTGGGGACGGTGCAGTTCATCAAGAACTATATCATCAATTCGTCCAGTGGCGATCGCTACTAATATCTGCGTTATCCAGTCGGGGTGTGCGGGACAACCAGGAATATTAATTATCGGTAAGCCGGCTTGACTGACAAAATCTGAACCTAAAAAACCGCCTTCTTCCCGTTTGAGAAATTGCAGTCCTTTGGAGTCGCTGGGGTTGGGTGACATAGCGGGAATTCCTCCCCAACTTGCACAGTCTCCCACAGCGACAATAAATTTCGCAACTTTGGCTAAATCGTTTAACCAATCTTTCATGGGACGGTCGGCAAATCGGTTCCATTCTCCTGTACCATTAGGGGCGTTAACTACGCTACCTTCAAATACCAAAATATCTACAGGAATTTTACCAGAAATACAGTCCCATAAAAGGGTTTTGACGTTTTCACCTAATTCTACACCCAAGGAAGGATGCCAAAGTATTTTCATCCCAAAATCAGCAATTAAATCACAAGCTGTTGGTTCTTCGGCATTCAGAAACGACATGGTGTCACCCGAACAAGCACCACCTTGTAACCAGAGTACATTAGTCATTAGCTATGTCTTTTTATATATGTTGACAATGCACAATTAAAGAAGTTCTGTAGGGGTATAATTCCCCTTTTGAGAGGATTTACTTGTAGAGAATGACCTATTGATCAATATTTATTATTTTAAATCAAGGTGTTATTTAAAGCAATTAATTTTTTGGAAATAAAAATTAAGAATTAGCATAATTGGATGTTATGGTCGGAAAAGTAGTGAGGGCAAAATCATAGATATCGAAATTAATCAACGGTATCTGATAGTATTTCCCCAACTTTTAAAGTTTTTCCTGCTACTGTTACTTGATCATCATCTCCTAATTTTCGTCCTCTGCGCGTTTCCACTACACCATTAACTTTAACCTCACCATCAACAATCATCCATTTAGCTTGACCTCCGGTAGAGGTGATACCGGAAAACTTTAAAAACTGGTCGAGTTTAATCATTTGCTTTTACCCACTACTTAAAAAGTATTATTTATAGCAATATATCAGAATTTAGGATTTTGGCAACAATTTAAATTCTTGCAAAGCCGGTAAGAAGTTTTTATTTTCATGGCTAGGACGACTCAGTTTAATCAAGGCAAAACGCTGTAAAATAGTTAAGCTTGCCCATGCCTCAGTTGTGATAATCACACCTATTTCCTGGGCTTTTTCCTGAATACTGCTGGGAATAGCGGTATTATCCATCCATGCTGGATGAGTTTCAATGGGTAATTCGGCTACTGGTTTACCAGTGAGTTGCAATACCAACTCTTGAATATAATGTCTGTAATCATGAATTTGACCATCTGTATCGCAAGGTAATATCGCTAAATTTTGACGTGATTCTTGATTCATCTGATTCCATTCTGCTAATTTTAGCTTAATACCGCAAGTGTCTAATTTATAGCGCACTTGCATAGGAATACAACGCCAGGAATTAACAAAATCTGCTTCAAATTCAAAAAAAATTGTCATAAAATTGATAATATTTATAAATTATAGATTTATATAATTATTGTAACCGATTTATGAGAAAATACAGTTAATTTTTATTAAATAGAATCCAAATATTATGAATATTGATTTAAAGCGTGATGTTACTACTATTGTTTTAGCAGGTGGTAAAAGCACTCGCATGGGTAGAGATAAAGCCTTAATTCCTATTCGAGGTGTACCCATGTTGCAATTAATTTGTACTATTGCTGAAGCTTGCACTGATAAAGTTTATATAGTAACTCCCTGGCCAGAACGTTATCAAGAATTACTCACATCTAAAAGTCAATTTATTCGAGAAGTTCCTTTATCTGGGGAAACTGGAAATGAACCCCGCACCCATGGACCCCTTGTAGGTTTTATGCAAGGTTTAGCAGCAGTAGAAACAAATTGGGTACTTTTATTGGCTTGTGATTTACCAAATTTGCGGCTAGAAATATTACAAGATTGGATATCTAAATTAGATACAATTCCCGAAAATAAAATGGCGGCTTTGGTCCAAAATAATCAAATCTGGCAACCTTTATGTGGTTTTTATCGCCGTCGTTGTTTACCGGAATTAAGTCAGTATGTTGAACAAGGTGGACGTTCTTTTCAACAGTGGTTAAAATCTTATTCTGTAGAAGTATTACCTTTGGAAGATTCACAAATGTTATTTAATTTTAACAAGAATATCCCCGAATAATAAAGCACCACTGCCTAGTACACTGGCAACAGTGAGTCCGGTTAAAAGGGCAATTTTCTGCAAATTCATAATAATACTCTGAAAAACAAGGTAAATTTGAGAGCAGCAAGCTTGAATGAAAGCTACAGTCAAAAAAAATTATTATTGAAAATAGTAACATTATATAGTAGGATTGGTCAAGTAATTTTACTGCATGGCTATAGTCTATTACCTTTATGTAATCTCCTTGATTATACTCAAGATGGCTGAATCCTTGGCTTCTATACAGGTAGGGATTTAGCAATGCTAAACCCCTACACATCTGGATTTTTCGTAATCTTGTAAAAATTCAAATCTCAGCCGTCATAAGGATAAATTCCAGTAAATTGCAGGTAAATGAGGTACAAATCTTAATCACAAAGCCTTGCACTTAGAGGGCTTTACCGCTGATAGCTGCTGTAATTATAAACTTTGCATTGAAAAGGAAGACTAGCATCAATGAATTTTAGAGGTATCAAAAAAGGTATTAATTACTTTATTTTCTCTTCTGTCAAGAACTTCAGGGCATTTTTCGGTCGAGTTAACTGGGAAGGTCTTTTATCAAATACTAGTGACTTGACTGGTCTATTACCGATTATTGGCTATGGAATTGTGATGATGTCATTCATAGATTTTATCTATGTGATTGTCCCACCTCAACTCCAAAACCCTGAATGGGAACTCAATGCCATTAGTCTCTTCACTGAGCATAGTTGGATTTTTTTGATTGGCTTAGGGTTTATTTTTACTCGTTACTTTCGTGAAAATAAAAATGATATCCGCTTCCTAGAAATTGTTTTTTTGAGATTTATCCGCTGGGTGATTCTGCTCATGGGAATCGCCTTTTTTGCCTTAATTCCCCTGACTTTATTAGATACGCAACGAGTCCTAAAAGTGGTCAATGATCAAATCACCCAACAGAAAAATAACAGTGTTGAACAAATAACCCAAATCGAAAAGCGTCTTGCTTCAGAGGTTAGCGCAGAACAGATCAAGCTGTTCGCTAAAAATATCAACATGAGTCCAGATGACTTAAATTTACCAACTCCTCAGCTTAAAAATACAATTCAAAAAAACTTAGCCAGTGCAAAAAAGAGAGTCTCCCAAGAAGCAGCCAAAAACCAGCAAGAGCAGTGGAAGAATAGATGGAAAAGTAGCTTGAGAACAGTTATTGCTCTCCTAATTATTGGTGTTACCTTTGTGATTGTTTGGCTTCAAATAGGACGGGCTTGTATTTAGAATGTTGAAAACGATATTAGCAATGACAGGTAAAATGGAAAAGTTTAGGGAAGTTAATTTTCTGAATTATACTTTCCTCATTCTATTTATTTTTGGGTTAGTAACTTCAACTCACCTAACACTCCACTGGCGAGTTGAACAAAATCTTAATGACTCGTTTTTCCAACTATTGTTATATGCAAGTGTCATATTCCACATTTACGAGAGACGGAATAACCTTGTTTTTGCGAGCCAGTTTCCTGCTAATTTTGTTGGTTGTTGTTTAATTATTATTCCCTACATCAATGCGAAATTTTCAGTTCAAGAAATCTCTATTTTTTGGTACTGTCTCCCTTTGGTTAGTGCTATTGGGTTGGCTTTATTAGCATCAGGATTTCCAGGAATTAAACAATTTAAGCGAGAATTAGCAGTAATTGCGATATTTCCCTTAATTTTCGTCTTTGTCAAATTATTGGGAATGCTGATTCGGATTACGGTAATCTCCGCCAAACTTACTTCTTATCTTTTATGGTACTTGGGCTTTAATTCCGCTACTCAAGGCTCTCTTGTTTCTGTTAATAATGGGGTAATTGATATTTTATCAGAATGCACGGCGATACCACTTCTAATCATCCTATTAAAATTTTCTTTCGTGCTGGCCATTCTTTTTCCCTCTTATCTGAAAAATATTTATTTGCCTTTTATTCTTTCAGTGCTTATTAGTGTTATTTTGTCCGTGATCCGATTGGTTGTTATAGCGCTAGTGGTGACAGATAAACCTGCATTTAGTTATTGGCATGGTTCTCAAGGTGGTGATATTTTTGCTTTACTTTCGTTCCTATCCTTTGGGGCGGTGATTCTTTTCCTATCACCCAGTCAAATTCCATCGTCACTGACAAAAGCCCCCCCTCAAAAGTCTCAGCCAGTATCCTGGTTAATTGTACTAACAGGTATCGGTTTGATCATCATTTTATTTAATTTTTGTATCCATCCCAGCGCGGGCTTGAGTCAAACCGCCGTCTATCGTTTTCCGTCACAAATTCCTCTCCCTGGTTGGCAATTCACGGCTAGTGAACCTCTATCTTTATCGTCAAAGCAACTAGCCCAGGAGAATAATCGTCCTCTACTAAACACAGATATCGAAACCGATAAGACGAAGGATATCTTGTCAGGACAAATTTATCATTACCAAAAAGCCGGTCAGGGCTTAACTGCTAACTTTTACTATGTCCCTTCTAGCTTAGGTGATGTCAAGGACTACTATCAGCAATTTAGTTATCTACCTAATTTACCTAAGCTGATAAAGCCCGTTGAAAAAGTGAACCTCAAAGGTGATCATTTAGAGTTTTTTGATCAACAAAACCGCTATTTGACAGCCTGCATTAATTCTCTGGGAAAAAGTACAGTGACAGTATCTCAATTCGCTGCCCATTTTTATCGTCCTTACCTAAATCCCTCTCAATGGTTGAATCTATTTAACGGTAAACAAACTCTCCGTGACCGTCGCTGTATCTGGGGGCAACTTTCGTTAACTAAGGCTGATACTAGTGATGTTGAATTAGAAACTGCTTGGCAGGCTTTATTATCTTATTGGCAGGATAATTTTCCTAAGTTGAAACTCTAGTAATTAGACATCTCCAAAAATTAAATATGCGTGACCTGTAGAGACGTTCCATGGAACGTCTCTACAATCTTTACGGGAGATGTCTATTACCCATATATGAGTGGGTTTTTTATTCTGGTTTTAATTTTATGCCAATTTTGACAACTGTTAGATAAATCACGAAGTTGAGGATAGAAAGGAAACTCCTTTTATTGGTAAATTCACTCTAGATTTTTATAACCCAATTGTTTTATATTGGAGAGTATTAATGTTATTGCCTTCTCATGTAGTTCACCTCCAAATGAGAGCGTAGCCTGGCGTAAGCCGTATTCACAAGTCTAATAGCCAAATTAGCTCGCCTCCGAATTCATTCGGAGTCTCATAGCGAAAGTTGTCTAAAGACGACTAAAAGAAAATTCTAGTCCGTTTTAACGGAATTTAGTTATTAGCCCTGATAGCGAAGCGTGGCGTAAGCCATACTAAAGTTCAGGGTGGGGGGTTATATCTAGAACGAAATTGGGGAATCTGTATCAACTCGAAAACTGCGTAAATCGGCTTAGTTAATAACCCTAATATATGGGTGATCATAACTCCATTCCCCAGGCAAATTTATGACTTCTAGTATTACAGATTCATTTGTGAAAGCTGCTATTGCGTCCATATCTTCAGAGTCAGCAACAACAGCCGAAAAAATCCAAATGCTGATAGAAATAGCACAAGGTTTTCAGAAAAAGCCGAAAACAGCCCAAGATTTACACAATGCAATTGGGCTATTTGACCGCGCTTATCAAATGTGTGGGGATGACTATGTTTTACTGAAAGCACGGGCTAAGGTGGGCATGGCAGGGTCATTACAGATGATTCCTGATGGGGGTTCTCAATTTTTGCAACAAGCACGGGCAGATTATCAGGAAGCTTTGCCGATTTTACAACAATTGGCAACGGCGGAGGAAGTAGCCGCAGTGCAGATGAATTTGGGGTTAGTTTTCCAATCTTTAGTTCCCTATAATTTAGCCCAGATAACTGAGAGTATTCATGCTTATCATGAGGCTTTGCGGGTGTTTACTTGGGAAGATTACCCCCAGGAATATGCGATTTTACATAATAACATAGCGATCGCTTATCTTTCCATGCCCATGTCGTCGGCACAGGAATCTTTGCGTCAAGGTTTAGCGGTTCAGTCTTTTGAAATTGCCCTCAAACATATTAACTTAATTGACCATCCTAGAGAATATGCAATGTTGCAAAATAATTTAGGAAATGCTTTACAATATTTAGTAAGTTCTCATCCTATCGAAAATAATTTACGGGCTGTTTTAGCTTACAATGAAGCTTTAAAAGTGCGTAATTTGCAAGATACACCGTTAGAATATGCGAATACAATTTCTAACAAAGCTAACCTTCTCTTCAACTTACCTGACGACCCCGAAAAACCAGAATTAGGGAATCCCCAAAATCTCTTAAAAGCAGAAGAATACTATCAAGAAGCTTGGCGAATATTTACAGAACATCAGCAATTAGAACAAGCCGAAATAGTAGCCAAAGCCCTCCAAGATTTAACTGCGGAAATTCAAGCATTCTCATTAAATTAAACCCTAAATAGGAGAATATCTATGTTTGAATTAGTAAATGATCCAGTATTTCTCAAATTTCTGCATAGTTTAAATACAGAATTAAATCTCACTACAGGATTTACTTGGTTAATCATTGCTGTGATTTTATCAATGATTGGTGGTGCAATTGGCGGAATTATCCTTGCGGGTAAAGATATCGGATACCAATTTGCAGCCATAATTGGTAGTTTATTTGCACCAGCAGGGGTAATTCCTGCGGTAATTTTAGGGTTATTTGTCCTGAATTTATTAGCCAATCATTAGGAGCATATATGTTAGCATTAACTTGGTTTTCTATGCAGTTATTTTTCAAGGGTAAACTATTCCGTGACCCTATATATTTTCTGCGTCAAATTATTATTGCTAGTGGTATTGGTACGGTTATATTAGTATTATTAGCACAAGCGTCAATTCCTCTTTGTATTCCCGTTACTGTGGCTAGTTTGACGACAGGTGCAATTATGCCTTTTTTGTTGCAAGATTTTAGAATGAAATGAATGAAGAAACTAACCACAGAGGACACAGAGGACACGGAGGAATAAGAGTTTGAGAGGTTCATAAATGTGGAGATGTTTTATTAAATGTCTCTACAAGTTTTGCGGCATAGATTTTTTGGGTTTTTAATATTTATCTCACTAAAAAATGATAGTTTATTAAAGAATTCGGGGACTATTACTAAATGTAATCTTTTACTACAATTTGATAAATCTTAAAAAATATGTGCTATCCTCAAAGGAAAATTATTTATTAATATTCCAGGGATTATGTCTGATTTCAATAACTATATCCAAGACTTGCAAGAAAATAGCCAACGCGGTGGAGAACGTAGTCATTACCCCAGTCTAAAACGTCTAATTGAGGATTTAATGATTGGTGTTAATGCCAGAATTGAAGAAAAAGGCAACCAAGCAGGAATCCCTGATTTAACTATCAGAAAAAATGATCGAATTTTGGGATATATAGAAGCTAAGGATATTAATATTGACTTAAGTAAAATTGGAAAAACTCCACAACTTAAACGTTATTTAGAATCAAATATTGGTTATAACTTGATTTTAACTAATTATCTAGAATTTCATTGGTATGTCGACGGAGAATGTGAAAAAACTGCTAAATTAGCTAATTTAGAACAAGGTGAAATTATTCTGGTTAATGATTTACAACCTATTACAGAATTACTCCAATCATTTCTGAATCAAAAAGCCAAAGATATTAATAACTATTATGATTTGGCTAAAGAAATGGCAGCTTATACTAAAACCATTAGAAACGCAATTCAATCATCTTTAGAAATAGAAACAACTACAGAAGAATTAAATCAATTAAAATCAACATTTAAGAAATTACTACTTTTAGATATAGATAATGATAAATTTGCAGATATGTATGCCCAAACTATTGCTTATGGGCTATTTACTGCGAAAATTGGTCATGCACAAAACCCTGGACAATTTGCATTTAATCGCACAACCGCAAGTATTTATATTACTGATAGAATCCCTTTTTTGAAAGGGTTATTTGATTTGGTTTTAGGAACTGATAGCGTTAGTAAAATTCACAAATCAATTGAGAATTTAATAGACTTATTTAACACAATAGACATGACCAATATTTTAGAAAATTTTGGTCAGGAAACCCGCACGGAAGACCCAGTTATTCACTTTTATGAAACATTTTTAGCTGCTTATGAATCTTCATTAAGGAAAAGTAGAGGAGTTTATTATACTCCTGAACCTGTAGTTAATTTTATTGTTCGTTCTGTTGATGATATTTTAGATAAAGTCTTTGATTTAGAATATGGTTTAGGAAATCGCAAAGTCACAATTCTTGACCCCGCAACTGGAACAGGAACATTTTTATATGCAGTTATTAAACAAATTCGTGATAATGTTGCTAAATTTGATATCCGTCAATGGAATAATTTTTTAAGAGGTGCAAGACTTTTAAACCGTCTATTTGGATTTGAATTATTAATGACTCCTTATACTATCGCGCATTTAAAATTAGGTTTATTATTAGGAGATTTAGGTTATAAATTTGTACCAGAAGAAAGATTAAAAGTTTATTTAACCAATGCGTTAGAAGCAGGAATCAAAGAAGGTGATTTAATTCCTGGTATTACTCAAATTATTGCGGAAGAATCCAGTCAAGCAGGAAAAGTAAAAACGGAAATTCCGGTAATGGTGGTATTAGGAAATCCTCCTTATTCTGTCAGTTCTCAAAATGCTAGTAAACGCAAAAGAGTTTTAAATCAAGATGAAAGATATTTAGCAGATGTTGAATATACTGGTTCAGCTTGGAATCGGATTTATAAAACAGGAAAAGCGGGGAAAACCATTACGGAATTAACCCATATTGGGGAACTTTTAGAATTATATAAAGGTAGAGTCAGATTAGAAAAAGAAAAGAATATTCAACCTTTAGATGATGATTATATTAAATTTATTCGTTTTGCTCAATATCAAATTCAAAAAACACCTAAAGGTTATGGTATTATTGGTTTTATTACTAATCATTCCTATCTCAATGGTTTAATTCATCGAGGTATGAGGGAAGAACTATTAAGGTATTTTGATACTTTATATATCATGGATTTACATGGTAATTCTTTATTAAAAGAAACCACACCAGAGGGAAATGTTGATCAAAATGTTTTTGATATTCAACAAGGTGTAGCGATTTTAATTGCTGTGCGCGAAAAAAGCGAACCTGATTATTTTTCTACGGCTTATAAATCCAGAGATGGAATGAAGGAAATGGCTAAGGTGTTATATTATGATCTGTGGGGAAGTCGTGAGGATAAATATAAGTTTTTAGAATCTGCAAGTTTAGATAATGTTAATTGGATAGAGTTACAACCAACTGAACCTAATTACTTTTTTACAGCTATAAATTATTCTTTGGATATAGAAAAAGAATATAAAAATTCATGGAATCTTCAGGATATATTTTTAGTATATTCTAATGTAATAGAAACAGGAAAAGATGATGTTTTAATTTCTTTTGGTAAAAATGGAATTCAAAAATTTATTGAACAATTATCCAATCCTGATATTTCTGAGAAAAATATAGCTGATATTTATAAAATTGCAGATTCTCCTAACTGGAATTTCTTTAAATCTCGATTATTGATTATCAAAGATGGTATACAAGAACATCTAATTCAACCGATATATTATAGACCATTTGATATAAGATTTACATACTATCATAGTATTCTTAGAAGAATGCAAGAAAAGGTTTTAACAAATTTAACTCAAGATAACCTGGGACTATTAGCAATGCGACAAGTAGCTTCAGGAGATAATCAATATACACATTTTATGGTCTGTAATCAAATAGTTGATAATCGTAGTTTTTTTAGTAATAGAGGAAGACCAAGTGTTTTTCCTCTCTACACATACCCAAATACAGAAAATAAACAAACAAATCTTTTCATAGAAAGAACTCCTAACTTATCCCCAAAATTCCTAGAAGCTATCAAAGAAAAACTCGGTAAAATACCAACTCCAGAAAAAATATTTTACTATGCTTATGCTATATTTCACAGTCCTACTTATCGCACTAGATACGCTGAATTTCTAAAGATAGATTTTCCGCGTCTTCCCTTAACCAGTAATCAAAAACTCTTTCATGAATTAGCTATCAAAGGAGAAGAATTAGTCAATTTGCATTTAATGAAATCTGATAAACTCAATAATTTAATTACAACCTATCAAACAATAGGAGATAATCAAGTTACTGAAGTTACCTATAATTCCGAATTACAAAGAGTTTATATCAATAAAGAAAGCTATTTTACCAATATTCCTCCACATATTTGGGAATTTAAAATAGGAGGATATCAAGTATTAGATAAATGGTTAAAAGACCGAAAAAATGCCAATAGAAAATTATCTGTTGAGGAAATTAACCATTATCAAAAAATTGTCATTTCTTTAACAGATACTTTACGATTAATGCAAGAAATTGATAAAATTATTCCAGGTTTCCCCATAGAGTAAAAAAATGTTATAATTAATATGTATTGTCTTGTAAAAACCCAAGCAGTAAAATTACTATAGTCCTTCTATTTGAGGTAAAACTTATGTTACAGCTACAAATTAAATCCGATTCTCCTGACGTTGAAATCGTACAAAACCTGGTTCAGTCAGCCATTGATTCCGAGATTAAAAACTTAAAACGTTCAATAGAAAAAACCAATAAATTACTAATGGAATTTGAAGCAAAATATCAAGTTTCATCAGAGTTTTTTTTCGCCAATTGGACAGCAGAAGACCTTACAGGTGGTGACGAAGAATATGTAAGTTGGGCTGGAGAGATAAAAATTAAACAAAAATTAACTAATTCTCTACAAAAGTTAGAAGCAATTGAATATGTTATAAATGATTAATATAATTTAATATCAAAAAAATAGAGAATTATAAGTTATTTTATCAAATAAATAAACATCCTGTAAATCCTTAAATCCTATAAATCCTGATATGGCTACGCCACGCTACGCTATCAGACAAAAATTATTAAGGATTTTGTTGGGTTTCCTTGCGTCAACCCAACCTACGAAATGTTTAACTCATTAAATCTTGAAACATGGCGGTACTTAAATAGCGTTCACCAAAGGAAGGTTGAATCATGACTATTAATTTATCCGCATTTTCTGGACGTTTACCTACTTCAATAGCAGCAGCTAAAGCCGCACCCGAAGATATTCCTGATAATAAACCTTCTTCTCTGGCTAATCTCCGTCCATAGTCCATTGCTGCTGCGTCGTCAATTTGCACTATTTCATCAATTAAATCTTGACGCAAAACATCAGGAATAAATCCCGCGCCAATACCTTGAATTTTGTGAGAACCTGCTTTACCACCAGATAGAATTGGACTATTACTAGGTTCAACCGCAATTACTTGAAAACTGGGTTTGCGTTGTTTAATTACTTCAGCAATACCAGTAATTGTACCGCCCGTTCCTACCCCAGCAATTAAAATATCAACTTCTCCGTCAGTATCCGCCCAAATTTCCTCAGCGGTGGTTTCTCGGTGTATTTTCGGATTCGCGGGGTTAGCAAATTGTTGTAACATAAAAGCGTTGGGAGTATTCGCCACAATTTCCTCTGCTTTGTTAATTGCTCCCCGCATTCCTTGAGTACCAGGTGTTAATTCCAAACTCGCACCGTAAGCCCGCAGCATGGCGCGTCTTTCTTGACTCATGGTTTCGGGCATGGTTAAAATCAATTTGTAGCCCCGCGCGGCTGCTACCATGGCTAAAGCAATACCTGTATTACCGGAAGTTGGTTCGACTAAAATGGTTTTGTCCGGTGAAATTAAACCTTCAGCTTCAGCGGAAAGGATCATACTTACGCCAATTCTGTCTTTTACAGAGGCCGCAGGATTCATGCTTTCTAATTTGACAATTATCCTAGCTACGACTCCCTCGGCTTGGGGAATTTTATTCAACTGAATTAATGGAGTTTTGCCAATAAGTTCTGTTACGTCTTTAGCAATTCGCATTTATTAACCTCTAAAATTTATATATTAATCTATTTTGGTTAAGTATTTATCTGATTGAGTTTTGATATCAGCCATAGCCATTTTAGCATCATCTCTGTCTATTGCTATAAGCAAATCTTCCCAATTGTTGAAAATAATAAGATAATACTTTCCTTAGAATATCTTAATTTTGTTTCTGAGCTATTCAAGATATCTTAGGTCTAGCCTTGTCATGAGATGTTGTGATTTGAGTACAGTTTGTACTTGTGAATCTTCCTTTCAAAATATCTCAAACCAATAGCCCATCTTAGTTTGAGTTTGAGTACAAAATCCCCCGTCCCTTCCCTCAAAAATGCTAGTACCCCACTCAATAAATACTAGCACCTCTACACCAAATATTTTTTTAAATGCTTGCACAGTCAGGATTACAGGCTGTGAGTATTGTCGTAATTATCTTAATAATATTAATTGGCATCCCTTAAAGCTAGGACCAGAAAGGCAACTGATATAAACGATATAGGATTTACGCAGAGATTCCCCTCTACCCCCCGAAGTTCCTAAGATGAAAGTCTGACGAATCAGGGGGGACTTCTTAACTCCTATATCTCTCAAGATTCATCTAAATACTATCTGTATTACTCCATACAGAAAGGACATAATTTTATTTTTGAGGAGATTTTGATCAGCATATTTTGAATAACAAAAAGGTGCAAAAATCAATCTAATAGGAATTTTATTTCTATCTAGGTAATCTATACCTGGCAATGGAGAATAAATATGAAAGTCAAACTTTTAAATGTGCTTACCGTAAGTTTGGTAACTTTAGCATTAATTTCTCCAGGGGTAGTAGTATTTGCTATAGTTTGGGGACAACATAGAGAGTTCGTTAAAACACAGAATTTATCCTGTGAATTGCCGAAAATAAATATAGCATCTCCTCAATTAGTTCCCCAACAAAAAATTATCAATACTCAGCCATCTTTAGTCAAGGTTAAATTATCTAACAATAACTTTCTACATCAATTAAAAATTGCTGCAAGAAAATATAAATTAGCAACAATTTTGCAATGGATATTTTTAATCACACCGATTTGTACTGGTATAGGAATTATTGCTTATGACAGATATCTTGTCTATCGTGCTGCTGTATTAAAAGAACACATTGCCATGTTGGAAAGAATGTGGCAACAAAGCATCGAACAGTAATTTTTCAAGTTAATCATTCACCATAAACTAAATTATCATGACAGACGAACGCCAAACACAGTATTTTAATTTAATTGATGAACTTCTCCAATGTCCTAATGGTCAAGAACCAGAAGTTTTGGAAGCACAACCGGAATTAATTGACTCTGGTTTAGTGCAAGCAATGTTACAAGTAGCCACAATGTTTGCCCATCAAGGTAATCAAGATGGAGCGCAATTTCTATTTTTTGTTGCTAAACAATTAGCAAAGGAATTAGGTTTATACCCTGAAGTTTCTAATCAAGTTGTCACTCAGGAGTAATGATGCTATTGACTTCAACTGATGCTGGAAAAATATCATTAGAATTTCTTTTGGCAGATTGGAATATTGCTGATGATTATAGAGATTGGTTTACAGTGATTAATTCTCGATTAATGGGTGAGAGTTGGTACATTGTAGAATTGGGTGTAGAGGGATTACCTGATAGATGGTTTATGCAGGTTTATGACACAGGAGTTTGTGACCCTAACTATACTTTTATTTCCCCAATTTCTGGTTCAGAAGGATATACCGATTTGAAAAGTCTACCAGATATTATTGCTGATGTTTTAGTAGCAGAACGTAATTCTCGATAAAAACTTGAGATATTTAGATCCCCGACTTCTTAAAGAAGTCGGGGATCTGGTATTTTATTATTAATTTTGTCAGATTTAAATGACAATTATATGTTATACTAAATAGAGTTATGGAAGCTACAGAAGAATCAGTCAAATGATTACTGAAGACATCCTAGCCCAAGAATTTATTAGAGTCGTAAATGACTATTATCCCTCCGTGGGAGAACTTTTAGAAGGCTGCCACGTGAAAGTTATCACTTGCTTTTGGGGACGACCTGCAAAACGGTTTCGATATATAGGAATTTATTGTCGAGAAGACATGATGCCCTGTATTCAAGCCAAAAAAGAAATCCTCAGAGAATTAGCCGAAAATATGGGGTTAATTCAAGTAGTTTGTTTCAATGCTAAACGATTGCTACGTGACCCTATGTCGAAGTTAAAACAGTCTGAACCTCGATTATGGTTGGAGTTGCAATTAATGGCAGCCTAATCTGATATTTGGTCAACAATGAAAACAGGACTTTTCTGCAATTACGAAAATCATCACCTAGATGCTAGACGCACTATCTTTGAGCAAGTTTTATTGGTCAAAGAGGCTGAAACTTTAGGTTTTGAAGAAGCTTGGGTAACAGAACATCATTTTAATGAGTTCAATCTCAGTTCTTCAATTTTGCTGTTATTGGCACATTTGGCAGGTGTGACTTCGCAAATTCGTCTAGGAACTGCCGCTGTATTATTGCCATTTCATCAGCCAATTCGCGTGGCTGAAGATATTGCTACGTTGGACAATCTTTGTAGTGGTAGGCTGGCTTTTGGGGTAGCTAAAGGTGGTCCATTTCCGCAGCAAAATAAACATTTTGGGGTGACAACTCAGGAATCTCGCACCAGAATGTTAGAGTCAGTAGCATTGATTCAAAAGCTTTTATATGAGACTAACGTATCATTTAATGGCCAATATTATCAATGCGAAAATCTCACAATTCATCCCCAACCATTGCAAAAACCAATTCCCATATATGTTGCTAGTGGTGACAATGATGCAATTGAATTTGCTGCTAAAAATTCCTTTGGAATCATGGGTGGTCCACCTTTTTCTTTAGAAAGACTCAAGAAGACAGTCAATAAATATCGGGAATTTAATTCCAGTGGTGCTGATAAGTTCCTGTTAGCGCGGTTCTTTTTTGTGGGTAAAACTCATGATGAAGCGGTAAATGAAGCATTGCCTTTTATTCGCCATTTCAGCAAAGAAATGACAGCTAACTCGACTCAAGTAATGCAGAAAAGTCCTCAACAACCAGCATTTGATCGGACAAATATCTGTTTTGATGAAGACTATTTGATCGAGAATTCAATTATCGGTGATGTTAACGGTTGTCGTGACAAAATCAAGAAATTTCAGGACGAATTAGATCTCAGCACATTAGCGTTAAAACCCTCATCTTTTTCTTTGCAAAAAAATCGAGAAAGTTTGCAACGCTACAATCAAGAGGTGCGGAATTATGTCTAAACTTTCTTTGCTTCCTCCCGATGATTTACCTCCTACAAAGGTAACAAAAGAGGATGGAATACTGCATTTGGAGTTGGAGCAATCTATTGGTAGATGCTTCTTCTATGCGTGCGATCGCATTACCCAAGTATTACTATCTAATTGTCAGTGGTACATGACCACAGATAAGACTACTTTGATGTTAATTGTAGACTGTCCCGATATAGTGGCTTATTGGCATATAGTCAGCAATATTCCCCAATTGGGAAATAGACTGGAAAGATTTACTAAAAATGCCAAAATTCGCGTTTATCCTCCTTTTGGAAAAGGATCACCTTTTGAAATTGGAGTAACCGAAATTTCAGCCTATCGAGATTGGTTGTAAGTCCTAAATTATATTTTAATCACTATCAGATCCCCGACTTCTTAAAGAAGTCGGGGATCTATCATCTATCTTGTTATAATAAAATTAACACAAAAATATAGCAGCCATGATTAGTAACTTTGTCAATAATAAAAAAGAATTATTTGACCGTTGGGCAAATAGTTATGATTGGGCATTTCCTTCTTTTATTTACCAAGCAATCCATCAAAGATTACTGACAAAAGTTGAATTATCACCAAATGCCAATGTACTTGATTTAGGTTGTGGAACTGGACGTTTATTAAATAGATTAGCAACTCAGTTTCCAGAAATCACAGGAACAGGTTTAGATTTATCTCCCCAAATGTTACGGGTAGCTAGACAAAATAACCGTTATCGTCCCCGATTAATTTATCTTGAAGGTAATGCGGAAAATCTCCCCTTTGCTGAGGGACAATTTGATGCAGTTTTTAATACTATCAGCTTTTTGCATTATCCTCAACCAGAACAGGTTTTAAATGAGGTAGCAAGGATACTTTCTCCTCGTGGTAAGTTCTATTTAGTGGACATTACTTTTAATAACTCATCACCATGTCAAATTACGCCCCATTCTCCCACAGGAATTAGGTTTTATAGTCAGAAACAAAGAGAAGAAATGGGGAATAATGCCTGTTTAAATTGTGTAGGTCATTATGACTTATTAGGATTTGTATTATTAACGGTTTTTCAGAAATAAAGCCAATTTTAGTAGAGTGGGCAATGCCCACCCTACAAAACAATGAAAAATAAATATGAATTAAGCATTTTCTATTCTCTCTGTGTCCTCTGTGCCTCTGTGGTATGGCTAACGCCACGCTTCGCTATGGTAAAAAAAATATTAGACTCAACACAAAGCATATTGATTTATAGAGAAATTAAATTAGCTGAATTATTCACCTTTTGACTTAACCACCCATACCAATCTTCCAACCCTTCCCCAGTAGTAGCAGAAACTTGGAAAATTTGGATTTTGGGATTTACCTGTTTTGCATATTCAATACAGCGTTGAACATCAAAATTGATATAAGGTAATAAATCAATTTTTGTCAAAATCATGATTTCACTATTGCGGAAAATATGAGGATATTTAATAGGTTTATCTTCCCCTTCTGTCACCGATAAAATTACCACCTTAGCGGCTTCTCCTAAATCAAATAAAGCCGGACAAACCAAATTTCCGACATTTTCAATCATCACCACAGAATTTAACGGTGGATTTAGTTCTTGCAAACCCCTTTCTATCATTGATGCGTCTAAATGACAGCCTGTACCCGTGTTGATTTGCACAACTTTACAACCAGTTGCTTTAATCTTTTCCGCATCATTAGTAGTTTCTTGATCACCTTCAATGACGCTAATGGTTAATTTATCTTTTAAATCATTAATAGTCCGAGTTAATAATGTGGTTTTTCCCGCACCTGGAGAACTCATTAAATTCAAAGCCAGAATATTTCGACCTTTAAACCAGCCGCGATTTTGGGCAGCTAATAAGTTGTTTTTACCTAAAATTTCTTGTTCTAAAGATATGGTTGTATTATGGATTTGAGCATGAATTTGGGGTGCTTCTTCATGATGATGAGAATGGGTTATTACAGTTCCATCTGCTAAAGTATGGGTATGATGATCTGCATTTTCCATATTTGTAATTGTCGTTTGATTATCGTCAGAACAACCGCAGGTTACACACATAATTCCTCTACTTCAATTTCTTTGATTTTTAATTCTTCACCAGCTATGATATCTAATTGCACACTACCACATTGACAAATTCCAAAAGGTTTATCTATCAAAAATATTGTCCTACATTGACGACATTTAGCCATTCCGGGTATTTCTAAAATTTCTAATCTTGCCCCTTCGACTATTGTATCTTGGGAACAAATATCAAAACAGAATTTAATCGCATCTGGCATAATAGCTGATAATTGACCAATTTCTAATAATACTCTTTGGACTTTTTTGTTTTGGGCGTTTTCGCTAACTATAGCGATGATGTTTTGGGTGATTCCTAATTCGTGCATATACTTTTTTTAAACGAACCACTCCAGGCACAGAGGACACAGAGAAAAGAAGTGAATTTGTAGGTTGGGTTAAGCGATAGCGCAACCCAACAAAACCGCAAAAATGTTGGAAGCGTTGGGTTTATTTTGTCAACTCAACCTACGTAATTTATAGATTCTAACAAATTCTTGGAAGTTGGTCGCCGACTAGCATATCTATGATTCTTTCTGCACCAAAGGCGGTTTTTAAGAGGACTATTCCTGGTGGTGTGGGAATAATTTCACCTATGATAGATGCTTGTTTTCCTGTGGGGTGGTTTTGCATTGTTGCTAAAATTAAATCGGCTTTTTCTGGAGGTGCAACTATGACTAATTTTCCTTCGTTGGCTAAATACAAGGGTTCTAAACCTAAGATTTCACATACTCCATTTACCTCTTCTCTGATAGGAATTGCTTTTTCATTAATGCGTATTCCTACGTTTGCTGTGTGGGCAAATTCGTTTAATACTGTGGCTAAACCTCCTCTGGTTGCGTCTCTCATGGCGTGAATTTGCGGGCAAACTTTGATAATTTCGGCGACTAATTCATGCAGTGGTTGACAGTCGCTTTCTATATCTGTTTCTAATGCTAATTCTCCTCTGGCAATTAATATTGCTGTGCCATGATTGCCTATTTCTCCATTAATAATTACTACGTCTCCTGGTTGAATATGGCGGGGAGAAATATCAATGTTTGGAGGAATTATGCCAATTCCGGTAGTATTAATAAATAATTTATCGGCACAACCACGATTAACAACTTTGGTGTCTCCTGTAACTATTTGCACTCCGGCTTTTTGGGCTGCTTTTTGCATACTGGCAACTACACGCCGTAATGTTTCTACTGGTAAACCTTCTTCTAAAATGACGCTACAGGTAAGATATAAAGGTTTTGCACCACTCACAGCTAAATCATTAATTGTGCCATTTATGGCTAATTCTCCTATGTCTGAACCAGGAAAAAATAAGGGGTCTACTACATAGGAATCTGTGGTAAATGCTAATCTGTTTCCATATTGGGAAAGATTGGCTAAATCAAATGTGGCTTGGTCTTCTAATTGGGAAAGAATGGGATTATCAAAACTTTTCACAAAGATATCGGCGATTAAATCTCTCATGGCTTTACCACCGCTACCATGGGATAAGTTAATATGAGTATCTCTTACCTTTCCTTGACGACGACGGATTTGTTCAATTTTTTGGAAAAGGGGATTTTGATGAGAGTTGATTGTCATTTTAAAATTGTTTTGTAATTATAATGTTTTCTTGTGGGACAGGCAAGATGCCTGTCATTATTAATTAATTACCTACCCGTTTCTTCATGTCTACCATTATGTTTATCGTAATGTAAAACGCCACCAACTGCCCAATCTTCCCGTTCAAATTCATCAATATGAATAGTTATCCATTCGGGTTTTGTTCCTAAGGCAGAAACTAAAGCGTCAGTTACAGCTTTAACTAATTTTCGCTTTTTTTCTATGGAGTGACCTTTACCAATTTGGACAGTTACAAAAGGCATATAATTTTCCTCAAATTGTGCAATTTAGACTGATATAGGTTCGGTTGATACACCTGATTTATCTCTTTTTGCCAGAGTTGAAAGTCGCCCATATTTGTAATATGCTGCACAAGCACCTTCGGAGGAAACCATACAAGTTCCTATGGGTGTTTCTGGTGTGCAAGCTGTTCCAAATACTTTACATTGCCAAGGTTTTAAAACTCCTTTGAGAATTTCTCCACATTGACAAGCTTTATGATCTGCTACTTTTAAATTAGGAATTGTAAATTTAGCTTCTGCATCAAATTGGGCGTATTCTTCGCGGATTTTAAAACCGGAATTGGGGATTTCTCCTAAACCTCGCCATGCAAATTTTTCACGGACTGCAAATACTTTATTTATGGCTGTTAAGGCGTTTTGATTTCCTCTAGGTTCTACTAAGCGATTATATTGATTTTCAACTTGGCAACGATTTTCTACTATTTGTTTTAATAACATCCAAATTGATTGGAAGATGTCTAATGGTTCAAAGCCAGAAATAACGATGGGTTTATGATATTTTTGGGCAATAAATTCATAAGGTTCTGTGCCTATGACCATACTTACATGACCAGGACCAACAAAACCATCAAGTTGTAAATCGGGATTTTCTAATAATGCTTCTAATGCGGGAATTACTAATACATGATTAGAAAACATACTAAAGTTAGTGATATTTTCTGCGGCTGCTTGGAGAATGGTAAATGCGGTGCTGGGGGCGGTGGTTTCAAAGCCTAAACCAAAGAAGATGATTTCTTTATGGGGGTTTTCTTTGGCTATTGTCAGGCTATCTAAGGGTGAATAAACCATGCGAATATCTGCACCTTGGGCTTTGGCTTGTAATAAGCTGGTTTTTGCACCGGGTACGCGCATTGCGTCGCCAAATGTGGTAAATATGATGTTGGGTAGTTGACAGAGTGCGATCGCATCATCTATTCTCCCTTTAGGCATTACGCAAACTGGACAACCAGGACCATGAATTAATTCAATATTATCTGGTAATATTTCTTCGATTCCATATTTAAAAATAGCATGAGTATGTCCTCCACATACTTCCATTATTTTTAAATGTCTGTCTATTTTTTGGCTGAGTTTTTTGATTTCTTTTTGTAAGGCTTGGGCTTTTTCTGGGTTACGAAATTCGTCTACATATTTCATAATTTTTGTTTCGCGCAAAGGCGCAAAGGTGCAAAGACGCAAAGGAATAAAGGAGATTTTAAGGATAAAATTGGGCTATTTCTTGTAATAATTTTAATGTTTCTGCTGCTTCTTGTTCGTTGATTCTGTTCATGGCAAAACCGACGTGGACTAATACCCAATCTCCTATACAAGTTTCTGGGGGGTGTTGTTCGTCAACTATACAGGCTATGTTTATTTGGCGTTTGACTCCTCCAATATTAACTATGGCTAGTTTATGTTCTGGGTTGGTTATTTCTGTGATTTGTCCGGGTATTCCTAAGCACATTTTAGTTTTCCTTTTTTAATATTTATTTCACGCAGAGGTGCAGAGACAACAGAGGTTTTTATGTTATTTCTTTTAAGTATTTAGCGGCTGCAATTACGGCTTGTCCTAGTGATAATCCGCCATCATTTGTGGGTACTATACTATGAGTTAATACATTAAGTTCTAATTTTTCTAGTCGCATTTTTACCTGTTGTAATAGAATTTGGTTCTGAAATACGCCTCCTGTTAATGCTACTTGATTAAATTGATGTTCTTGTCTAAGTTGTTGAACCATTGTTACAATAGCAATAGCTAAACTTTTATGAAATCCCGCAGCTATTATTGATGATGAGATGTGCTGTTTAATATCATTAAGAATTTCTCGCCATGTTGGGGATGTATCTATATAATAAATACTATCTAATTTTTCAAATTTAAAGGAATAATTTAGACTTTCTTTATCATTGTTTAAAATATTGATATCAGTTATTGCTTCCATTTCTATGGCTGCTTGTCCTTCATAACTGCATTGTTCTCGACAAATACCTATGGCGGCTGCAACTGCATCAAATAATCTTCCTACTGATGATATTACGGGTGAATTAATACCTTTTTCTATGATTTGATTGAGTAGTCTAGGGTTTTTATGTTCTAAGAATTTGATTATTTCTAAATCACTATATTTTTCTTTAAGTTCTTCCCAGGTGAAAGCATTAATTAATTGAGAGTATGTATTTCTCCAAGGTTGATAAATTGCCTGTTTTCCTCCTATCATGGGCATAGGTTTAAATGTGGCTAAACGTTGAAAATTTTGATAGTCTGCTAATAAAAATTCTCCTCCCCACAGTGTACCGTCTTCACCATACCCTAACCCATCAAATGCTATTCCTAAAATGGGTTTTGTATCTAAAGAAATTTGATTTTCTGCCATACAAGCAGCTATATGGGCATGATGATGTTGAATTTCTGCTAATTTAATTTTGTTACCTGTTGCTAGTTCTTTGCCAAGTTTAGATGATAGATATTCTGGATGTTTATCAATAGCAATTATTTCTGGTTTATGGGAAAATAAATTGAGATATAAATTCAATATTTCTTGATAAGCATTAAAAGCAGCCGCATTTTCTAAATCTCCTAAATGTTGTGATAAAATCGCCTCATCTTCTCTTAATAAACAAAAGGTATTTTTTAACTCACTCCCCATGGCTAAAATTGGCGGTATTTTCTCAAATCCAGGTGGTAATTTAATCGGTGCTGGTGCATATCCCCTAGCACGTCTAAGGGTTTGTATTTGATTATCAATAACTCTAACTATGGAATCATCTACTCTATTAATAATATCTCGATTATGTAAAAGAAAATAATCAGCTATTTTTGATAATTTATCTTTTGCATCTTCATTATCTCTACATTGTGGTTCATCAGAAATATTCCCACTAGTTAAAACTATGGGTACTTTCATTCTTCTGAGAATTAAATGATGTAACGGCGTATAAGGTAGCATGAAACCCAGGGTATTTTGTCCTGGGGCTAGGTCAGATGCTAATTTACTATTATCTTTAATATTTAATAAAACAATAGGTGCAGCAGGACTTGTTAATAATTCTTTTTCCAACTCATTAATATAGCAATATTCAGAAATAATATTAATATCCCTTGCCATTAAAGCCAAAGGTTTATGATAACGCTGTTTACGATTTCTGAGTTTTAAAACTGCATTTTCTAAAGTGGCATCACAAGCTAAATGAAAACCGCCTAAACCTTTAATAGCAACAATTTCACCCTTTTGTAATAAAGTACAAACAGCATCCACATCATCTAACATAGAAAACATATCAGAGATAACAGGTTTACCGTCAGCCCTTTCTAACCATGCACGCGGTCCACATTCAAAACAAGCCACAGGTTGGGCATGAAAACGACGATTTTCGACATCTTGATATTCCTTTTCACATTCCTTACACATTGAAAAATTCACCATGCTAGTGTTATTTCTATCGTAAGGAATAGCCCGAATAATACTCAACCTTGGACCACAATGAGTACAATTAGTAAAAGGATAACGAAAATAACGACTAAAAGGATCAAAAATCTCCCTTTGACATTGGGGACAAGTTGCAGCGTCAGGAGAAATTTCCGTTTTCACCACACTATTAACACTGCGAGAAATTACAAAATCATTAAAATCAAACTCCCCCAAATATGGACTTCTAATCACCTCATTAATTCTTGCCAAAGGAGGGCATTCTTGATATAATTGATTCACAAACTCCGCTATTTCCTCCTCACTCCCAGAAACACGAATTAACACCCCTTCACCATCATTACAAACATCACCTTTCAAACCAAAAACCTTCGCCAAACGATACACAGTAGGACGAAAACCCACCCCTTGCACAATACCACAAACCCGAATTTCTTCTATTCTCATCTTTGCGTCTTTGCTCCTTTGTATCTTTGCGCGAAATAATTAAAACTTCCAAATCAAAACGCGATTATTCCCAGAATCAGCAACTACCGCATTCTCACCACAAACCTTAATTCCATAACACCAATTTAAACTTTGTCGTGTTGGTAGTCCAAAATTCCGATTTTCACTTTTATTTGTAAAGTTATCTTGTCCCATCACACCATCAGCATTAGCACCCTGCAATAATAAAATAGATGCTCGTTTTTTCCATCCTAGCAAACGGGAATTAGCTGTATCAGCAACTATTAACCAATCCCCTGCAATATCTACCCCATAAGGCATACTTAAACTACTGGCACTAGGGAAATAAACACCTTGATTCAATTCCACAAAATTGAAGTTTTTTTGTCCTAAAACCACTGCACAAGGGGCATTATTTGCTGTGGGAATTCCTTCCCAAATCATAACCCGATTATTACCTGCATCTGTGACAACTAAATTATCTTCCCAAAGGGTGATATCATGACACCAACGCATACTAGCAGCAGTGGGAGAACCACCCCCATTTTCATTGCGTGATATCATATCTGGTTGTCCCAAAACTATATCCGCAGGTTGTCCATTTTCTGTGGGTAATTGATTCCAAATTAATAAGCGACGATTGCCAGTATCAGCTACAAATAACTTACCTTGATGATAGAAAATACCATAAGGCCAATGTAAAGTATTTGCCGCAGGTTGTTGATTTCCTCGGTTATGTAAATTATCAATAAAGTTAGATTGTCCTAATACTAAATCTGCGGGAATATGACTATCTGTAGGGATATTATACCAGATGAGAATGCGATGATTCCAAGCGTCTGCAACGGCTAAACCATGACCACATTTGCAAATACCTGTAGGGACACTAAATGTAGATTTTCCTGGTGTTCTTTTAGCGTTTTGTCCTTCATGAAAAAAGTCAGGTTGTCCTATTATCCAGTCAGCAGGTTGATGATCTTTTGTGGGTAAATTTCGCCACCCTAATAAACGATGATGTCCTGTATCTGCTACCCATAATGGTCCCGTTGGTGATAATAAACAAGCTGCACGGGGTCCAAACATTGTTGTGGGAGTAGGTGCAATAGGTATTGCTATTTGTTCTGGTGTAATATTGTTTCCTAATATTATTTTTGCACCATGAGGGGAGAGGGGTAAATGGGGGATATTTTGGGTTTGCAATGTAGATAGGGAATTAATATTTACGCTATTTACTCCAATACGGTTTAGTTAATAAAATTGTAGGTTGGTTTAAGCGATAGCGCAACCCAACAAAGTTTGGAAAATGTTGGGTTTCCTTGCGTGAAACTCATCTACTTAGATTATTGGAAAACCTGGAATAATTCTATCAATTTCCTGCATTTTTCGTAAAGTTTCTGTTAAAGCAATAACAATTTTTTGATACTGGTTATAGAAAAGCTTGCCTCAGCATGAATTATGATATAATTGTATTACTTGATAGAGTTGAGATTACTTTGTTAAATTATGTTGATAAAATAAATACTATGCCAGCTAAAGACATCTATCACAATACTGTAAAAAATGCACTTATCAAAGATGGTTGGAAAATTATCCATGACCCTTTACGAATTCGTTTAGGAAGAGGTAAAAATCTATTTGTTGATTTAGGTGCTGAAAGATTATTAGCAGCAGAACGAGAAACAGAAAAAATAGCTGTTGAGGTGAAAAGTTTTACTCGTCCTTAGGATATGAAAGACCTGGAAGACGCTGTTGGTCAATTTGTGTTATATGATCATTTATTAGCACGTTATTATCCTGAATATAAGTTATTTCTGGCTGTGAGTGAAAGCACTTGTAAAACAGTTTTTGAAGAAGAAGCTGGTCAAACTTTAATTGAAGATGGTGTAATTCGTTTATTTAGTTTTGATGCTGAACAGGAGGTAATTGTCAAATGGATTCCTTAACTAATCAATATCGTCAAATCATTAAAAAAATTCTTGAAGAATATGCTGATTTTCTTGGCAATGATGAACAAGTTAAAGTTGAATTGGTGTTAGATGAGAAAAATGATCGTTATTTATTAGTAGAAACTGGTTGGAAAAATGGTTATCGGATATATGGAACTTTATTACATCTTGATTTAATTGATGGTAAGGTTTGGATTCAACATGATGGCACTGAGGAGGGGGTTGCTAATGATTTGGTTGCTGGGGGAATACCAAAAGGACATATTATTTTAGGGTTTAAAGCTCCTGAAGTTAGGAAATATACGGAGTTTGCGGTTTTTTAGATTTTATCAAAAATCAGAAACGCATAAGGTTAATGTCAATCTGCTTTGATAAGCTATATAAAGCAAATATTTTTACCAGATGAGAGTGTTGCTTATGTTACAGAAAAGAAAAATAAAATCTCAAACTATGGTAATTACTGTTTCCAAAGATGTAATTACAGACAAAGCAATTTCACTACTTAATTTTTCTAATGAATCACTAACTACTTGGACAGAAGTAGCAACTACTAGTGGTGATTTAGCTGCATTCTTAAGTGAACTTTACAACGAATCTGCTTTCATTCTCTCAAAAGAAGGTGAGATATTTCATCTTGATGAGAGTACAAGAAAGAATATAACTGATCGGAGGCTTGAAGAAGGAATAGATGCAAGTAGTATATTGGCTGAAAAATTTACTGTGTATACCATGAACTCAGTTCCAGCACCTGCGGCTGCTCGGACATATAAAAAAATTGCTCCAGATTACTTCTTGTACAATAAAATTTTCGGGAAAACGTTGAAGTATCTTGTAGCTTGGGAGAATGTTTATAGCAATATACTGGCTGATAGTGCGTTTTTTTCACAAGCCCATTTACTTGAAGCAAGTACAGATATAGGTGCTTGTGTAGAAATGGCTGCTCAATTATATTATAAACAATCATTTCAGATACTTCGTGGATTTTTAGAAAACGCAGTTTTACCCGTTCATTTTTGTGATCAACCCAATGAGTTTGAAAAGTGGCGATCTAATAACTATCGTACCCCACAACTACGAGGAAAAGATGGACTTTTGAATAGGTTGGAAAAGTCGGGCTTAATAACTAATGAACTAAATATAAATGTGTCTAACCTGTATGAACAGCTAAATGGCAGCATACATGGTGGGGAAAAGTATTTAATACATAAAGGAGTTCACAAAAATGCTTGGAGTGGGCTACTTTTCAAAGAGCAAGACTTTTTAGATTGGTGTACAGCCATTTCTAAATCTGTAGAAGTTGGAATAAAACTTCTTCAAATCAATGTTAAACAGTCGATGAATTTACGAGGTTCAAATGATACTGTGTGTACAACTTGTCATAATGAAAAAAATTTGAAGTTAGAAGAATTTATATTCGGTAGTAGGAATTTCAAACGATATTTTTGCCACATTTGTGGTCATCAATCAACTTTTGATGATGATGGTAATCTTTCTCATACAGTTACAGAATATGAACAGTAAACAGAAGAGCGATCGCATTTCTGATATAGAGTTAGGAGCGATACCTTCGGTGCGCTTCGCTAACGCATTTCTGATGTAGAGTAAGTGCGATACCTTCGGTAATCTTCACTAACGCCTTGAGAATAATTAAATTTTTGGAATTATATTACAATAGTTATTATGTATAGCCAAGTTAATCAAAATTTACTATGAGCATTAGTCTCACACCTAAGGAAGAAAGCTTTATTGAAACAAAGCTGCAAACTGGAAAATACCATTCTGTAGAAGAAGTTCTAGAAATCGCTCTCAAGTTGCTAGATGAGTATGATCGTTCTGAGACAGCATGGGTTAAGGAAGTGCGCGAAAAAATTGATGCTGCTATTGCGATTTCAGAACACACAGCACCTATGGACGGTGAAACATTTGTAAATCAAATTTTAGATCGTTTTCAGCAACAGCGACAGGTACAAAAATGAATCGTTACGTTATTTTCTCTCATTTTACCAAAGTGATAAAATAATTAAATTTATCTAAATAAATATAATTTTAACTGTTAAATAGTAAATATGGGAAATCCCCAATATTCCAGAACAAATGGGATTAATTACCTATTATGCAAATTGATACAAATAGCTTTTCATGGTTTGATGTAGCAGATGATGTCAAAGAATTATTAATATTAGCTGCACAGACTTGGGAAAATACAGAAGAATCTACAAAATATATGCAGCAAGCGTTAGCTAAAACAGGAGATAACACAGATGTTTTAGTTGCAGCTTATAGATATTTTTACTACAAAAATAATTATGTCTTAGCACTGACAACAGCAGAGAAAATAACCGCTAAAATAAAAAAAGCGGAAAGTCTACCTGATAATTGGCAAGAACTTAAACCTATCCTAGTTAAACGTCACGAAGAATCTCAAATCAGATTGTACTTAACTGCTTATGCTGCTTCTGGTTTGGTATTAGCTAAACTAGGAAACATAGAAAAAGCAAAGGAAATCAGTATCAGAATAAAAGGTATTGATGACAAAAATGATTTTGGTGCTGGTATTCTTCTAGATATTTTAACTCGTCCACCAGAAGTAGATGATTAAATCTGGAAATAGGGAAAAACCCCTACAAATGACAACCACAAGCAATCAGCAAATTACGAATCATGAATAATTGGTTATCTTTCAACTCAAATTCCCAGCTAATATCGTCATTTTCTAACCAGAATACTGTGATTCTACCGGGAATGCCTACATCTCCAATAACTCCTATAACTAAAATGCCTCAAACCTCTCCTCCTATCATTTTTTTACCTAATTCTGCACAGTCAATATTTTAAAATTTATGCAAGGTCAGGATTTATTTGTTGCTGAAAATGGACAATATCAAGTTTGTAAATCAGCAAGATCATGGGATTTATTGCGTGATAATTATCGTCTGTATCGCTTTTTAACTGAAGTCGAAGATATCCTCAAAAATGTTGAAGATGAATCAACACGACTACCAGAAATTAGAATGTTGGTAAGACGATTAATTATTAATTCCTATTGGGTACAAAGTCAATCTTTACAACCTGATCTAAAAACGGGAATCTCGGTTCTACTATTATATGATGAATTAGGATTTCCCCTAACTGTACAAACAGTAACATTTGCACCAGGAACAACTTCTAATATTCATAATCATGGAACATGGGGAGTAGTCGCAATTTTAAAAGGTCAGGAAAAAAACACCTTTTGGCGACGGAGTTCTCATCCAGAATTTCCTGATAAAATTGAAAAAACAGGCGAAGTAAATTTATCCCGTGGTGATCTTATCAGTTTTACACCTGAGACAATACATCAAGTTCAAGCCATTGGTAAAGAACCAACAGTAACATTTAATATTTATGGAGAAACAAACCCAAAACAGAGATTTGAATTTGACGTAACTAATCACAGTGCTAAAAAATTTTAAAGATAGTGGCAAAAACAGAAATAACAGATTATGCTGATAAATATTATAGAAAATAAGATCGCCGACTTCTTTTTAGATATTGTCAATAAATGAATAATTAATCTTAGAAGTCGGGGATCTAAGTGTTAGCTATCAATCAAAATAATCATCTTCCATCTGCGTTTATCTGCGTTCATCTGCGGTTAATTATTTCCTATCCAAACATCCAACTATAACCTTATAGGAGAAACAGCAATGGCCAGAGTAATTTTCTATGAAAAACCAGGCTGTAAAGGTGGTACAAAGCAAAAAGTTTTGCTAACAGCAGCAGGTCATGAAGTAGTAGTATATAACCTATTAACAGAACCTTGGACAGTGGAAAAATTGCGGTCATTTTTTGGCGATCGCCCTGTCATAGAATGGTTCAATAAAGCTGCGCCTAGTGTAAAATCAGGAGAGGTGAATCCCGAAAACATCACCGCTGAAAATGCCTTGGTCATGATGCTGAGAGATCCCTTATTAATCCGTCGTCCCTTGATCCAAGTAGGGGATAAAAGAGAAGTAGGCTTTGATGTCGAGAAAATTGACGCATGGATAGGCTTGAAAGCCGCAGATGAGTCTTTAAAACCAATGAGTGAAAACCTCATGCAGCAAGACCTCCAGGGCTGCTCTCATGGAAAAGATCACGACCACCATCATGGTAAAGGTGGTTGTAAAAATCACTGACAAGGACATGAGGTATTAAAAAATCTCTACCCGCTTCTTTCTTAGTTCTCAAAGTTATTCAGAGAAAAAAGGCGGGTAAAAACAATAATTTATCGGTGTTGCTGATTAAGGGTATGAATTTTAGTCTCACGCCAAGGCGCAAAGGCGCAAAGGTAAGATAAAGGTTAAATTTGGGAATTTCATACCTCAATTCAATATGGCTACGCCACGCAGGCTATCAGCAACGCCATTTATCTATAATCCTGTCTTTGAATGTTCCGTAATCTCGCTGCATCACGCATACCATAATCAGTGCGAGTAAAGCGATTTAGCTGCATTTCAAAAAATTCCCGATTTGCTTGTAAATGCTGGGGATTTTCATCATCTAAAGGATACAACAGGGCAGTTCTTAAAGCTTGAATTACCGCCGATGTGACATTATACATCGAACGTTGAAAAGTAATCCCCAATTGAATCAAAATATCCTCTTCTCCTCGACAATGTTCTTGGTAATAATCAACAAGATATTGAGGCAAAAAGTGCAGCATATCTTGCATTAATAATGTTGGCGGAATTCCGGCTGTACCCACAGGAAAAACATCAGCGTAAAGAATCCCATAATGGAAGTCTTTTTGATCTTCTGGAACTTGTCCTGCTTGGGCATTATAAGACTTTGTCCCTCTAAATGGTGCTGTGCGATAAAAAACAGCTTCTACATAGGGTAATGCGGCTTCATATAGCCAAGTAAAACCTTTAGATTTGGGGATGATTTCATAACATTCACCATCAATATAAACATGATGATAAATCGGACGACCTGCAATAGCAAATATACCATTTATGAGAAAATTCATGGCATCAGGTACACTTTTGAAACCACCTTCATCATAAATATCTGACATTTCAAAAAATACTGGTGCCATGACTTCCCAAAAAAGTCCTAAATTAGAATAATAGGACATCATCCGGCACTGTTCCAAAAACATATCAGGAAACAGTTTATAAAGTCCCGACATGAGGGGGTTTTTCCGAAAATAAGCTTTAATGGCTTTATCAGCATTAGCTTTATATTCTTCGGAATCTAAATAGGCATCAAATTGATTAACAGGTGCATACATTTTGCGATGCCAAAACATAGCCTGCATACAGGCTTCCGCAAATTCCATGTTAATTCTGTCATGGAATAAATGATGGAAAATTTTCGGCATTTTGGTAGTTTCACCCTTTTCCATAAATGCCAAAAGTTCTGGGTGTGCAGTGGCTATACCTCGCCAAATTCTTAAATCAGCATCATCCCCGGCATAGTGATTATGTAAGTCTAAATATTCTTGGGGTAGGAAATATTTAAAAGCTGGCAAAGGATCTAAAAATACTCTTTCGGCAATATAAAGTAAGTCTCGCCAATAGAAATCCATTGGTACAGCATAAGCTTTATAAATACCGATAATTTGCATTAAGTTTTCTGGAGTATCTGGTAACATTGAACCGCCAGCTTCTAAACGATGAATAATTTCTGCAAATTCGTGTTTTGAAGGTGGGATTTTTGTATTTGGTTTAGCTGGAGTTTGTACCATAATATTTTTGTTTTGGTTAATAAAATTTTTTTGATTGCGGAACAGTTTTCTTCTCGTTCCCATACTCTGTGTGGGAATGAATTCTAGAAGGCTCTGCCTTCAATAATATTAGAATTAGAGGCAGAGCCTCTGTGATAGCATTCCCAGTCGGAGACTGGGAACGAGATAACTACTTCAAGGCAATTACGGTTTTTTCGATAGTGGGAACTGCCGCTACCATAGCGGTAGTTGTGGTTTCACTCCAACGCACTAACCAGGTGGGTTGTACTCCCAAAAAGATAATTAAGAATGCCAAAATTAGCGCGGGAACTTTTTCATTCCATAATACTCTGGGATAGTAGGCTAGGTTATTTTGCAGTTTGCCAAAACAGGTACGGTTGAGAAGAATAAGAAAATAAACTGCGGTTAAACCAGATGCTACTACACATAAAATTGTGGAAATGGGAAAGCTGGAAAAACTGCCTTGAAAGGAAATAAATTCCGCAATGAAACCTGTTAAACCGGGAATACCAGCACTAGCCATGCCACTTAAAACCAGCAAGGCACTAATTAATGGTAAACCGCGAATAGGACTCATTAAACCACTAAGTTTATCTAATTCTCTTGTCCCAACTTTGGTTTCAATAACTCCGACTAAATGGAAGAGAATAGCGAGAATAATTCCATGACTAAACATTTGGGCGACTGCACCAACTAATGCTAAAGGCGTGGCGGCTGCTGCTGCTAGTAAAATATAGCCCATGTGGCCGATAGAACTATATGCTACCATGCGTTTTATGTCTGTTTGGGCGATCGCTACAACTGCCCCATAAATCGCGCTAATTGCCCCCCAAATTGCTAAAGTTGGGGCGATAATCTGCCAAGTTTGAGGAAACATTCCCAAGCCAAATCGTAATAGTCCATAAGTTCCCAGTTTTGCTAAGACTCCACCTAGCAAAATAGCGATAGGTGCAGAAGCTTCAACGTAAGCATCAGGTAGCCAAGTATGGAAAGGAATTAAAGGAATCTTAATGCCAAAACCTAAAACTATTCCTGCTAATAATACTAATTGCATTCCCGCAGAAATGTTTTGAGTCGCCACAGCATCAAAGGCAAAACTATGAGAACCTGTTAACCATACCATGCCTAAAAATGTGGCTAAAATTAAAGCCCCAGAAATGGCTGTATAAATCAGGAATTTCATGCCCGCATAGGCTCGTTTTTCTCCTCCCCAAATGGAGATTAGTAAATAAAAGGGAATTAATTCCAATTCATAAAATAGGAAGAACAAAAGCAAATTTTCTGATAAGAAAGCACCAGCAACGCCACCACTAACAAACAAAATCAGGGAATAAAATAACCGAGGACGTTCTGTATCTTTGCTGCTGCTGTAAATAGCAATCCAAGTGAGGAAGCTATTTAATACCAACATTAATATTGATAATCCATCAACTCCTAACTGATAATTTAAACCTAATGTTTCATTCCAAGGTAGATATTCTGTAAACTGCATCCCTGGATTGCTGATATCAAATTTTAACAAAATGAAAATATTCCACAGCAAAACTAAACCTGTGACGATTAAAGATACTAACCGAATCTGACTTGCAGGAACATTTTTTGCTGGATAAAAACCGATGATTATAGCGGCTATAATTGGTAGCCAAATTAAAACACTCAACATATTTATTAATTGGTAATTGGTAATTGGTAATTGGTAATTGGTAATTGGTAATTGGTAATATAGCGGTTCTCGATTGAGTGAGATACAAGAACCCCATCCCCAACCACCTCCAATATCAAAAGTTTATCCTTTTCTTCCCCCCGCTGTGGGGTAGATTATTATCAGCAATCTAAATCATAGATATTTAGAAAATTAAATTCATGAACTGAATTCCCCAGAAAGGCCATGTCACCCAAGCACCTAAAAAACCGACTCCTAACAGAACTGTTAAGGCATAAAATTGAGTTTGTCCATTGTTACTATATTTCAAGCCTTCACCACCCAATAGAGAGAATAAACCCACAGAGTTGACAATACCATCTATTACAAATCTGTCCAGCATATCGGCAAATTTAGAAAGTTGGGCAACGCCGAAAATAATGGTAACTTTGTAAATTTGAGGGGTGTAAAAATCGTAAGCAAATAAATTTTGTAAACCTTGCCAGGGTAAACGAATTGGTTTGGGAATGTTGCCTAAATAGATGATGCTACTAATACTACAGCCGAAGATACTTGACCAAATTAATAGCAGGGCTACGTCTTTATTTAATGTTGCCCAGTCTGGAAGTAATGACAAACTTTGCAACACTAAAGGCAGGTGTAAAACAAAGCCAGATAAAATCATCATTGGTAACACCATTAACCAAATAGCTTCAGGAGAACGTTCACTCATTTGTTTGGGTTTACCACCAAAGATTAAACCAAATTCTCTAGTTAAACTAAATGTAGTTAAGGCATTAACAAAAATTACTATTCCTACTAAAGTCGGATGTGTTTCCCATAACCCATCAGCTAATTTAAATAATGCCCAAAAACTACCTAAAGGGGGAAAACCAATTAAACCCAATGTACCGACAATAAATGCTATCCCGGACATGGGACGACGTGACCACAATCCACCTAATTGGGTAACATCTTGGGTAACACTATTCCAAACAATGCCCCCGGTACTCATAACTAATAATGCAGCGGATACGGCATGAGTGAGAACTAATAATAATGCGGCTTCGTTCTGCTGTGTGCCTACCGCAATAAATACTAACCCCATGTAAACACTGACAGAATAGGATAAACAGCGTTTGATGTCAATTTGAGAGATCGCAATTAACGCCCCACCAATCGCTGTCACCGCCCCAATCGCCACTATCGCCGAAGATGCCACAGGTGATAAACTAAACACAGGTTGTAATTTAATTAACACCCATGCCCCACTGGCCACTACCACCGAACTCCGCAAAATTGTACTGGGAACAGGTCCCTCCATCGCCTCATCTAACCACAAATGCAAAGGAAACTGGGCGCATTTACCCATAGGTCCAGCTATTAACCCCAAGCACACTAAAGTAATAATTGTCGGGTCAACATTCGCCGTGGCCGCCCATGCAGTTAACTCTGTATAATTCCAAGTTCCTGAGAGTGTCCACAGTCCCAACACACCCATTAATAAAAACAAGTCTCCCACCCGTTTAGTCAAAAAAGCATCACGCGCCCCAGTCACTACCAAAGGCTGACTAAACCACAAACCTACTAATAGGTAAGTTCCCAATGTGAGGACTTCCAGAATTACATAAGTGGAAAATAAATCGTTACACAAAACCAAAGCACAAAGACCAGCTTCAAATAATCCTAATAAGGAAAAGAAGCGTCCCCAACCCCAGTCCATTTCCATGTAACCAATAGCGTATATCTGCGCCAGCAAGTTCAAGCCGGTAATAATAATTACTGCCCCGATGCTGACAGCAGAAAGTTCTAAATTAATAGTCAGATTTAAACCTGCTGTTGATAGCCAAGGAATAAATACTTCTTTAGCTGGATGATTCCAAATAGCAAAGAAAGCAAAGACGGCATGGAAAAAGGAGATAAAGGTCATCACCACGTTGACATATCCCGCCGGTCGAGGACCAGTTTTGCGAATGATTCCCGGCGACCAAGGTATAGCTAAAAGCCCACCTATCAAAGCATAAACCGGAATTAGCCAAACAGTGTCTACTAAATACTGATCCATTAAATTACCTCTATAGTTTGCAGCAAAAATTAAAGAAAACACACCAAGTAGCGTTGATCCCTATCAACTTAGTGATGACAGACAATGAAAATTTATCTTTATTTAATATTGTTAGAAATAGCTTACCTTTATCTGTGCCAAAAAAGAATTACCTAATTAGACAAATTCACGATATTTTCTGTAAAGAATTCTTATATTTCAATAGATTGAATTATTAAATGGTAACTATTATTTTGAGTCTATGGATTGTATTTGTCTATAGTATCTATAGTATAGGGGCGGTATTTTCCACCCCGATCAAATTCACACTTTAGCAATTATGTCAAGTTGCAAATTGGGTAAATTACTTGACGCAATGATTACGACTGGGCTGAGTTGACTAACGGGCGCTGGCTTCATATCCCGATAATCAATAATTTGGACAACGATTAGGTATGCGATCGCTAGTAGAATAGAAATTGCCCCTGTAATAATCGCAACTATCTGAGAACGGTTCATAAGTATTTCCTACAAATTAAGTTATTGAGAGACTTATATATCTAGATTGCCATAAACTATAAACAGGTTTATGTATCCAGCAAAGATAGTATCAATATATAGAACTTTGCTTAAAATCAACAATTATGTCCCTAACCGAAGAAATTCTTTCCCAACTCCCAGGCGATGTTTTAGGCGGCTTGCGTCGTACTGACAGCATATTAACATTATTGCGAAAAGGTAACGCACCCATACCCAACGTAGTTACAGAAAATCCCGAAAATTTAGAATCTGTAGAATTTGATGTGATTATTTGCGGTGGAACTTTAGGAATTTTGATTGGTTGCGCTTTAGCTGTACGTGGTGTGGGCGTAGCCTTACTAGAAAGGGGAATTTTGCGCGGAAGAGAACAGGAATGGAATATTTCTCGCAAAGAGTTAGAAGTATTTCGGGAATTGGAATTGTTGACAGCAGACGAATTAGCACAAGCTATCGTCACTGAATATAACCCCGCAAGAGTTAGCTTTCAAGGAGGTACAGAAGTTTGGGTAGAAGATGTTCTTAACATTGGTGTCAATCCTATTTATCTCCTCGAAACCTTAAAAACCCGCTTTCTTAAGCTTGGAGGAAAGTTATTTGAAAATACACCATTTAGCGATATTGTAGTTCACCCAAATGGAGTCATAGTCAATAATCAATTTACTGCAAAATTGTTACTAGATGCTATGGGAAATCTTTCTCCCATTAGCCAACAAGCGCGTCAAGGAAAAAAACCAGATGCACTTTGTTTAGTTGTGGGAACTTGTGCTAAAGGATATCCAGAAAATAACTCAGGAGACTTGTTGTTATCTTTCACAGCTTTGGAAAATCAATGTCAATATTTTTGGGAAGCATTTCCCGCAAAAGACGGAAGAACTACATATTTATTTACCTATATGGATGCAGATCCACAACGGTTGAGTTTAGAAACTTTATTTGACGAATATTTACGCTTGTTACCAGAATATCAAGGTGTGGAAATTAATCGCCTAAATTTTCAAAGGGCGTTGTTTGGTTTCTTTCCTAGTTATCGTCAAAGTCCTCTGCAAACCCCTTGGAATCGGATTCTCCCAGTGGGAGATAGTAGCGGTAATCAATCACCTTTAAGTTTTGGTGGTTTTGGGGCTATGGTACGTCATTTACAAAGGCTAACTTTAGGAATTGAAGAAGCATTAAAAACTGATCAATTATCTGCCCAATCTTTAGCAATATTGCAACCCTATCAACCGAGTTTAAGTGTAACTTGGTTATTTCAAAAAGCTATGAGTGTAGGTGTAAATCAAAAAATTGAACCCAATCAAATTAACCAATTACTCTCTGCTGTATTTGTGCAAATGCAGGAGTTAGGAACACCTGCTTTAAAACCTTTTTTACAAGATATTGTCCAGTTTGGGGCGTTAACAAAAACTTTGTTAAAAACTGGTTTATCTCATCCTTTATTAGTTGCGAAAATCATTCCCCAAGTTGGTTTATTGAGTTTGTTGGATTGGATGTTACATTATGTGAATTTAATTGTGTATACTAGTTTGTTCTCTCTAAGTCCAAGATTAGAAATATTAGTTAATAATCTATCACCAGAAAACCGATATTATTGGCATCGGTTAATAGATAAATGGAAGTTTGGTTCTGGTAGTGATTATTCTGAATAATACAGCACTTTCCGGTGTGATGAGGTACATATCCAGCGGGCAAGATGCCCGCACTACAAGAGTTTCATAATTCAAGTTTGTACCTCATTAGAGCGGAATCTGCTGTATCTGGTAAATGGTTATGAATAGAGGTTTTGTGATTTTATACCTCAAATTAGTTTAACGCTCCCATTGACATAGTATTAATATTGATACTATTATTTATTTAATGCTAATCATAAGCATCTTACCTATCCTATAAAAAAATTGAGGAAATGGAAGATGGTTAACTATACCCACTACACATATAAAGTTACTTGGTCGGAAGAAGATCAAGAATTCGTGGGATTGTGTGCTGAATTTCCCAGTCTGTCTTATCTTCATAAAGATCAGAATGCTACACTCAAAGGTATTACAGATTTAGTAAAAGATGTAGTAACTGATATGGAATCTAATGAAGAGCTAGTTCCAGAACCCAGGGCAAACGCATCTTATTTTTAGAATGCTTACTAAACAATAGTCGGCGTTGCTGAATTAGGGTATGAAATTGAAAAATCAATGATTTCAAACTCTTACTCTCTGCGCCTCTGCGTGAAACAAAATCATACTCTTAATCAGCAACGCCCAATAGTCCTATATATTTTTTCAGCTATGAAGACAATGGCGGATTTTTTCCATCTCCGTTGTCGCTAAACCTAAATACATTTGCTGTAATTCTGTGGATAAATCAGGGTTTTTGATCAAATGTTCTATCCGGCTTTGCACAGTAGCAATCAAGTTATCTAAGTTTTCGTCAGCAACTATATGTTGTTTCTGTATCTGCTTTAAGTCTGGCTGTAGAGGTAGTTCGGTGGAGTTACTTTGGTTATGGAAAGATTTAGCTTTTTCGGTTTCTAATTGAGCTACAGTTATTTGTAATGTTTCTATGACTCCATACATCTCCAGTGGATCAAATATTCGCAACAAGCTGGTTTGAGTGACGATAGCTAACTTTGCTCCCCAATCCCAGGATACAACTAATCGCTGCACTCGTCGCTGCTGCATTTCTTGATGGGCAGACCAGAGGGAATCTTCTGGACTTAGCAAAAATAAGGGTGTACTCATCACTGTTTTTGCCTCAATTTGAGCCAAATTTAATCCCAATGCTTGAAATTGTACGATGTCTCTTTCTGTCACAATTCCTACTGGTTTAAAGGCTGATAAGACATCGTTCCAGGAATCTGTTTTGACTATCACCACGCAACTAACTTGATTTTCCGCCATCATCTGCGCCAAGCTGAGTACGGAGGCTGTAGGTGGTGCATGAATTACCTGAGTTGTCATTACTTCTGACACCCGCCGCATTTTCAGCAAGTTGGTGGGGCGCAAAATTTGTCTAATACTTTCTGGGGAGACAATCCCCACGAGTTGTTCCTCTGCATTGACTATCACCAAGTGGCGAATGCGATATCGTCGAAACAAAAACAGTGCGGCAAAGATATCCCGAAATGCAGTTTCCGCTAAGGTTATGACTGGATGCACCATGACATCAGCTATTTTCACATCAGCAAAATCTCTACCCGCCGCTGTAAGTTTGACAATATCTCGCTCTGTGAAAATACCCAGTATTTCTGTTTCTTCCATGACTAAAATACAACTTGAACGCGTACCTCCCATGGAACTAAAGCCAATTGCTGAATCAAAATCAGGTAATAAACAACTATTACCTCGCGTCTGATTCATTAAATTCACAACATTAATTAGGGAAGTATGGGGCGCAACAACCAGTGGATGCCTATCTATCGCCTCTTCTAAGCAGGGAACGCCAATGAGTGGGTCATCAATTTGCATGGTTGACAATAGCTGATAAAGTTAATTTATAAAGTTTTGTAAAGTTTTTTGTCATATACATATTATTTCTACAAATTTCAGTTATGATATGAGGGATGTAAAGGATAAATCGAGGAAACAGTTTACATATAAAGGGTTTAACGATTAAAAGGTAAATGGGGGATAAAATTTAAAGTTGTCTATCCAAATAGGGCAAAGAAGACATTTTTACTTTGTGGTTCTAAATCAGAGCCAATGTGGGCATCAGTCTTCGTCCATGCCGGAAATTCTTTGTATTTTACCATACAGCCTGTCTAAAACCCTTTTAACTGATACAGGTTGCCACTGACTGCCTCGCTTGGTTGTATATCCTTGCTGGTTAAGCCACGCGGCAATTTGTGGAAGTGATTTTCCTGACTTGTGGTGACGGCGAATTAATTCAATGATCTGTTGTTCAGATGGATTCTCTACTAGTTCACCATTAACTGACTGTTGACCAAAAGCAGGTGAACCATAGCCGGCATAGCCGCCACTGGCAGCTTTCGCTTTCCTGGCTTGGTCTAGCTTTTCCCACAGGTAAGAGTCTTTTGATTTTTCAGTTGCCATAGTTTTGAGAATTCAATCACCTCTGTAGATATGATATCTCAAATATTGGCTATTCCTAGAGGAATCTTATATTTGGGGATTGTATTGGTTGTTGATTTCATCTCATTTTCAGTTGGAAATAGGGGGTGTTTGAATGCGATTGATTTTCTTAGGAGTACCGGGTGCTGGCAAGAGTACCCAGGGGGCAGCACTGTCAAGCCAATGGCAAATTCCCCATATTTCCATTGATGATATATGCCGTCAGGCGATCGCTAAAGAGACTTCTTTCGGCTTAAAAGTCAAGCCGTATATAGAAAGAGGTGATTTAGTTCCAGATGATTTCATTCTTGATATCATCCGCCAACACTTCAGTCATTCCTCTGCCCAACGGGGTTGGATTCTGGATGGATTTCCTAGTAATTTATCCCAGGTGAAACTTCTTGATCAATTACTATTAGAAATCCGGGCTAAAGGCAACACTGCATTATCAGAACGGCCTTACGACCAAGTTTTTAGCTTTTATGTCCCAATTGATGTTTTGGTACAAAGGTTACTGCAACGAGGTCGCTTAGACGATAATCATGAGGTGATTTATCGGCGAATAGAAGTCTATCAGGAGCATTCTACTCCCTTAATTCAGCATTATCGCCAACAAGGTTGTTTAACTGTGATTAATGGCGATCGCCCAGTCGAAATAGTAACTCAGTTTTTACAAGATTCTTTTTCTAAGTCTCGTTTAATAGGAAACAAAAAAACTTTAAATGCTAGAAAAAGATTAATCAAAGCAGGAAAACAGATTTTATCTGCATGACACAAAAATAAAGTAAAAGTCCTGAGTATTTTATGCGAAATAAAAGAAAAATCAAAAGATTGAAATTTCTATGGCATCAGGGTTATAGCACTTCTGAGATTGGCTTTACCTCAACAAACAACTTAACTCATGGACATTCCATCTTATCCTTGACAATTTCCCATTTCCCAACCACATAATCACCAATTTTAATTTTTACTGGAGAAACCTATGGCTACTTCTGAAAGTCCGAATGAAACTCTTGTTCAATATATCCAAAAATCAGACTTTGAATCGCTCTTAGAGGCGAAAGAGTTGTTTGTCATGGACTGCACCGCAACTTGGTGCGGACCTTGTAGGATGGTTGCTCCTTTAATGGATCAACTGGCCCAAGAATACAAAGATCAGGCAAAAGTAGTCAAGTTAGATGTTGGTGATGGCGAAAATCAAAGCATTGCTAAAAAGTACGGTATTCGCAGTATTCCCGCAGTTATGTTTTTCAATCATGGCGAATTATCAGAAATAGTTGTTGGGGTAGTTCCCTATGAGAAATTCACCACAGCTTTAAACAAAATACTTTCACCTTCTTGAGGGGGTTTCTCCATGCAGAGAGCGTATATATTTCCATGTCCTAATTGCGGTAGTGAAGCAAAACGTCAGTTTTTAACTGATGGAAAACTAGCTCACAAGCATTCTTTGATGAATCAAATTATCCGTACAGAGTGTCCAGTTTGTGACTACCTGATGGTAATGCGCTCTCTGGATGGAAGTGTCATTGAAGCTTACGCACCCGGAATACCAAGTAATTTTCAACCATTAACTACATCTAATCTTTCTCCAAAAGTGTCTGAGCAGCAAATCTTAGAAATGAGTGAATCTATTTCCATCTGCTCCATATTTAGACATTTACCCAATCAAAGTCCCACAGACTCATACCCATTACTTTCAGGATTTTAACCATGATCAAAGCTGAAGACATAATGACCACAGAAGTTGTCACAATCCGTGGTTCAGCAACCGTAGCCGAAGCCGTAGCACTGATGAAAGAACGCCATTTGCGATCTTTAATTGTCGAACCTCGCACAGAAAATGACCCCTATGGCATGATCACTGAAACTGATATTGTTTATAAAGTTGGTGCTTATGGTAAAGACTCCAAACAAGTGCGAGTTTATGAAATTATGACCAAGCCTTGTATTGTCGTCAATCCTGAACTTGGTGTGGAGTATGTAGCCCGCTTATTTGCCAATACAGGCATCCGTCGCGCCCCTGTAATTAAAGGTAAGCTATTAGGAATCATCTCAATTACCGATATCCTCAGAAAAAGTGACTTTGTGGAAAACCCAAAAAGCTATTTTGAGATGTATTGTCAAGAATTTCCCAATGCTTTAGAAGCCAGAATTTACGAAGATTAAATCCAAGAATTCATCGTTTTGGCTCAGTTAATCATACTAATTTACCCAAGAATAATGGGCAAATTGAAAAAAGATAAAACTTGATCTTTGCAAATTTATTACATTTCATTTCACAAGTTACCCAAGGCAATTTTCAATCCAACTATTGATAGGAACTTATAAACCGATGATGAAAGCTGAAGACATAATGACCACAGAAGTGATTACAATTCGTGGTTCAGCAACCGTAGCGGAAGCTGTGGATTTGATGAAATATAAAGGTTTGCGATCTTTAATTGTGGAACCTCGTACAGAAAATGACCCCTATGGCATGGTCAGTGAAACTGATATTGTCTATAAAGTTGCTGCTCACGGTAAAGACTCCAAACAAGTGCGAGTTTATGAAATTATGACTAAGCCTTGTATTGTCGTCAATCCTGAGCTTGGTGTGGAGTATGTAGCTCGCTTGTTTGCCAATACCCGTATTCGTCGCGCTCCCGTAATTAAAGGTAAGCTGTTAGGAATCATCTCAATTACCGATATCCTCAGAAAAAGTGATTTGTTTGAAAATCCAAAACGTATCTTTATTGAGGACGAAATAGAAGTTGCACGGGAAGAAGCGAGAACAATTTGTGCAACTAAGGGCGATTCTTCTCGTGAATGTGCAGCAGCTTGGGATATTGTGGAAGAACTTCTGGCAGTAGCATCTGACCAAAGATTAGTGAAGGAGAATGTTGTCGAATAAATACTATTTGCCTTGCCTGATTTGCCCAAAATTCTCATAGGGGTAAAGGTTTTTTCTTGCCTTTGTCCCTTTAAATAACACCTATGGGGATAGTTTATTTGTCCATTTTTTGGATAGGATGAGTCAGGATTTAGATTTAACTTCTATTTCTCATATCCAAAAACTTCAATTGTTGATATAAACAACGAATTTGCTGCAAATTTACACCTGCTAATTCTGCTTTTCTTAATGGATTACCAAAAATTGCTTCTAATTCTAAAGGACGTTTTTCATCAAAATCAATTTTCATGCTGGTGCGGTAAGGTTTCATTTTCACGGTGTAATCTAACATGGTTTGAACGAAACTTTCAGGAATAATTCTGCCCGTACTTTTTGCCCCTATAACTACTTCCCACATCAAACTTTCTACTAACTGACGAGTATATATATCTGTCATTAATTCATCGGTTCTCCCATCAAGAATCACAGATAAGCCATTATAGGGAATATTCCAAACTAACTTTTTCCAACGTCCTAATAGTAAATCTTCTAATAGTTCTATTGATATACCGGCATTTTCAAAATCTGCGGCAATTTCTCGCATTTTTTTAGTAATGCCAATTGATTGATAATTAGATGTATATTCACCTAATGTAATTTGTCCATAATCTAAATGATGAATATGTCCTGGTGCAACTTTATTAGAACAGAGAAAACATAAACCCCCAATAACGTGGACATTATTCACAATTTCCGCAACTTCTGCTTCTATACCCAATCCATTTTGTAATACCAATACTACCCCGTCATCTTTAACTATTGGCGGTAATAAATCTGGTAAAAGTTGATTTTGGGTAGTTTTTAGTGATACTATAACCACATCACACTGTGGCATCTTGTCTACATTGTTATAGGCATTAACTTGAGAAAGGGTAAAGTCACCGTCTTTAGACTCAATAATTAAACCTTGTTCGCTTACCTGTTGATAATCACTTTTGAGTAGATAATGAACTTCTAAACCGGATTTTTGCAGTTTTGCACCATAAAATCCACCTAATGCACCAGTCCCCAATATTGCATAAGTGCGTTTATCCATTTTATGTATAAAAAAATATTCAGAAAATCATCAGAATATATTTTATCAGAATTGTCATTAATAAAACTTAAACATGATTTACTATTTTTTAGAACCTTTGGTAGATGAGAGGTAAAGTCAATGCCTGATATTGTTGATATTGCAGTTAGTAATGATGCGTTTAAAACTTTAGTGGCGGCTGTCCAAGCTGCTGGGTTAGTGGAAACATTAAAAAGTCCTGGTCCATTCACCGTATTTGCACCAACTGACGACGCTTTTGCTAAGTTACCCCCAGGCACGATTACAACTTTATTACAAAATATTCCTCAGTTAGCAAGGATTTTAACCTATCACGTCGTGCCTGGTAAGTTAACAAAGGCTGATTTAGCAAAACTTGGTACTGTAACTTCTGTGGAAGGTTCTCCTATTAAAATTAATTGTGATGATGGTTTTGAGGTAAAAAATGCCACAGTTTTAGCAGCAGATATTGATGCTGATAATGGCGTGATTCACGTTATTGATACTGTGATTTTGATGGGTTAATCGGAGAGAGTTTTTCATCTGGGAGACATTGTAGAGACGTTTCTGACAGCGTCTCTATCATTAATAAATTTAGTTGCCAAGGCTAATTCTTTAAAAATTGTTACATAAATGGCGTAATTACTCACTTTTAAGGTACTATGATTTTATTAATGATATTATTGATAATAAAACTTAATAATAAGAACCTACAATTATCCCCAAAAATTAATGTTAGATTTCAACACCTTAATCGAATTTTCCCGCAACAACTGTATAGGCATTTGTGCCTTTCTTGTTCCAGCTAATATCCTGACAACCTTATTCACAATTGTCCTCACCTTCCTAAATCGTCCCATGCTTCAGGTGTGGATATCTGTTGGATTTGCTTGTCTGTTTGCTAGTATCATGCTTCTGCACGTTTACACTTGGTTCATGATTGGTGTAGTTATGCCACCAACTTATATTTTGTTATCCCTAGCAATTACCTGTTTATTAACTAATCTTTTGGTAATTATGTGGCGAAAAAATTCTCCACAATTGTTTTCTTTTGGTAAGTAATTACAACAGAAGTCAGAATTTCACGATTGCTATAACCTACAGGAAGTAGTGGAGATATTTGGATATTAGTCATGATAATTCCTCCTTGATATCTCGTCTTGATCAAATACAATTTAATAGTCAAAATAGTAATAAAAAATAAAAATTACTATTTTGACTATTCGTAATAGCTGTGAATTAACTAACAGCAGCAACCCCAGCAGCAACAGTTCTTATAACCACCATAACCTCTACCATAACCACCATAACCTCCACCAATAACATTTTGTACTTCCTCATTAGCTAGTTCATTGAGAAAACTAGCGGGATCATTAAATAAATCATAACCGATAGGAAGTAGTGCAGATATTTGGATATTAGCCATGATAATTCCTCCTTATTATATATTGTCTTGATATCAAACAAATGAGATTAGACTTGATATTGACTAACCTTACTTTTGATTCTTCCAAAAATAATCCATAAATTCAAGGCTTTGATCTCAATGGATAAGACTTTATTGAAATATTTTTGTCTCGCTATTGATAACAATTAATGGTTTATTTTCATTCGTTAAACGACATTTTAGATTGTTTTTTGCTATATGGTAGAGATGTTTCATGCAACATCTCTACAAAAGATGTAATTTTCTTGTGGATGATATTTTTGAGAAAATACCGACTTAATTAAGTTTGTTTTGTCTAAACTATAGCAAATAGACAACATATTGAAAATACAATTTTCAACTCTTTTTAATTGGTGAATTCTGCCCGTAATTGGTTGACAACTCGATCTAATCCCACAGAATGGGCTGCTTTGAATAATAAGCGATCGCCTGTTTGCATAAATGTTTTTAATCTTGTTACCAAATCGGTATGATTAGTGAAACATTCACAAGATATATTATCGGCACTATTAGCCATAATTTCCGCATCTTTACCATCAACTAATACTAATAATCCATCAAGATGCAAACTTTTGACCATTTCCCCGACTTTTTGATGAAGTTCTGGGGATCTTTCTCCTAATTCCTTCATTGCCCCTAAAACCGCAATTTTCCGCTTTCCTGGTGTGTCTGCTAACAACTGCAAAGCCGCTAACATGGCTTCTGGGGCGGCATTATAGGTTTCATCTAAAATCACCACATCATTAGCTAAAGTGAAGCGTTGACTTCTACCTGTGGGCATATTTACCATGACCCCAGATTGTAATAATTGCCAATCAATTTCTAATACCTGAGCTACTGCTAAAGCTGCTAAAAAATTGGTAGCATTATGACGACCAGGTAAAGGTAAAGGTAAACGGATGCCGGCAACTTCTACAGTTTCACTATCAATTAATTCTCCTTGGATATCACCACCAGAAAAGCCATAACTGATAACTTTACCCTGCCAAAATTTCGCTGCTGTTGTCATTAATAGGGGGTTATCATGATTAAGAATGGCGATACCATCATTTGGCATTGTTGCTAATAATTCACACTTAGCTTCAGCAATGGCTTCTTCTGAACCAAGTAACTCAATATGTGCAGTTCCCACATTGGTGATTACCCCAATTGTCGGTTTAGCAATTTCTGTCAGTTCGGCAATTTGTCCCCTGCCTCGCATTGCCATTTCAATCACAGCAAAGTCATTTTCTCGACCCATTTCTAACAGGGTTTTGGAGACTCCTATTTCATTATTAAAATTCCCGTAGGTTTTATGAACTTTTCCTTTTGTGGCTAAAACTGCGGAAATTAATTCTTTAGTTGTGGTTTTCCCTACTGAACCTGTGATGCCAATTACAGGAATAGTAAAGCTTTCACGCCACCATTTAGCAATTTGTTGATATGCCTTTAAAGTATCTTTAACCCGCAAAACCGGAAAACCGGGATTTTTGTAAGCATGATCAACTATGGCAACTATAGCCCCTTTAGCGATCGCTGTCGCGACAAAATCATGTCCATCAAACTTTTCTCCTCGCAAAGCCAAAAAGACTTCACCCGGTTGCAAAATGCGAGTATCTGTTTGTATCCCCATCCCCAACTGAGTTAAGGTAGACGCAGATACATTCACCGATTCAGCTTGAAGTTCTTCAAGCAGTTGAGAGATAGTCATAGAGACTGACATATTGATAAATGACAGGGTATTTTAAAGCTATTTACATTAACATTTTTTGTGTCATTTTCAATAAAATTTAAAATCTCCACCTTGGCGGCATTTTCCTTATAAACCTATATTAGGGTTATTAGGGTCATTAGATTTTGGTGCATCGAAAAGCTCTAATTGATTAGTAGTCGAATTATATCGGTATTTTAGACCAGTTAAAGGAGGTCTAGGCTCAACACAGTATTCTTTATTGCCAAACATAATTGATACTACTTGTCTCCCAGGTTCACAAGCTGTAGGATTGTATCCGAAATTTTGAATAATCTGCAAATTTCGGTCATTGGAGGAGATTTTTGCTGGCTCAGATTGGGGGATTGTCTCCGTGTCACTTGAGATAACTTTCCCTTTGGTTAACTGCAAATAAGTTTTAATAGGAATGCCGGCATTAAATCCCGATTTAGTAGCATCTGCAAGTCCGTGAATGGCTACAAGATTGCCATTAATATCAAATACACCTCCTCCACTATTACCAGTCAAAGTATTGGCATCATAAACCAAACTATAGCCATTTCGGAGATTCTGATTAAAAACAATTCTCCCTCCTGTAAAAGCAAATTCTCTATCTGCACCTTTTCTGCCAAATACGGCTGGAAAACCAGCAACAAAAATGTCTGTACCAATTTCCAATGGCTTATCTTCAATAACAACAGGACGATAATATTCTGAGTCTGGAGCTTGAAATGTAATAATTGCTAAATCAACTCCATTTTGATCTGTCTGTAAAACTTGACGATTTTTCATAACATACTCTTTCCCTGTGTAGGTACGAATTGAGTAATTGATATCTTGAGAGCAATTAATCTTCCCTGGTCGTTTTATGGCACTACAAACAACATGATTGGCAGTTAATACAGTGTAAATATTATTTTCTTCGTCAATAATCACTCCTGAACCTCCAGGAGAACCATTATCTTTGCTATTGATTTGGACTATAGATTCTCTGACATTTTCGGCGATTCCTTGAGGTACACTGTTAGCTAATACTGGAATAGTTATAGCCATTGCTGTTATTGCCGATATCCCCAGAAACACCCTAGTTAATTGATTAGTTATTAAAAGCATATTCAATATTTTTGATTTTTTTTCAGTAATTATGTAAATTTTGCTCAACTAGATTTTGTGTCTCCATAAAATCAATGACTTTAGTAATAGGAATAGCCCAACTTAAAGAGTCTATTTTTGCATAAAGTTGTTGATTAGGTACAGAACCATCAGTAAAAGCCTTAATCCCCTGGAAGGGATACTTTAATAAGCCATTAATTGCTATTAATTCTCCTTTTTGATTTAAAAGTGGTCCACCGCTCATCCCTTGCCTAACATCATTAGTATAACCAACTTGGTAACCTCCAGGAAGTGTTTTCGCAAGTTGCATTTCGATCTTTCCCGTTGTTAAATGAAAAGCTCTAATTCCCCAATTACGAGTTTCTTCAAATCTGGTAATTTTGTTTCCTTCTCGGATAAAATTCCAGGCCGGAAACCCTGCTGCATATACTTTTTCTCCCTCTAGTATTTTTGGTAATTTCTGCAATTCTACTACTTGATAGTTTTGTTGGCTAGTAAATTCTACCAATGCCAAGTCCAAGGTCGCAATTTTAACTTGAGTCCTATCCCGTGCTGAATACAGCTTACCATCAACCGTCATGACTTGATAGCCATTTTTAGGGTTATCTGCCACTACATGATGATTTGTTAGTGCTAGATAAGTTTGCCCATAACGCTTAATAATTACTCCTGATCCAGAACCAAACTTAGTGATAATTCTGACAGTTACTTGTTTGGCAATTTCTGAGGCATTGACATTGATTGTCTGGACTGAATTTCTCAAATCTTGCTCAGATAAAGTTACAGCTTGAGCATTTGAGTCCAGAACAAACTTACTCATAAATATAGTCAGGAGTAATCCTAAAAAAGATTTTTTATATAAGAAAAAAATATGATTGATCATGCAATAATTTTCCGAAAATTGATAAAAAATGACAAAAAAATAAGTAGGAATCAGGGTTCAGTATTTTTCGCTAAACCCTGACAAAATAATCAACTAAAATTTTGGAGTTGCAGATTTACGATTTGCATTACCCATAGTTGCTTTTTCCCAATCTCCTAAATTTACTTGAACCCGATTGTCAGTTGTTTCTAAAATTGCAGTCGCGCTCGAACCTTCACGGCTAATTTTCACGATTTGGGACAGAATTTCTTCTGCTTTTTCAGCATTTTCCGGTTTCAGCGTCAGCAGAACATTGTTTTTATTACAACCACTATCTGTCATCGAGACTACACAGATTACGGTACTACCATTAACCTTGCCAGTCATTAAAACGACATCTTTTAACCTACCACCACTGTCAGCTACAGCTTTATTCAATTTTGGTGTGACGATACCGCAACGTTTTTGTGGACTATATTTGCCACCAAAAGCATCAGCACCCTTTTTAGTCCAAATAATTAAAGGAATTGGCTGTCCACCGGGACGTTGACCAATTGTAGCCACGTTACCATTATTTTCCGCAACGCAACTAAATTTAGTACCATTGACCGCTGAATCACTAACCCCTGCATTATCAACGGGTACATTATTGACTGAATTATCTACAGGAGGCTTGGCTTGGACTGTGGACGTTAATCCTAAACCACTAGATAGAGTTAAAGTTGCAATTAATACGGGGGCAGCTAATGGAAATTTCATAAGAATATCCGGTAAGTGGGAAACTCAGCGGCTTTAGCCCTGAGAGGGATGGTATGGCTAACGCCACGCTACGCTATCGACATGGCTCACCAGCCACGGCACGAGCGGTTTTAACCGCCTTGAATATTTTTTCATTACCGCCTTGGAGTTGGTAAATTCGGTGTACTTTTGTAATGTACTTTCAACGGGACAATTACCGATTCAAAATTCCCAACTCTGTACGCATAATGAATGTTTTGCTCCAAAGAGCCTCCCATTTCTGGGGTAATGTTAGCTTAGACCAGTTATAAGAGCTTTTTAGACTTGCAACACTGTTTCAGTGACCTTAAAACTGTTTAATTGCAAATGACAGAGCAGGGAACTAGTGAAGCAGCGCGGTCTTGGGGGTTTCCCCCATGAGCGACTGCTGAACCCCGAAGGGGCTACGCATTCCGGGGTGTCGTGACTCAAATAACGGCTACCCTTCGACTATGCTCAGGGTGGTCTGGTCAGCACGGCTTGCTTGATTACTCTTGCAAGCCCAGTCCCTTTAGGGCTGGGTTACTGACAGTTTAATCCTAAATCTTACAAATGTAGAAACGAAGTTTTTGGGTACAACTTTTCCAGAGAAAATACTGCATCAATATTTTAATACACAGAGGCAACAGATTGATTTATAACTTAGATAATTACTAGCCTCTTTTTCGCGGAGGATGGCATTGCAGCGAAGTTAAGAGTCTGAGTTTACCATAAGTCCGATTATATTGGTAGCTTCCCGCAGTTAAACCAGGATGGGGGTTAACACAGTATTGTTTGCTATCAATAATAATTGTAATTATACCATGTCTATGTTGAAAACCATAGTTATTGAAAGTAGTGAAATTTCTGCGTAAAGCTTTGTTAAGATTGCAGCACCAATTCACGTTCAGAATTTCCCCATTGGTTACAAACCATTTATGGGTTATGAAGGCACAAATCAAATCACGGATTTAATCTACAATTCCTTCACTTTGGGAATGGAAGATCACCTTTTAGAAATCTTTGGTGGACACGATACAAAGGAAGTAATTACCAAAGGAATTTCTGCGGAGTCTGGTTTGAATTGGACAAAAGATGGACAAGCAGAATTGAATAAGATTCCTGGTTTTGTGCGCGGGAAAGTGAAGCGAAATACCGAAAAGTTTGCCCGTGAACGTGGGTTTAAGGATATCTCGGCTGAGGTTTTGTATGCAGCTAAGGAATCTGTAGGGGCGTAGGTTTGATGGTTGGTTGAGAAGATTAAGGGGTAAGGATTCATTGATTATCTTTAGCCCTTAATTTTGTTAATAAAAATACTTTCAGAATATCTATTTAAAATTTTTAAGCGGGCTTTAATAAAGTCATTGGACGAAACCAAACATCATAATAGTAGTGGATACCGTGTTCTCGTTTGCTGTGAATAATCCAAGATCCGTTTGAGACATTAATCTCATAAGTATGACTACCGTTCTTTCTTGCTTTGCTGATGTCTGTAGCTTTAGCGTGTGTTAGCTCTATTACTCTTTCTAGTTTGCAGTCTACTTCAACTGGAAATTTAGAACATCTCAGATTGAGTTCCGTTTGCTTGTTTTTCATATTGTTCACTCACAGTAAATTTTTTGATAAATTTGACTTACTATAGTTTTACACATACTTTTAGCTGTGTCAATCTCTAGTAAACAAAAAGTTTCTTTTGTTTACTACCAGGAAAAGAAATAGTATATAGTACATATATACTGTAAAATTATGCTAGAAAACCTATCTGCTAAGTTATGTCTACTAAAACCTTGGGTCAGAGACTACACCTAATTAGGAAAGAACAGAACCTATCCATGCGTTCAGTCGCTCGTATGGCAGAAATCTCTGTTGCATATCTTTCTAAGATTGAACATGATGAAGCCAACCCCACTGTTGATGTTTTAGAAAGGTTAGCAAAAGTATTGGGTTTAAGTTTGGAAGAGTTAACGGTTGATGTAGGTAGGGAGTCATCCCCCAAACAAGATCAACCTGAAAGCTTGCAAAACTTCATAAACGAATACAAAGATAAGTATACCGAACTAAATCAACAGGATTGGCAAAAAATGCTTTGTAATATTCGCCTCAGAGGGCAATACCCTGAAAATACAGAGGACTGGTTGATGATTTTTTTAGATATAAGGAGGGCGTTATATTAGAAATGTTACGTCGTTTTGAGATAGATGTATGATAGACAGAGACCCAGATTTAGAAGATATCAGGCGTGCTTTTTTGAAATATGTAGAGAGCTTTCATTCTAAACATGAATATACTTGTGATCCTGAAGCTCTTGCAAAGAGTCTTGGTATTCGAGTTCGCAAGGGAGACAGCAATCAAGCAATTAAGCACCCGACAACAGGTGAACGCTTAATTCTAATTGATGAAACTGTTGCGCCTAACCGATTTAAGTTTACTATCTGGCATGAATTGAGCCATCATCTTTTTGATATGGCTGAAATTGATAATATTCAAGCGGGTGAGCTTGCTGTATATCTTAGGGAACACACATTTCAAAATTTAGAGACTCGTCAAAAGATCGAAGATGATTTTTGTGATCAAGCCGCAGCAACTCTTTTGATACCAACACCAATACTGAAAAAAGTAAAAAATAAAAATGGTTATTCACCTCTTACAGTATTAGAGTTCATGGAACGTACAGGGGCTTCTGCTCAAGCTTCTTTGGCGAGACTTGTTTATTCTGAAAATACAAATGTTCATGGATTAGTGATAGACAAAACGGGTAGGATTCTCTACAGTATTGCTCACGGCGAAAAACGCAAAAAATATCCGGTTGGGTCGGGTTTTAAACTTGAGAGTAATCATCCTCTAATTACAGATAAATATAAACCTCTTGAAGAGGAACGTTTTGAGGCATATATACCATTTAAAGGAGGTAAAAGAAAGTGGAAAAGTAAAGTAGTTGCCGCCGCAAACTCTAATTGTAATAGGATTGTGGCTTTATTTTTAGATGCTTACCCACATCACTGCTCAAATGACGTAAAGCAACTTTCGCTGTTCTAGGAATTAAATACATTTTTTAGATTATCTTTGTCACTAGAAGAAACCGCCTCAGAATGAATTCTGAGGCTAATAGCAAAAGTCGTCTCAAGACGACTAAAATAATTAATCATTGAGTCCGTTTTAACGGACTTCGGCTATGAGTCTGGGAATTAATTCCCAGACGGGTTAGAAAGCTAACTGATAATATTAAAAAATATCAGCTACAGCATGAGGAAAAATCCCACCATGTCCAACCAAACAAACCTAACAGATGCTCGTAATAACCTAGCTGAAATCTGCGCTCAAGTAGTTGCAGATAGAGAAGTAATGATTATTACCCAACCTGATGGTGAAAACCTCCCCCCTATTGCTGTTGACGAATTAGAAAGTTGATTAGAAACAACTCATTTACTGCGCTCATCTCAAAATGCAGCGCGTCTTCTAACTGCTTTAGAAAGAGCAGAAACCAGAACTTTAAAACCGCAAAGTATCAACGAAATGTAAATATTGCATAATAAAATGAACCTTAGTGTAAATTTTAAGTTAGATAAATCAGATTTTTGTGAAAATTACTGAAAAATTAAACATTAAGTAACTTTAAAGACAGAAAGAAGTAGCAAATAATACGAATTATATTTAATTAAGACTAATATTGTAGACACAGAGGAGCGAAAATAAATGTTCAAAAAAGTAGTCATTATTGGGTGTTTAACCCTATTTCTGTTGGTAGGGTTATTAACAGGAAATGCCCTTGCAGAAGCCGCTGCTGCACCCCCTCCTAATTCAGGTGATACAGCATTTATGCTAATTTCATCAGCCTTAGTATTGCTAATGACACCGGGATTAGCCTTCTTTTATGGTGGGTTTGTGCGATCGCACAATATCCTCAACACATTGATGATGAGTTTTGTGTTGATGGGCATTGTCGGAGTCACCTGGATTCTCTGGGGTTATAGCCTTTCATTTGCACCAGGTAACTCCATCATCGGTGGTTGGAATTGGATACTTGGAAATGTGGGTTTAGAAACTCAAGGCTATTTACCCCACATGGGCTATGAAGATGCCCTCAAAGCCGCAGATCCAGCCTACGCTGATATGAATTCCTATGCTGGAACAATTCCCCATCAAGCATTCATGATCTATCAAGCCATGTTTGCAATTATTACCCCAGCCTTAATTTCAGGAGCGATCGCCGAACGGATGAGTTTCCGCGCCTATTGCCTATTTGTCCTGCTCTGGTCAACTTTCATCTACACACCCCTGGCACACATGGTTTGGGCAAAAGGAGGATTTTTAAGTTTATATGGCGGCATCGGCGCTCTAGACTTTGCTGGTGGGACAGTAGTGCATATTAGTTCTGGTGTGTCAGCATTGGTAGCAGCAATTGTTCTCGGCCCCAGAAAAAACTATCCAGATCGTCTTAGCCCTCCCCACAATGTCCCCTTTATTTTGTTAGGTGCTGGCTTACTTTGGTTTGGCTGGTTCGGTTTTAATGCTGGTAGCGCCTTATCCGCAGGAACAGTAGCTACAGTTGCCTTTGTTGCTACCAATACATCAGCCGCCGCTGGGGGATTAATGTGGTTAATTTTAGAAGCCACATTACGGGGAAAACCCACCGCAGTAGGCGCGGCCACAGGTGCGGTAGCTGGTTTAGTTGGGATCACCCCAGCCGCCGGATTTGTCACACCTCTAGGAGCAATTCTCATCGGTTTTATTACCGCCTTCTTCTGCTTCTATGCTGTCAGTTTCAAGCACAAATTGCGGATTGATGATGCCTTAGATACCTATTTCGTTCATGGTGTTGGTGGGACGATTGGCGCAATTTTAACAGCTATTTTGGCGACAACCGAAGTTAATAGCGGCGGTAAAGATGGGGTATTGCGTGGTAACTTCGGTGAATTATTTGTAGAATTAGGAGCGATCGCCCTAGCCTATATCATTGCGGCTGTCGGGACTTGGATCATTCTCAAAATTATTGCGGCTACAATTGGTTTACGAGTTCCGGATCAAACTGAAGATCAAGGTTTGGATATTAACGAACACGGAGAAGAAGGTTATAACTCCGAGTTTGCAGATCGAATTTCTAACAAATGGATATAGATAATGTAGAGACGTTATAGGTAACGTCTCTACATTCAGAAATAAACCGCATTTTCCCAAAGAAACTAGATTCTGAGCCGTTAATCCTATAATCTTGATCTCAATTACCAATTAGAAAACTCCACCAGAAATTTTGGCAGATTTTTTATTTGTGTATCTCTCTTACCAGATTTACAATGAAGTTTAATATTGGTCATTTTTATCAGTCGTGTTTAACCGTGTAAAAACCTTTCCTGCTTGGGGATTCTTGTCACTGTTAACTAACCTTATCCTAATGTTAGCGGTCATTTTATTGATTTGGCGACAGCAAAAAATAACCCCTGTGGTAGCAACGACAGCTATCCCAAATCCCCCAGAACCAGTTAACCTTAACTGGAAAAATCAATATGTACCACCAGAGTTAGGCTCCCGTCATCAACTCAGTTATCCCCAATGGTTGGATATGCTCAAGCAAGAAGCTAAAATAACCGCTGACAAAAATCCCCAACGGTTAACCATACTAGCGGGAGATTCTCTGAGTTTATGGTTTCCACCAGAATTATTACCGGAAGATAGAAATTGGCTAAATCAAGGAATTTCCGGGGAAGTTAGCAATGGACTGTTACAAAGATTAGATTTCTTTGACCGCACCCAACCAGATATGATTTTGGTGATGGTAGGTATTAATGATCTAATTCGCGGGCTAGAGGATCAGGAAATTCTCACTAATTATCGCCAAATTATCAGCTATCTACGCAGAAAACACCCCCAAGCAGAAATTGTCATTCAGTCAATTTTGCCACATGGTGCGGGGGGGACAACTTGGGAAGGAAAAGAAAAACTCCTAGCTATTCCCAATTCTCGAATTCGCAAATTAAATCAGGAACTGAATAACATCGCTACTAAAAAAGGCGCGAGATATCTCAATTTACATCCCCTATTCACCGATCAACAAGGTAATCTTCGTTCAAATTTTACCACCGACGGTTTACATCTGAGTCCCCCTGGTTATCTAGTTTGGCGGACTGCTTTGCAAATGTATACTAACCAACAACTAACACCCCAACTTCCTCAACCACAAAAGGTACAGTCAACAAATAGGATATAAATCCAAAATTTCTATCTAAATCGGCTCCAAGCGCGAGAAAATCAAAAATAGTAATTATTAGTGGTCAATCTCAAATGGATACAAAAGCTTTTAAACGCAGCCTCCAACATTCAGCCAATTATAATCGTAAGGGCTTTGGTCATCAGGCGGAAGTAGCCACTCAGTTACAGTCTGAGTTTCAAAGTAACTTAATTCAGGAAATCCGCAATTCTAACTACACTCTCAACCGTGGTGATGTCACAATCCAACTAGCCCAAGCATTTGGCTTTTGTTGGGGTGTAGAAAGGGCTGTAGCCATGGCCTATGAAACCCGTCAGCATTTCCCGACAGAACACATTTGGATTACTAACGAAATTATTCACAATCCATCTGTGAATAAACGAATGCAGGAAATGCAGGTAGAATTTATTCCCGTTATTGATCAAGTAAAAGACTTTTCTGTTGTTGGTAGCGGTGATGTGGTGATTTTACCAGCTTTTGGTGCCAGTGTTCAAGAAATGCAAATTCTCAATGATAAAGGTTGTCAAATTGTTGATACTACCTGTCCTTGGGTTTCTAAAGTTTGGAACACTGTCGAAAAGCACAAAAAAGGTGATTACACTTCAATTATTCACGGAAAATACAAGCACGAAGAAACCGTTGCGACCAGTTCTTTTGCTGGGAAATATTTGATTGTTTTAAATTTACAAGAAGCAGAATATGTCATTAACTATATTCTCAATGGTGGCAATCGTCAGGAATTTTTAGCTAAGTTTGCTAAAGCTTGTTCTGCGGGATTTGATCCTGATCAAGATTTAGAACGGGTAGGTATTGCTAACCAAACAACCATGCTCAAAGATGAAACCGAAAAAATCGGGAAAATGCTAGAGCGAACCATGATGCAGAAATATGGACCAGCAGAGTTAAATCAGCATTTTCAAAATTTCAATACTATCTGTGATGCTACTCAAGAACGTCAAGATGCTATGCTGGAATTAGTGGAAGAAAAGGTAGATTTAATGATAGTTATTGGGGGGTTTAATTCATCAAATACTACCCAATTACAACAAATTGCTTTTGATCGGGATATTCCTTCCTATCACATTGATTGTGTGGAACGGATTCAATCAATTAATAACATTGAACATCGGCAATTAACAGGAGAATTGGCAATTACAGAAAACTGGCTTCCAGTAGGGAAAATTAAAGTTGGGGTTACTTCTGGCGCTTCGACACCGGATCAGGTAGTTGAAGATATAATTGAGAAAATTTTTGCCCTCAAAGCCACAGCCACTTTAGTTTGACAATACCTTAGCTAAAGTAAAAAAAGCCTGAATTCGGAGGTTGGGTTTGGCTTGGCTTAACCCAAACTCCCAAAAAATGGCGAATAATTGAAGGAATCTACAAAAATGTCTGGTAATACGTCTTTTGATCAACTCCAACCTGCAAATCAACAACAAGCTACCGTCTATTTACCTTATATTCAGGGTAGTAAGCGAAATTTATTACCCTATGCCATCAGTCTTTATAAAACACGTGAGTTGGAGGGACAGCGTAAAATTGAGGGTGGTAAGAATATTTCTTTTGTTGCGACTTGGAATGATGCCACTTTACCTTTAGATTCAACCATTTGCCGAATCCAGTTTGACACTAACTCTGAACTAACTTATGAAGTAATGATGCCAAGTTTTGAATTTATTAGTTTTTTAATTGAACTAATGGAAAACTCTAAGCGAAATAGCATCAGCGATTTTCCTACATCTTTTTACCGCAAACTTTTACACTTAGACGATTAAAGCAGAAATAGATATAGTCAGGGGTATACCTACGCATACCCCCATTTTCAAAATTCAAAACTAACTAAGAAATATCTTTCAACTCAGCGGTACGAACCGAAAGCATCTGTGTCTGATTACCTCTTTGCACTTTCACTTGCAACGCTTGACCAAGGGTACTGTCTTCTACTACGCCTTGCAACTGTTCAGCACTAGTAATAGGGTTATTGTTAATTTGCAAAATCACATCTCCGCGACGGATACCCGCAGTTGCAGCCGGAGAATTAGGAACAACCCGCATGACTAAAACACCCGCGACTTCAGGAATTGCAAACATGGAATTAGGATCATTGTTATTTTGTTTTGCTAATTCCGGTGTTAGTGTCACCATTTGCACACCTAAGTAGGGATGAGCAACTTTGCCATCACGTTGCAATTGAGCAGCGATTACTTTAGCTTTATCAATAGGAATTGCAAAGCCAATCCCCATCGCATCGGCGCGAATTGCAGTATTAATGCCAATCACTTCTCCCAAACCATTTAATAATGGTCCACCGGAGTTACCGGGGTTAATAGCTGCGTCAGTTTGAATGAAGTCTAACCGTTTATCACTGATTCCTACTTGAGTGCTGGAACGTTTGAGGGTGCTGACAATCCCCAAGGTGACGGTATTATCAAATCCTAGCGGATTACCCACAGCGATCGCCCAATCTCCTACCTGAACATGATCAGAATTACCTAAATCTGCAACAGGTAAAGCCTTACCAGCATTAATCTTAACTACAGCCAAATCTGTAACTTCATCAATGCCTTGAACTTTACCTTTAAAGGTGCGACCATCTTTCAGACGGACTGTGACTTTATCAGCCTTATCAACTACGTGAGCATTGGTGAGAATTACGCCACTTTTATCAATAATAAAACCAGAACCTAAACCCCGTAACTGTTCAGTCGGTGATTGTTGGGGAAAGCTATCACCAAAAAACCGCCGAAAAAACGGATCTTCCATCATCGGATCATTTCGGCGCGTAATCGTTCTTTCTGTATCAATTCTCACCACTGCTGAACCTACCCGATTGACCGCTGCTGTCACAAAACTATGACTACCAATCACAGCCGTAGCGGGAGAAGGCTTTTGAGCAATTTTCGTCAATGACTCAGTGACAGGATTCGGACCCGGTTCTGCGGCTGAAGGTAATACCCGCAGGGAGGTGAAAGTCAACATCACTCCTATAAAAATCGCTAAAATATGGGTACTGAGTTTTCGGATAGACCGGGACATTTGGGACAATCGCATAATCACAACCTAATCTACAAGTCTAATTTTTGCTGTTTCTTGATAAATCTATCTACACCTATTTTTACAGATTCAGATCAGAATTCTGGTTTATTGACATTTTCGCTCATTTAAAGTTTCTTTGATTTCACGGAATCTTGGCTCAAAGTGCAGGATATTTTTTCATCTTCCCCCGCGCTCTCTGGGCTAAAATATTAATTAAAGCCAAAATGGCTAAAAAATATGCAGAGAATACCCATGAATGGAGCAAACCCAGTAACTAACGAATCTTTACCTACATCAGATCACAACCATCCAGATCATACACACAATCAGGCTGATTCTGTTCATCCTCATGTCCACAGTGAAGAGTCATTACGGCGGATTGTTAACCGACTATCGCGCATAGAAGGTCACGTTCGCGGAATTAAAACAATGGTACAGCAAAATACCCCTTGTCCTGATGTATTATTACAAATTGCTGCTGTGCGTGGGGCATTAGATAAAGTAGCCAGAATTGTCCTAGATGAACATTTAACTGAGTGTATCGGTAGAGCCGCCCAAAAGGGGAATATAGAATTAGAGATTGAACAATTAAAAGCTGCTTTAGATAGATTTTTACCTTGATTATCCATAAATATCAATTTCACTATTATTTAAATCATCAACCAAACAAACCAATAATTCTGTTTTTACATGGGTTCATGGGTAATATTCATGAATTTGATCAAGTTATAAAATTACTATTTGCTGATTTTTCCTATCTGACCATTGATTTACCTGGGCATGGCAAAACTCAAGTTTTAGACGATGAATGCTATCCTATGGCATCTACAGCCGCAGCTATTATTCAATTATTAGATGAATTAAAAATTGACCAATGTTATTTAATTGGTTACTCAATGGGAGGAAGATTGGCTTTATATTTGACTTTGCATTTTCCCCATAGGTTTATTAAAGTCATTTTAGAATCTGCTTCTCCAGGTTTAGCAACAGAAACCGCAAGATTAGCCAGAATTAAAGGTGATACTCAAATAGCCAGAAAACTATCTAGAATCATCAATCAAGATGATTTTTATAACTTTCTCAATAATTGGTATCAACAGCCAATTTTTGGTGATATCAAAAATCATCCTCAATACCAATCTATGATATCCAGTAGATTAACAAATCATCCTTTAAACCTAGTCAAGTCATTACAGTTTATGGGAACAGGTTCTCAACCAAGTTTATGGGAATTGCTAACTAAAAATACTATTCCTCTATTATTATTAGTTGGTGAGAAAGACGAAAAATTTGTTGATATTAATATCGCTATGACTGAAAAATGCAACTTGGCTAAATTACAAATAATTCCTCAAGTCGGACATAATATTCATCTAGAAAACACTGTAGCATTTGTGCAAAATATTCGTGATTTTTTATTTTTTTAATTTTGATTCCTCTATTTTTAAATTATATCCCATAGCAAAACAATCTCTAGGGTGAGATTGCTTTTTTGTAAATATTCAAGTGCAAAATTATGGTTGTATTTTCATGGTAATTATCTGGGCATATTATTACTGTAATTATTAAAGATTGGTGGAGATTGGGGAACGATAATTATTGGGTTATAGATGAATGGTGCAGCAGGTGAAGATGATGGACTATATTGCGTAGGTGAATAAGATTGTGTGGGAGGATAGGGAGGATAGTTATTAGGCATGGGAGAGGACGGATAGGGATTGGAATAGTTAGGATTACTCGGATAGTTGTTTTCTGGATGTTGGGAAGGTGAAGGCGGATTAGTGGGAGTTTTTGATGATGAAAACATACCCTGAACTAATTGATTTGCAAAGTTTTCTAGCAAAGGCTTCATATCAACGGCTGAAGCTTTTTGTGAATTAAAAAAAACTGTAGACAATGTAATAATAATGGCAGTTGCAACTTTAAGTTTCATGGTTATTTTCCCTGGATTTGATGATCAAAAGTGTCTGGAATGATTTGTATTAATTAGGAGAAGGTAAGATGTTTGTACCCTCTCCTATGGAAAGTTAATCAATTAGTTCTTTATCTGAAATTTCCATCATCGTAGATTCGGCACTTTCCAGGCTCAATTCTACCCAAGTCAACAATACCGCCAAGGTCAATTGTTTTACCTCTGCTATGATTGACATGAATTGTAAATTTGATTGGTGAATCTACAAGAGAACTCAAGGGAAAGGTCATAGGTCTAGTGTCATAAAACCTTCTGTCACCCTGCCAAGGCATAACGTTAAATCTCGTATCAGGAATACCGATAGGTCTCCAGTTTTCTCCAGTTATATAGCCAAAGGTTTGTCCCCACAAATTCACCCCATAACCATATCTTGAGTAAATTTTAAACTCTACACTAGAGACTCTTGAAGAACGACTAGTAGCCTCAGCAACGACTCTAGCTCGTAATGCGCCAGAAGTATTACAAAATTCTGCATATTTGATTTCTCCAGCAATACCATCACGCTCTTGATAGTTTTGTGAAGCCTGGACGGGGAAGGAGGATGTAGCCAAGGAGGCTAACATAGCTACAAAGACAGGAATTTTTTTCAGGTTGTTCATAACATTAATTGATGTGTAATTTGAAAACTTTTTTAGTCTGTAATGTTCAAATAATTGAATTACTGACTATTAATCAGATATTGAAAAAGGTTTGAGAAAGAAGCTTGCTAAATCTGCTTTGCTTGTTTCTTGATAACCAAGCTACCAAAGATTTTTTGATTGGTAAAGTATTTATTAATATCAGGTTTTCAATTTTAATAACAGCAAATAACAAATAATAATAAATAGCCAGAAATGACAGGAAATAACAATATATGAAAAGTAATAATAAGAAATAACAAAATCTAGGGATATGGTTTAAATGATGTAGGGGTTTAGCAATGCTAAACCCCTACCCGTTAAGGATTACACAAAAATATCAAGATAACAATTAGAGATTTTTCAGAGGTATTGACAGTGTAATTAATTTACCCTAGAATGCTTGTATAATAAAAATTGAGGAAATAAAATGCTGCAAGATAAATTTTTAGAACAGATTAAACAACAGCTATATCCAAGAAGAAGAGAAACTTACCAGGAACTCTGTTTTCCTTTGCGTTGGCATCCCCAAAATGTCACACAATCTCAGGGATTTATTGAAGAACAAATGAGAAAACAACTCAATGGGAATATTGAGGGTATTAGTCAAATTATTAGTAGGGTTGCTTATCAGATATGGGAAATATTTCAGGAAGAAATGACTGCTGATGGTTTTAAATTAGAAAGAACAAATCAACAGGGACAACCTAGAAATGAAAATCAATCTCCTTATCGTGTCACCTATAGATGGTTATGGGAGAAAAAGTTTCCCCGTATGGCTTGGGAGTTGGCTAAAGAAGTGGCTGAACCTGTAAAAGATGAATTGGAGATGAAATCTTATGAAATACCTATAATTGAATTGTATCAATTTTATGAAAAAGATAAACGCATGATCACCAAACATATTCCTAGAGAGGAAACTTTACAAAAGGAAAAAGACTATAGATTAATACTGAATTTACCCCATACAGGTTATTTATTATTGATTAATGAAAGTGCTAATGGTGATAAATTCTTAATTTCTCCTTCTAAAGCCTTTTCTCAAATTCCTTCTTGTCGTCTATCTCAACCGCTTTTTTTCCCACCTGATAATGATACACACCGCGCTCCTTTAGCTTTTGGAACTCAAAAAGAGTTGTTTTTGGCGATTGTAACGGATAAGGAGATTAAATTATCTTGGATAAATGAAGATTATTGTAATGAGGATGTGGATTTGGATGAACAGGGTTTATTTGAGATTTTTCAAGAGGTAGGTAAGTTGTCTAATTGTCAGGTATTTCAGCGAACTTTCAGGGTAAGTTAAATTTGAAATAAACGTTGCATATTATTTTAAACTAGGTGGCTATTATGGAAAACAAAACTATCGAAGAAATTGAATTATTGTTGAATAATGCAAATAACCTCTATGAGCAACAAAAATATTCTGATTCAATAAATCTACTAGTACAAATTTATGAATTAATAAAAATACACTTATCTAACTTTGATACTGGTACTGCAAATATTTTACAGAAATTAGCAAAATTATACAAATTAATGGGAAGATATGAAGATGCCGTACCTCTGTATCAAAAGTCTTTAGAAATTATAGAACATATCTTAGGCTCTAATCATCGTTATACAGCATATTCTTTAAATAATTTAGGATTGTTGTATAAATTAATGGGGAGATATGAAGATGCTGAAAATCTGTATAAACGGTCTTTAAAAATTATTAAAAATAGCTTAGGTATTAATCATCCTGATACGGTAACTTCTCTAAATAATTTAGGAGGATTGTATGAATTAATGGGAAGGACTAAAAATGCTTTGTCACTCTATAAAAAGGCTTTAAAAATTCGGAAATATATCTTAGATATTAATCATCCTGATACGGCCAATTCTCTAAATAATTTAGGATTATTGTATGAATCAATGGGGAGATATGAAGATGCTGAACCTCAGTATAAACAGGCTTTAGAAATTCGGGAAGATATCTTAGGTATTGATCATCCTGATACAGCAACTTCTCTAAATAATTTAGGATTATTGTATAAATTAATGGGGAGATATCAAGACGCTGTACCTCTCATTGAAAAGGCTTTAAAAATTCGGAAATATATCTTAGGTATTAATCATCCTGATACGGCAACTTCTCTAAATAATTTAGGATTATTGTATGAATCAATGGGGAGGTTTGAAGATACTTTACTGCTCTATGAACGGGCTTTAGAAATAAGTAAAACTGTCTTAGGTCTTAATCATCGTGATACAGCAACTTCTTTCAATAATTTAGGAGCATTATATAAATCAATGGGGAGGTATAAAGATGCTGAAACTCAGTATAACAATGCTTTAGAAATTCTAAAAAAGAGATTAGGTATTAATCATCGTTATACAGCAATTTCTCTAAATAATTTAGGAACATTTTATCTATCAATGGGAAGGTATGAAGATGCTGAACCTCTATATCAAGAGGCTTTAGAAATTCTAAAAAATATCTTAGGTATTAATCATCCTGATACGATAACTTTTCTACATAATTTGGGAGTATTGTATTCATTAATGGGAAGGTATAAAGATGCTGAAAATCTGTATCAACAAACTTTAGAAAACTTGGAAAATATCTTAGGTATTAATCATCCTGATACAGCAACTTTTCTATATGATATAGGAATATTGTATTCATCAATGGGAGATTATGAATATGCTTATAAATTCATGAAACAATATTTTGATATTGAATTAAATTTAATTTCTCAAATTTTTAAACTTAGCAATGAAGCACAACGTTTAAATTATTTGTATCTGGATGAAAAATATTATAATTTTGAGGCTTTTATCTCTCTTATTTTTCAATATCTTGCCAATTCCTCAAAACCTATACAAGCAGCATTTGAATTAATCCAAAAACGTAAATTAATAGTTACAGAAACTACTATTTTACAAAAAAACACTCTCTTGTCAGGACGTTATCCTCAGCTAAACACACTCTTTAAGGAATATCAAGAAAAAACACAAATAATTATTAACTTAACTTTTCAAAATCTCACGGAAGCACAGCAAAGTAATAGAAATCAACTAATTCAAGAACAACAAAAAATTGAAGAAGAACTTAGTCGCCAAATTCCTGAATTAAACATTGAACAAAATTTACTAAAAATAGATCGCGGTGCGGTTGCTTCAAAATTACCAAAAGATTCAACCCTATTAGAATTTGTGCGGTTTAACGTCTTCGATTTCAAAGCAATTCCTGCTAATGGTGATACTCAATGGAAACCTGCTCGTTATCTAGCATTTATCTTACCCGCAAAACAACCAGATCAAGTGCAAATGATTGATTTAGGAGAAGCTGATAATATTGATCGTCTGATTAAAGTGTTTCGAGAAAATATCATTCTAGGAAAATCAGATGGTTTTGACAGAACGATCCTAAAGATGAAAACCCAAGAGGAACTAGATAAAATCCAAGCTAATCCTGAATTAAATGAAGTATTCCAGAATAAACAACAATTAAAACAACTGCTATTTGATCCTATTCAAAAATGCTTAACCGCAGGTACTCAAAAATTAATTATCGCTCCCGATGGTGAATTAAACTTACTTCCCTTTGAACTTTTACCTGTCAATAATCATCAATATTTAATGGATGAATATACCATTAGTTACGTGAACGTCGGACGGGATATTATTCGCTTAAAATTCCCCAGTACCACCCAACCTACCGAACCTCTAATTATTGCTAATCCTGACTATAACCTCAACGATGAAAACGCCGTCACTTCCCAAGATACACCTACACAAACCCAGCGCAGCATTGACACGGTTTATTCTGATCTCCACAAATCCCAACCAGACGGTATGTTTGCACCCATACCCGGAACAGGTTTAGAAAGCGTAGAAATATCCCGATATTTAGGGGTAACTCCCCAAACCGAGAAAAACGCATTAGAATCCCTAGTCAAATCCCAATTATCCCCTCGCATTCTGCATATTGCTACACATGGCTATTTTCTGACTATCGAAAACCTGAAACCCTTAAAAGACACCCCTTTTTCTCAGTTAGACAGCCTACATCGAGCGGGAATGCAAAACGTTCAAAATCCTCTTTTAAGGGCAGGATTAGCCTTTGCCGGGGCAAATACAGCGTTAAATGGGGGCAGACTCCCAGCCGCAGCAGAAGATGGCATTCTGACAGCCCAAGATGTAGCCACATTTTTAGATTTAAGCGCGACCAAATTAGTAGTATTATCCGCCTGTGAATCAGGTTTAGGAGAAGTCAAATTAGGGGAATCTGTACACGGTTTAAGACACGCATTTCTCCAAACTGGGGCAAAAAGTTTAATTGTCAGTTTATGGGCTGTGAATGATATTTCTACCGCCATTTTAATGGGTCAGTTTTATCATTATTATTTAGAGGATAAAGAACCAGTAGGAAAAGCATTAGAACTGGCGAAAAGATATGTCTGTAATTTAACTGTGGGGGAAATGCGAGATACTTGGTTAACTGATGAAAAGATTGAATATGTGGGGCGATATAGTGAAGGAATGGAGGATAATTTACGGATATTAAGGAATAATTCAGATGATTATCAACCTTATAGACATCCGAAATATTGGGGGGCGTTTATTTATCTGGGATTAGCGGATTAATAGAGGGTGAATATAATAGTCGTAGGTTGGGTTGACGTAAGGAAACCTAACAAAACTTTTGACAATGTTGGGTTGCGCTGTCGCTTAACCCAACCTACATTTCTACATTTCCTTAACGCCCAAAAGGGGAATATAGAATTAGAGATTGAACAATTAAAAGCTGCTTTAGATAGATTTTTACCTTAACCTTAGTAGACTCAAAAATATCCATTGCCATTATCAACTGGATATATGGAAACTTCTGAGAATATTTTTCAATTTCTATATCTAATAGGATCTATTTTTAAATATTAAATCATGATAGCAAAACTTAAACAAATCGTACCTAATTGAGATTCCTATACAGGTTAGTTCTTAGTTCAAAATAAAAAAATGAATCTAAAAAAATATACATTTAATTACTCATGTAAGCTAAATAAAGAAAAACCAATAATTCTGTTTTTACATGGGTTCATGGGTAATATTCATGAATTTGATCAAGTTATAAAATTACTATTTGCTGATTTTTCCTATCTGGCCATTGATTTACCTGGGCATGGCAAAACTCAGGTTTTAGACGATGAATGCTATCCCATGACATCTACAGCCGCAGCTATTATTCAATTATTAGATGAATTAAAAATTGACCAATGTTATTTAATTGGTTACTCAATGGGAGGAAGATTGGCTTTATATTTGACTTTGCATTTTCCCCATAGGTTTATTAAAGTCATTTTAGAATCTGCTTCTCCAGGTTTAGCAACAGAAACCGCAAGATTAGCCAGAATTAAAGGTGATACTCAAATAGCCAGAAAACTATCTAGAATCATCAATCAAGATGATTTTTATAACTTTCTCAATAATTGGTATCAACAGCCAATTTTTGGTGATATCAAAAATCATCCTCAATACCAATCTATGATATCCAGTAGATTAACAAATCATCCTTTAAACCTAGTCAAGTCATTACAGTTTATGGGAACAGGTTCTCAAGCTAGTTTATGGGAATTGCTAACTAAAAATACTACTCCTCTATTATTATTAGTTGGTGAGAAAGACGAAAAATTTATTGATATTAATATCGCTATGACTGAAAAATGCAACTTGGCTAAATTACAAATAATTCCTCAAGTCGGGCATAATATTCATCTAGAAAACACTGTAGCATTTGTGCAAAATATACAAAAATTTTTAGATCCCCAACTTCTTTAAGAAGTTGGGGATCTTGTTGTTGACTACTTGCGATATAATTTTCCATCTTTAACTTGCACCACAGGATGATGACACAACTTGACGTTGAGTTTGTCGTTCTTCGTTGTGAACTGTTTCCGTATTGCCGTTGAACTCAGAACTCCCAACGATTAACATCTTTCCTAGTCCAACGATAAATCAAGGATTTGTAAACGAACTCTGGTAAGGCTAACATTCGTTGCCACCGCCAAGGTTCTTGATATAGTCTATATAGCCATTCTAAATTATTGTTTGCTAACCAACGGGGAGCGCGAGTTTTTATTCCTGACCAAATATCAAAACTACCACCAACACCTACCCAAATGGAGTGAGGACACAAATGACGGTGTTCAGCAATCCATAATTCTTGACGTGGTACTCCCAAACCAACAAATATTACTTGTGGCTGTAGTTGAGTCAGAGTTTGCAATAACTGTTGTTCTTCTGCTGGGGAATGATAACCAGAATGTGTGCCGGATATTTTGAGAGTGGGAAGTTGTTTTTCCCATAAATCTGCTGCTTTTTCGGCTATTCCTGGTGCGCCTCCATAGAAAAATATTGAAGCAGATGTTTGTTCTTGATCTATTATTTGTAAAAGGCTTTCTGCTAATTCAATTCCGGGAAACCGTTGCACTTTTTGTCCTAATAAATATTGTAAATAGAGAACTACTCCTGCGCCGTCGGGAATAACTAATTCAGCATTTTTAATGATTTTTGCTAATGGGAGATTGCGCTCTGCTTGCATAGTCATTTCGGCATTGAGGGTGACTACATGAGTCCCTTGACCTGCTTTTAAGCAATCTAATAACCAGTTTGGATAATTACTCATTATATGCACTGGTAAACCTAATACGGGAAATACTTGAGGGAATTTAAACATAGTTTCTTTAAAATCGGACTTTAGGCGGATGTTTGATGAAAGGTTAGGGTATCAAATTTTTTCCTGAATAAATAACAATAATTTGTCAAGGAAAACAGTTTAGGGGTTAAGATCCTCTGGACGATCAATATCTGCTAAAGATTGCAGATAGCCAATTGATAAATTTAACTTTTGAGCAATTTCTACTGTTTTTACGAATACTTGAGCAGTTCCCCAGGAAATATTCATAAATAATTCGGCTATTGGTTGTTGTAATCCAATTAAATAATAACCACCGTCCAGGGCTGGACCCAGGACAAGATTAAAAACCTCTAATTGCTCGAAAGCGGTTGTTAAAATTTGCGAGTTTAGATCAGGGCAGTCTGTACCAATGATGATGACTCGTTCTGCTTTTTGATTAAACGCATTGATTAGCGATCGCTCCATTCTTTTACCTAAATCTCCCTCACCTTGAAATTGATATAGTAAATCATTTCCTAACCAATTTAGCATTACTTGTAAATCGCCACCCGTAAACCGTATTTCTACAGATGTCTTAGACATTTTTTGTAATTCCTTAACCTGAGAAATAGTATCTTCAGTCATCTGCTTTTGTAAATTAGCAGCACCAACATCACCCAAAGCAGGTATTAACCGGGTTTTTGTTTTCCCTGGTTCTGGGTAGCGGGTAAAAATAATCAGATGTTGTTTTGATGGTTTTAAGGAGATCATTCAAAATATGCTGCTATTAAAGATATCGCAACTATGGGTGCGGTGACTGCGCGAAGAATCCGACGACCCAAGGAAATGGGCTGAAATCCTGATGCTATGGCTATTTCTAGTTCTTGATTTGTCCAACCTCCTTCTGGTCCAATGGTAATAATTATCTCATTTGCAGTTTTATTGATTACCTGCTGTAGATGAGGATAATCCCCACGGGCTTCACAGATATAACGATGAGTGGCAGTAGTTTCTTTTATGGCAGTGTTGAAAGCTACGGGTTGGAGGATGGTGGGAACAACAGCCCGTTCTGACTGTTCAGCGGCTTCTGAAGCTATGCGCTGCCAGCGTTCTAGTTTTTGGGGACTGGGATTTAATAGGGTGCGATCGCTCAAAATAGGTGCAATAGAAGTTACTCCTAACTCCGTACAACACCGGACAATTTCATCAAATCCATTTCCCTTTGGTAATGCCATCATCAAGGTAATAGCCACAGGTAATTCAGTTTTTACCTCCAGCGGTTCTAAAACCTCTCCCTGTTCCCCTTGTAACCGCGCTAACCACCATTTCCCCATACCATCCATGACAATAAATTTATCACCATCTCGCAAGCGCAATACCCGCAGCAAATAATGTTGTTGTTGAGGTGTTAATAAAAGCTGGTTGGCTTGAACTTGCTGGGGATGAATAGTAATGCGTTGAAGTTGTGACATAGGGGAGGAGTCGGGAGTCACCGAGTCAGGAGTCAGGAGTCAGGAGTCAGGAGTCAGGAGTCAGGAGTCAGGAAGAAGAGGAAGAAGAAGAAGAAGAAGAAGAAGTAAAAGTGGTGTTTGATAGCGCAGAATTAACTATTTTCGTTATTGTAATAATGCTTGAAACCGCTGTTCACCCCGAATTTTATCAAAATCCGGGTCAGTTTTCGCTAAGTTTTGATATTTTTTGGGGACAAATTGAATAGCTTTTTTGAGGTTATCAATTGCTAGTTCTAGATTATTTTGTAAGGCATAATTACAAGCTTTGTTATAATATGCTTGATGCAAATTAGGCTGGATAGTAATTGCTTGATTATAAGATGCTAAAGCTTCTTTGTAGCGTTGTAATTTAGTCAGAGCAATGCCTCGGTTAATCCAAGCCTCATGTTTATTAGAGTGAATAGCGATCGCTTCATCATAAGATCTTACAGCTTCTTCGTAATTTCGTAAAGCCGTTAAAGCATTACCACGATTATACCAAGCCTCATCTTTATTTGGGCGAATAGCGATCGCCTTATCATAAGATTCTACAGCTTCTGGATACTGTTGCAACGCAATCAAAGCATTGCCGCGATTTACCCAAGTCTCCGCACTATCGGTTTTAATAGCTATCACCTGATTATATACCCCTAAAGCTTCTTGATAATGATGGGTATCTAATAAGCCATTTCCCTGTAGTAATAAATTTTCTGCTTTTTGACTATCTTGTACCTCTGTAATTAGTTGATTAACATTGCTTTCTTGAACAACTTGTTTGGTATTATCTGGTGAAGAATTTGCCAAATCACTACAGCCAATCGCCAAAAAACTGATTAAACTAGAGGTAATTAATTGTCGCCAAATTATCATACTGCACCTAAAAAAATCATACAATTATCCTAAAACTGATGGGAAGTTAAAAGTCGTATCAAAATCAACTAATTGTGCTTAATTGTTCTTTGATTATGTAAACTCAAGATGAAGATTTGGATAAGGTTTTCATCAGAAGTTATGAATACAATACCATACTCGTAGTCAATAAATCAATTATTGGTAAGTACAAACTTAGCTGAACTAGATCAATCTGGGTTAATCATCCTAAAAAAGAATCATCCCACACAAAAATTTTAAATGATCTGTGATAAAATTGCCTGCTTGTTGCTTAATGGAGACACAGAATCATAATTATTCGTACCTATCTGCACTTATCTGCGTTTATCTGCGTTTATCTGCGGTCAAATATTCTAAAAATCTGATTTTATCCAGCTTGATCTTAATTTGGTATTAGAAGTATATAATACTGTAAATGTAAGTATTTTTACGGCGTGGAAATTTATAGTGAGACGATGGGAGGAAAATAAAAATTATGACAATTGAACCTGACTCATCTAACTCAGAAATAAATCAAGAAGATGAATTAGAAACTGGTGGTAGTGATCACTTATTACTAACAGAAGGATTAGAAAAAAAACAAATATCTGGACAATCTGCCTTCAAAACAAATATGATCAAAGGAACTGCGTTTCTGGTTGAGAGCAACTCCAGCCTGCAAACTGCTATCACCCCCAGAATTTTATTATTCACTAGTTTGGCGATCGCCACAACTATCATTAGTATTGTCATTAATAACTCATTTCTGGGCATTTTGGGAACTTTGGCAACCTTAGCGTTATCACTGTTCATCCTCTTTCCGTGGTTGCGAAATGTGATCCAAGAGTGGTTTTCACCTCAAGATAGAAATGTATTTGTGGGTTTAATAGGAGTAATAGTCGGAATAATTGGCTTATTCAGATTTACTAATTTAGGTAGTGGCTTACTGCGTTGGGGAAGAAGAGTTAACTGGGATGCCTCTGGTACTTTAGCAGAATGGTTTGGAGCATTGGGACAAATTGCCATTGCCATTATCGCCGTTTATGTAGCATGGCGACAATATGTAATTTCCAAAGACTTAACTATCCAACAAAACCTACTGACTGTACAGCAAAATATCATTACCCAACAACAAACCATAGACTCCTACTTTCAAGGAGTTTCCGACTTAGTATTAGATGAAGAAGGATTATTAGAAGACTGGCCGCAAGAAAGAGCGATCGCCGAAGGACGCACCGCTGCTATATTTAGTAGTGTAGATGGCAGTGGTAAAGCCAAAATTCTGCGGTTTCTTTCCCGTTCCAAATTACTCTCTCCTCTCCAGCGCGATCGCCGACTAGGAAGAGCTATTCTAGATGGTAGTGGTGGTTATGCCGAAGATCGTTTAGAAGGAGTGCGCGTCATTGACTTAGGTGTCATGTTAGCAGGTGCAGATTTAGCCGACAATGATTTGCGCTGGACAGATTTAAGTGAAGCCAACCTCATTCGTGCTAATCTCAGCAATTGCGATTTAGTCAAAGCCAACCTTTCCCGCACAATCTTATATGATGCCAATTTGACCAACGCTGACTTAAATGGAGTGCGCCTATTTTATGGTTTACGAGAACAGGCATCCCCCCGCAGTCGCACCGAACCACCCAACTACGAAACAGGAGAACACACCGGCGCAGTTGTGGAAAATGCCGACTTCACCAATGCTCAAAGAATGTCCGAATCTACCCGTTACTATTGCTGTACCTGGTGTGGAGAAAAAACCAGACCGACAATTCCCGGTGGTTGTGAAGGAATTCCCAATAAATTAGGAAGATAAGAGTTAGGAAAATGACCATTCTTTAAGTTTCTAAATCTTTAAAGAAATAATTATACTAAGACGCTGCTCTTTGACCTATCTAACAGGAAATTGACAATTCTTAATATTCAAAAATCTTGGAACTAAATCTACAAACCACAAGTCAACAGCCATACCCATCAATGGGTAAAAAAAACTCTTTAAAAAAAACAGACTAAACCTTAACTAATAAGTTTGAGGATAATTTAATTTGATGAAAAATTCCAAATTTCTGCAAATATCTAGTGCGGCTTTATTGAGTTTGGGAATCTTCCAAAACATAGCTTTTGCTCAACCAATTCAACGCCAAATAAGAATTCCCGCTTCTTCAACTGTAGAGAGAAATTTATCTCAAATAAAAATCAATCCCCTTTATCTTGAACGAGAACAAAAAGCTCCCTTAATCATTAAAAATCAAATACTGGAATTACGCCGTGATATCCAGTCAAAAAATCTAACTTTTGAGGTAGGTTACACCACAGCCTTAGATTATAAACTAGAGCAACTAGCCGCTACCAAAGCACCAGATGATTTACCAACACAGGCTAATATCCAAAATGCCGTTGCTGCACAAATCTTAAATATTGATTTAGCCGAACGCGAAAAATTTGAACGCATTAATCCAGGAGTAATCCCTGAATTACAATTAATTAAAGCTCGTGGCTGCTTTGCTTCCGCAAAATCCTTTGATTGGCGGACTTTCAATAAAGTTACCCCAGTTCGGAACCAAGGAGGTTGCGGCAGTTGTTGGGCATTTGCTACCTTGGGAGCTTACGAAGGTAGTAACCTTATTCGGAATAACACTGCTGCTGATGCTTCAGAACAGCAAATTATCAACTGGGGTGGTTCAGGTAGTTGTGGTGGTGGTTGGTGGTCTAAAGCATTTGATTTCCTCATTAGCAAAGGCACAGCTACCGAAGCTACTGTACCCTATACAGCAACCAATAATCCCTACAACCCCAGCATAGCCACTCCCTACCGTTCCATAGCCTGGGGATATGTCAAACCTGATGGTGGAATTCCCACAGTTGCAGAAATGAAACAGGCTATGTGTAAACATGGACCATTAACAGTTGCAGTGCGGGTTACTCCTGCTTTCCAAGGTTATGTTAGCGGCGTATTTAACGAACAAGCACAAGGTCCTATCAATCATGGTGTCACCCTCATTGGTTGGGATGATCAAAAACAAGCCTGGTTAATCAAAAATTCTTGGGGTACAGGTTGGGGTGATAATGGTTATATGTGGATTGGTTATAACAGTAATAGCATCGGTTATGGCGCAGCTTGGACTCAAGCTAGAAGCAACTTCTATAAATTGTCTCCTGACTTGTTGAAAAAAATCAACATCTTCCAAATCAATCCAGAATTAATTAAAGTTAATTCCAAAAACATCTCTCGATAATTTTTTGATTTTAGGTTGGGTAAAGCGCAAGTTTTATCTGACCTAAATTGATTTTTTTGAATTCACTCGACAAGGTAGATTAAAATTATGACTTTTACCAAGCGAGTCTTTTTGATTATTTCTCTGCTAACTACCTTGACCATTATTTTTCAAGTTAGTAATGCTGCTACTCCTCCCATGTCTAACTCAGAAATCACTGTCAACGATACTAACAATAACAGTCAGATTATTATTCAAAAAGGTAATATTATGATTGTTGAATTGTTAACCAACCCAGGAACAGGCTATAGTTGGCAAATTATTAAAAATGATCCTGATAAACTCAAATCTTTGGGAGATTCAGTATTAAAACCAATAGAAGCAGAAGCCCCAGGAGCATCTGAAAATCAAGTTTTCCGGTTTTTAGCCCAAAATTCGGGCTTAACCATGCTAGAACTTCACTATTTACGTCCCTGGGAAAGAAATCTTCCACCGTTAAAAACTTATAAAATTAACGTCCAAATTCGTTGACAATAAAAAGCATTTTCTCCTTCTTCCTTCTTTCTTCCTCCTTCCTCCTTCTTCCTTCTTCTTTCTTCCTCCTGACTCCTGACTCCTGACTCCTGACTCCTTCTTTCTTCCTCCTGACTCCTGACTCCTGACTCCTGACTCCTGACTCCTGACTCCTGACTCCTGACTCCTGACTCGGTGACTATAAATTTTCTGGCAAAGTCAGAATTTCTACGCCATCTTCCGTGACAGCTATGGTATGCTCGAATTGAGCAGAAAGTAAGCGATCGCTTGTTACCGCAGTCCAACCATCATTCAGCATTTCGGCTTCGTGAGTGCCTTCATTAATCATTGGTTCAATAGTAAACACCATCCCGGCTCTAAGTTTCTTGCCTCTACCTCTGATGCCATAATGGGGAACATCCGGTGCAGTATGGAAAATATTGCTGATTCCATGTCCCACAAAATCCCGCACCACAGAAAAGCCGAAAGACTCCGCATACTCTTGAATCGCTGCCCCAATATCCCCAATTTTTGCCCCTGGTTTTACTTCTGCAATCCCCAACCGCAAACACTCTTGGGTTACCTCTACTAACTTTTGGGCTGTGGGGGAAGGATTACCCACTAGAAATGTTTTTGATGTATCACCATGATAACCTTCAACAATAGGCGTAACATCTATATTAATAATGTCCCCATCCTTGAGAATTTGTTTAGCATTGGGAATACCATGACAAATCACCTCATTCACACTGGTACAAATAGATTTAGGATAACCTTTATAACCTAAAGGAGCGCTTTTTGCTCCATGCTTTTGAGTCCATCTTTCCGCTTCATCATTCAATTGTAGAGTGCTAACTCCCGGTTTAACCAAAGGTTCTAAATGTTGTAATAACTTGGCGGCCAAGCTGCCAGCACGGCGCATTTTTTCGATTTCTCGTTGGGATAAAATGACTATGGTTTCGATTTTCATTAATTTTCTATCTACTCTTTTAAAAATATAGTTAATCCAGTTGTTGCTGCTCTGTGTGCAGCATCTGCTACCTTGAGAGCATATAAGCTTTGTTCTGGGGTGATATATAAGGGACTACCATCAAATAGATGGTCTAATACCATAGTTGTATCTTTGGCAAATAAACCCCGTCGCGTTCCCACTTCAATCAACTTTGTTCCTGCTGCTAAGACTAACATTCCGGTATCACCATCGAGAATTATTTCCCCTTTTTCACCTTGAACTTCTAATTTGCGTTCTGATTGCCACAAAGTTTCACCTTTGCCATAAATTACCTGTGCCAATAATCCACTGTCAAAGCATAATTGGGCTGAACATAAACAGGTTTGGTAATAATCAGACTCAGTTTGCCAATATCGTTGGTGACAATTGACAGTGAAGACTTCACCGAACAAATCAATCAGACGATGTAACCGAGATAATGCCCCAATTAGGGGAAAGCCAAACATCCCATGATTATAAGTCCACTTACGCGGGGCTGGATGCTGGGGATTCAGGGTACTATAGCGAACATAAAACAAATCACCAATTTGGTCTAGGTATTGTTTTAAAGTTTGATGCCAACCACCCAATAATTCAATGTGTTCGACGTGCAGAAGCTTGTTGACTGTTTTTGCTAAAGCAATCAGTTCTTCAGCTTCTTTGACATCTACAGACAAAGGATATTCAACAATGACGTGTTTACCGCTAGATAAGGCAGCATAAGCAATTTTACCATGATCTTGATTAATGGTGCAGATCACCACTATATCTAAATCGTCTCGTTCTACTAGCTGTTGCCAAGAATCCATCGCTTCAGTTGCGTATTCTTGGGCTAAAACCGCTGTTCTTTCAGGATTGCCAGTTATGGCTATTAAATCAGTTCGGGGATCTTGTTGCAATGCCTCAGCCCTGAGTTTAGCTGCATAGCCTGTTCCCACTAAACCGACTCTGAGACTGTGTGTACATAAAGGTAGTTCGTTATTGTCCATGAATTTATCACCAGTTTTCAATGTTTCGGTTTAATGCCATTGGTATTTTATCAACAAGCCACCATCAGGAAATATCTAATACCTCTAGGGTATTTTTCATCAATGTAAAATATTATGGCTCTTTGGTAATTTTGGAAACATTACCATAAATATAATACAGCTTAAAAATCGTGTAAAACTTAGGATAAAGAAGTAATTGAACGATTTTAACTTTTCAAAGATAGTTTTCATGGTTTTTGAGCATTTTTCTTTGAATTTCTCATAAATTCGCGTTTGTAAATAATTAGGTTCTGTTATAGGTTTTATATGATATGGTACATAGATTAGAAAATACCCAAAAAATTATACATCTTGTGTATAAAATATGTCTATTTTTCCTTTAAATATCAAATCCCCAGATAATTTTCAGAAGTATCTACTAGATTTTTATTTTTCCAATATCTAAAATGATTACACAAATACAAAATCTGCGAATTTTTTATCCATTCCTAGTGCCATTTATCAGCTCATCTCAGATTTATTGGTTATACATTTTTTCGGCTTTGTTACTAGCTTTGATTATATATAAATTAGGGTTATCTCAACAAGACAAACAGATAAATTTAAGGCAGTATCTTTTGCCAAAAGCAGTTTATTTACATCCTTCAGCGATCGCTGAATATAAGTATTATTTTTTATCTTCGCTCTTAGAAATATTTGTAATATTGCCAGTTATATTCTCTCTACCAAATCTAGCAAATATCATTTGTGATTATTTAACAGAAATTACCCATCTGACAACGCCTTTTTTAATCACCAATCCTCATTGGTATCATTATGTCATATTGAGTATTTTTGTGGCTTTAGCGGGGGATTTTGCCTATTATTGTTACCATTACTTAGCTCATAGAAGTTCATTCTTTTGGGAATTTCATAAAGTCCATCATTCTGCGGATGTACTGACTCCGATGACTGTTTATCGCTCTCATCCCTTTGATTTAATATTAAGTATGATCTTTGCGACGGTAATGCTGGGTTTTACGACAGGAATCTGGATTTATTTATTTGGTAATCAAGTATCACATTTATCCATTTATGGAGTTAATTGGGAGATATTTCTCTTTTATTTAACTGGTGCTAACTTACGACATTCTCATATTTGGTTGAACTACCCCTATAAAGTTAGTCATGTGTTGATGAGTCCTGCCCAACATCATATTCATCATAGTGTTGAACCAAAGCATTATGATAAAAACTTTGGTTACATTCTGTCTTTTTGGGACTGGATATTTGGGACTTTATATGTACCGAAAGGTTATGAAAAGCTGGATTTTGGTCTGTCAGATGGGGAATCAAGTTTATTTAATAATCCAATTAATTTATTAGTACAGCCATTTAAATCTATTTGGCAAAGTTACAACCAAAAGATAAGTAGGGAATAATTTTTTATAGCAGTTCCCATGCAAGTGAGGGACAAGAAGTAATTATGGAACGCAGATAAACGCAGATAAACGCAGATAAACACAGATAATTTTGTACCTCATTAGATTAGAGGTTGTTTGAAAAGTTTTAGGTTGTGATTTTAGGCACTTACAGATCCCCCCTAACCCCCCTTAGCAAGGGGGGAACTAAAGTCAAAGTCCCCCTTTTTAAGGGGGATTTAGGGGGATCTGAAAATATTTGATACACCATGAGGGACTTTTCAAACACCCTCTTAGAAAACGCTATATCAGGAATCTAAATACAAATTCAATCAAAAATTAATTGGGAATTATAGTGATGAATAACATGAAATTAGATTTGAGTTCAGATTTATCAAGTACAACTACAATCATCAATGATTTGCCAGAAAATGGTGTTTGTATCCATGATTTATTTGCAATTCAGGTAAAAGCAGCACCAGATTCAGTAGCGACAATATTTGAAAATCAGCAACTTACCTACCAAGAATTGAATGCTAAAGCCAATCAGTTAGCACATTATTTACAGAGTATTGGTGTAGGTGCTGAAGTCATGGTCGGCTTGTGCGTAGAGCGATCGCTCGATCTGATTATCGGTATTCTTGGTATTCTTAAAGCTGGAGGCGCTTATGTACCTATAGACCCGGCCTATCCCCAAGAACGCATAGCATTCATGCTGGAAGATACTAAGTTGCAATTTGTGGTGACACAACAACAATTGGTAGTATCTCTTCCTGAAACTTCTACAACAATTTGTCTAGATACAGATTGGCAAAAAATTGATTGTCAAAGTTCCCATAATCCAGTGAGTGGAGTCACAGCCGAAAATCTCGCTTATTTAATCTATACCTCCGGTTCTACTGGTAAGCCGAAAGGTGTACAAATGCCCCATTCCAGTGTAAATGCTTATTTACAGGCGATCGCTCAAATATTACCAGTTAATCATCAAGATATTTATCTCCATACAGCATCTTTTTCTTTTACTGCTTCAGTCAGACAATTATTTTTACCTTTATCCCAAGGTGCAACCAGTATTCTTGCTACTCGTGAACAAACCAGAACTCCTTTAAGTCTATTTGAGTTAATTCAAAAACGTGGTGTTACTATTTCTGATGGTGTACCCTCTGTGTGGCGTTATGGACTCATTGCTTTAGAAAGTTTAGACCAACAATATACAGAATCTCTGAGAGAATCAAAATTAAGATTAATAGTATTTGGTGGCGAATTACTACCCTATCAACTAATTAAAAAGTTACGCAACCTGTTTAAAACACCACCCCAGTTTTTTAATATTCTTGGTCAAACAGAAAGTATTGGCCATGGTTTTTATACTGTTCCTGAAGATTACGATCTTGAAGATGGCTATGTTCCTGTTGGTCATCCTTTAGCAAACATTCAACAAGTTTATGTCCTTAACTCCCAACTTGAACCAGTCAAAACTGGTGAGTCTGGAGAAGTCCATATTGCGGGTTCTACCTTAGCACGAGGCTATCTGAACCGCACCGAGGCCAATGAGGAAAAATTCATCATTAATCCTTTTAATCCTCAACAACGACTCTTTAAAACCGGGGATGTTGCTCGTTATTCAAGTAATCAAAATTTAGAAATTCTCGGTCGGATGGATTTTCAGGTAAATATCCGCGGAATGCGGGTTGAATTGGAAGAAATTGAAGCAGTAATTAAACTCCATCCCAGTATTCGAGAAGCTGTGGTTTCTGCCAGAGAAGATGTCTCTGGTGGTCAGCGGTTAGTGGCTTATATCGTAGTGAATAACCAAGATTTTAATTCGGGAGAATTACGCAATTTTCTTGCCAGCAAACTACCAGATTATATGATTCCCCATACCTTAATGGTGATGGAGAAATTGCCAGTTTTACCCAATGGAAAGTTAGACAGAAAAAGTTTACCCGAACCTGATTTATCAGCAATTCAAAGTGAATTTATCCCTCCGCAAACACCCACACAAGAAATCATTGCTAAAATCTGGGCGGAAGTTTTAGGCATTGAAAGAATTGGTATCCATGATAATTTTTTAGAATTGGGTGGACATTCCCTATTGGCAAGTTTAGTTATATCAAGATTGCGTGAGGCACTATCCCTAGAATTATCAATTGCCAGTTTATTTGCTGCGCCAACAATTGCCACATTTAGTGAACAAATTGGAAGTTCTGCCCAGAATTTACTGCCAACCTTAGAACCAGTTTCTCGAAATAGCGAATTACCACTTTCATTAACCCAGCAGCGTTTTTGGTTTCTCGATCAAATGGAAGGGTCAAATCCTGCTTACAATATTGTCAGAGTCCTGAATTTACAAGGACTGCTTAACTTTACAGCACTTGAAGGGGCGATCGCTACAATTATTAATCGTCATGAAACCCTGCGTACCAGTTTTGGAATTGCCGATGGTAAACCCATTCAAGTTATTGCTGATAAATTAGCATTTACCTTACCCGTAATTGATTTACAAGAATTAGCAGAAGATCAGAAAACGACTGCGGCACAAAGATTAACTACTAATGAATATCTTCGCCCTTTTGCCCTAACTGAATCATCTCTCTTAAGAGTGACATTGATGCAATTGGGGGCAGAATCCCATCAGTTATTAGTAATAATGCACCACATCATTTCTGATGCCTGGTCAGCAGGGAATTTTCTTCAAGAATTATCGGTTATTTATTCAGCCTTGACAGCGGGTTTACCTTCTCCCTTACCCAAATTATCAATTCAGTACGCCGACTATGCTTATTGGCAACGACAATGGCTGGAAAATCAACCCGCGCAACTTGATTACTGGAAACAACAATTAGCAGATATTCCCGCAGTCATTGAATTACCTACTGATCGATCACGAACAGCAATTCAAACCTTTCGCGGTGATCTTCAGAAATTTCAATTTGATTCCCAACTCACGCACAAACTCAAAAACCTCAGTCAAAAATCGGGTTCTTCCCTATTTATGACACTTCTCACTGCCTTTGTGATCTTACTTTCTCGCTACAGTGGACAGGAAGATATTATCATTGGTTCTCCCATTAGCGATCGCAATCGTGTCGCGTTAGAGCCATTAATTGGCTTTTTTGTGAATACCTTAGTTTTACGGACTCGTCTCGAAGGAAATCCCACATTTATAGAATTACTCCAACAGGTACGACAGATGGCACTTGACGCTTATGCTCACCAAGATGTTCCCTTTGATCAACTTGTAGAAACCCTCCAACCTCAGCGCCACCTCAGCCATAGTCCCTTATTTCAAGTCATGTTTGTATTGCAAAATTCTCCAGTTTCAAAACTGGAATTAGGAGATTTGCAAGTTACCCAAATAGAATTAGCAAAAGCCACAGCAGGGGCAACTTTTGACTTAACCATATCAATGCAGGAAAAAGATTCAGCATCAGGAACTGAATTAATAGGTGCATTTGAATATAATGCTAATTTGTTTAATGCTGATACTATTGCCAGGATGGTGGAGAGTTTTCACACCTTAGTTGAGGCAGTTGTGGCAAATCCTCAAGAGCGGATTAGGACATTACCTTTACTAACAGCATCCCAAGAACATCAGTTATTAGTGGAATGGCATCATCCGCAAACTGATTATCCCCAAAAATCCATTCATCAATTATTTGAGGAACAAGTAGAAAAAACACCTGATGCAGTGGCATTAGTATTTGAAGATCAGCAATTAACCTACCAACAATTAAATTCACAAGCTAACAAACTAGCTCATTATTTACAGTTTCTGGGTGTAGAACCAGAAATATTAGTGGGTGTTTATTTAGAACGTTCATTAGAAATGATAGTAGGATTTTTGGGCATTTTAAAAGCTGGTGGTGCTTATGTGCCACTCGATCCTAACTATCCCCCAGAAAGGCTTAATTATATGGTGGCAGATTCACAAATGTCCATCATTTTGACTCATTCTTCCTTACTCCCACATTTATCATTAACCCTAGAGCAAGCGCAAACTAAAATTATTTGTTGGGATAAAGATTTTGAAATTGAAATTGCCAGTCAGAGTTCGGATAATCCTATTCATAATTTCACCCCGGAAAATTTAGCTTATGTAATCTATACTTCTGGTTCTACAGGGCGACCTAAAGGTGTACTAATTCAACATTCAGCACTATTAAATTTAGTGTTCTGGCACTTAAATAATTTTCAAATAAAATCATCAGATCGAACTACACAGTTAGCAGGAACAGCGTTTGATGCTGCTGTCTGGGAATTATGGCCTTATTTAGTAGTCGGAGCGAGTATATATTTAATTAAATCAGAATTTCTGTTGTCAGCAAAAACACTTCAAGAGAAGTTGATATCACATAATATTACTATTAGTTTTATCCCCACACCCTTAGCAGAACAATTATGTCTTTTATCCTGGTCAGAAAATACAAGTTTGCGAACTATGTTAACTGGTGGAGATAGACTTAATTATTATCCATCAAATAAGTTACCATTTAAGTTTTTTAATAACTATGGACCCACAGAAAATACAGTGGTTACAACTTCTGGACAAATTTTACCAGAAGCATCAAATAGTAAATTTCCACCTATAGGTCGTCCTATTGCCAATACTCAAGTTTACATTCTTGATCGCTATCTTCAACCCCTACCTATTGGCGTTTATGGAGAAATCTACATTGGTGGACTAAGTTTAGCCAAAGGCTATTTGCATCGTCCTGACTTAACATCTGAGCGATTTATTGCTAATCCTTTTGTGGAAAATGAACGAATTTATAAAACTGGAGATTTAGGACGCTATTTACCAGATGGAAATATTGAATTTCTGGGACGCATTGATCACCAAGTCAAAATTCGGGGTTTTCGGATTGAATTAGGGGAAATTGAAACAGTATTAACCCAACATCCTCAAGTTCAGCAGGTAGTAGTAATTGTCCGCGAAGATCATCCAGAAAACAAGTATTTAACGGCTTATATTGTTGGTAAAACAGAAACATTGACTAGTAGCGAATTACGTCAATTTCTGAAAGGAAATCTACCTGAATATATGATACCTGCGGCTTTTGTCATGCTCAAAGCCTTACCTCTGACTCCTAATGGTAAAGTTGACCGGCTGGTTTTACCAAAGCCAGAAACAACGAATTTAGAGCTAGAAACCGCTTTTGTTGCCCCTGGGACTGCCCTAGAAACAAAATTAGCCGAAATTTGGTGTACAGTATTAAATCGGCAGCAGGTGGGCATCTATGATAACTTCTTTGAATTGGGAGGACACTCTCTCCTAATCACATCTGTAATATCTCGCATTCGAGAACATTTTTCCATAGTTCTGCCTCTGCGTTCTCTATTTACAGCCCCCACTATCGCTGAACTTAGTCAAGTAATAATTACACATCAACTGGATGCCATAACAGTTGATACCTTACCACCGCTTGTCCCTCAAGCACGAGACACTTGTATCCCCCTGTCTTTTGCCCAAGAGTCTATATGGCAGTTACAGCAATTAGCTCCTGAAAGTTGTGCCTACAACAGCTTTTTTATTTTACGTTTCACTGGCTCTCTTTCTGCAATTGCGTTGGAGTCCAGTTTCAATGAAATAATTCGTCGTCATGAAATATTACGCACGGCTTTTACTATATTAGAAGGTCAACCTGTACAAGTAATTAGCCAATTTCTGACTATCCCATTAGAGATTATAGACTTACAAAACCTCCCTTTGATAGAGCGAACGTCTGAAGCAGAAAGACTAGCTGCGCTGCAATATAATCACCATTTTGATCTGGCTTTAGTCCCTCTGATCAAAACAACTTTACTGCGACTAACTCCAGAAGAACATTGGTTGACATCAATCGAAGCCCTCTGCCGTTCTCAAAGGGTCAGCATCTTTGCGATTATTCTTACTGCTATGAATATACTTTTGTTCAAATACAGTAGTAAGAACGATATTTTAGTAATAACAACTATTGGTAATCGGAGTCCGGTGGAAACTGAAAAAATGCTCGGTTGCTTCATCAATGATGTCATTTTGCGATCGCATCTTTCCTCTGAACAAACTGGACAAATTCTTTTAGAACAAGCTCAAGAAACTCTCACAGAAGCTATTAATAATAAAGAAATTGCTTCTCACACAGTCATTAACACTATCACCAGTAAACAACCACTGAATATCTCAGCATCCCTAACTATGCTACCTCCACAAAATTGGCATAACTGGATGTTAGATGTAGATTTTGTCACAATTAAGCGCGATCTCGACTTGTGGGATGGAGAAATTCCTTTAGAAATTTATGTTTCTTCACCTTCAGTAAATAATCCCACGATGGAAATTAAGGTTTTCTACAGTACGGAGTTATTTACCAATGAAACCATCGAGGTTTTGTTCAACTATTACCAGCAAATTCTTCAGCAGCTTGCCCAAGATCCAACTATTCAAGTTTGTGAATTTTTTGATTGCTGAACATTGCAAGAGTCAGATCCCCGACTTCTCTAAGAAGTCGGGGATCTTATTTGACTACTTATAATGAGAAATAAATGTTACATTAAACCATGCGGCTTTGCCACAAATTAACTAATAATCACTATTGCTATGTTAGAAAACAGCCCACCAGAGTTGAAACAACAACCCAGATTTGGATCATCTTTATTGAGATGGACTGAGTATTTCTCCAACCCAGAAGGAGAAATAACTCAAAGCATGAGCGTGTTTATCTTGATCTGGTTTGGTCAAGTGTTGTCTCTGGTTGGCTCGCGGACAACCAATTTTGCACTCAGTATTTGGGTCTATCAACATACGAATTCCACAACTCAATTTACACTGCTGATTCTCTCTACAACCCTACCGACAATTTTGATCTCTCCCATTGCTGGTGTGATTGTCGATCGCTTTCCTCGGCGCTGGATTATGATTATTAGTGATTTCTGTGCAGGGTTATGTACCTTACTAATTGCTTGGTTATTTATCAGTAATCACTTAGAAGTTTGGAGTCTGTGTGTAGTCAGTGCGATTAGTTCCAGTTTCAGTGCTTTTCAGGGACTAGCCTATTCTTCTGCGACTACATTACTTGTGCCGAAAGCACAACTTGGTCGTGCCAGTTCGATGACACAGATCAGATTAGCGATCGCTGAAATTCTCTCCCCGGTATTAGCCGCAGCCTTATTAGTAACTGTACAATTGTCAGGAATTGTCATCATTGATTTATCTACATTAGTCTTGGCTTTAATCTGTTTGCTAGTAGTTAAATTTCCCGAAATTTCGTCCACAGAAAATCCCGATGCCGAAACCAATTCATTTTGGCAAGAAATCACCTTTGGCTGGAAATATTTAGTAGCACGTCCTGGACTACTTGGATTAGTCATGTTCATTGCCATTATCAACTTTCTCGTTGGTAGCGCAGAAGCTCTCACTACACCCTTAGTGCTTTCCTTTGCTTCCGCACAATCACTAGGAGCTATCTATTCTATTTCTAGTTTTGGACTATTACTAGGCAGTGCCGTGATCAGCATTTGGGGCGGACTAGAACGCCAGATCAATACCATATTTGTGTCTATGGCATTTTTGGGCATCTCCTATGTATTAGCTGGATTGACTGCTTCAACAGTTATATTTACGATCGCCAATTTCTTGATATTTCTGACAATTCCCATCATTAATGGGTCAATTCAAGTCATCTATCAGAAAAAAGTAGCACCAGAAGTACAGGGAAGGGTCTTTGCTTTTCGCAGTGCTGCTGTACAGGGGTTTTTACCACTTGCCTACCTAACCTGTGGAGCATTAGCTGATCAATTTTTTGAACCAATCATGGCAAAAGATGGAGCTTTAGCCCATAGCATTGGCCAGATTATTGGGGTTGGTCATGGTCGCGGTATGGGTTTAATGTTTATCATCATGGGTCTGTTTTCTCTAGTCGCAACCTTAATTGCCTACTTATATCCGCGTCTCCGCTTTGTAGAACATGAACTACCTGATGCAATTCCTGACGAACCAGAAGTTTCATAAAGCCGATATAACAAAGATGTCACCAAGACGCTCTTTGACATCTATCTCAGTGGGTATTTCATATAACAAAAACTTATGGGTAATAAGTAACTAAATTTCATTACTAATCGGGGTCAATTTTCTGTTATAACTTTTAGCTTTTCCCTTAGTATCAGAATTGAAGCAAATTTAAACCAGCGGCTAATCCCATCAGAATAGCTGTAAGGTCTGCTTAAAAATCACTTATACTGCCGATTTCACAACAGAGGATAATTAAATGGCTACTTACAAAGTTACTCTCATCACTCCAGACGGTACTAAGACTATAGACTGCGATGACGACACTTATATTTTGGATGCAGCAGAAGAAGCTGAATTTGACTTACCCTTCTCTTGTCGGGCTGGTGCTTGCTCAACTTGTGCAGGTAAAATCATTTCTGGTACTGTTGACCAATCTGATCAATCCTTCTTAGATGATGATCAAATCGAAGCTCAATATGTATTGACTTGTGTTGCTTATCCTACTTCTGATGTCACCATCGAAACCCACAGAGAAGAAGACCTTTACTAAACTTTAGCTTAACCGACAGAAGCCCCACGACTGACCCTAAGGGCAGCGTGGGATGAATGGCGCGTGAATTAACGACAGTTTTTCGACCAATGCGATAGCAAGGGAGAAAAACATGGAGGCAATTCACAAATCTTGTGCTATAGTTTTTTATAGTAAATACTTTTCACTCTAATATGTTAAGAGTAGTCAAAGTCAGATTATATCCAGATGCCCAGCAACAGCAATCATTGGCACGAGCCTTTGGCAGTTGTCGTTGGCTATGGAATTATTTTTTGAATTTGATGAACGAAACGTACAAAGAGACAGGTAAAGGATTGTCTGGATACGAAGTTAAAAAGACAATCCCTCAACTAAAGAAAGAACATGAGTGGTTGTCGCTAACTTATTCTCAGTGCTTGCAACAAGTCTGCTTGAATCTGGGGGTTGCATTTAACAATTTCTTTGAAAAAAGAGCTAGATACCCCAAGTTTAAATCCAGACATGGTAAGCAGTCTATTCAGTATCCTCAAAATGTCAAGATTGCCGATAATCAATTAATCCTACCGAAAATAGGGAAAGTATCAGCAATTATTCATCGAGAGATTGAAGGGAAGATTAAAACTGTAACTATCACCAAAAATTGCAGTGAGCAATATTTCGCTGCTATTTTATTTGAAGATGGTAAAGAGAAGCCAGAGTCAATTGTCGAAGGTAAAGCAATAGGCATTGATTTGGGATTAACTCATTTTGCGATTACCAGTGATGGCTCTAAGTTTGATAACCCTCGAATACTGAATAAACACGAGAAGAACTTAAAGATAAAACAACAGCAATTATCTAGAAAACAAAAAGGCTCTAATAACCGAAATAAAGCTAGAAAGAAAGTTGCTAGAGTCCATAGAAAGATAACTAATTGTCGAGAAGATTTTCTCCATAAACTATCTCGTAGGATAGTCAACGAAAGCCAAGTTATTGTGGTAGAAAATCTTCATGTTAAAGGCATGATGCAAAATCACTGCCTAGCCAAATCTATTCAACAAGTTGGCTGGGGAATGTTTTGTACCATGCTTAAATACAAAGCAGAAAACGAAGGGAAGATTTATCAAGAAGTTGATAGATTCTTTCCTTCGTCAAAAACTTGTCATGTATGCCTTAACCAAGTAAGTAGCTTACCACTTGATATCAGGTTTTGGACTTGTGAAAAGTGCCAAACCAAACATGATAGAGATGTCAATGCAGCGATAAACCTCAGAGATGAGGGACTACGAATTTTGACCTCTGGAACGGGGGATAAAGCGATGAAGTGTGGTCTTGGGGGTTTCCCCCATGAACAACTTCATCAAGAAGCCTGTCGCCCAGAAGTAAGTCGCAGTAATAGAGGACGAAAGAAGTCTACTACTGTGCTTTCTGTTGGGCAGGAAGCCCACACTGTACCGTCAGGTCAGTGTGGGTAGTTCACTCACAAGAATTTAGTCCAAACAAGGGATTGGGGATTGGCGACTGAGTAGGAGTTTTACCAATTCCCCAATTACTTGCTTACTTTAATTTTAGTCCCCGGATAATAGAACTCCAGAATCTTGGCACTAGACCAACCTAATTTGGCTAAATTCTGAGCGCCTGTTTGGCTTAAACCCACTCCATGTCCTAAACCACCACCAATAAAAGCATATCCCCAGAGATTGGTTTGACCTTTATTCAATGGTTGAATGTAAAATAGCGTGCTAATGGGAGCAGCAAAGGCACTGCGAACCTCGTCTTTTTGTAAGGTGAAAACCCCAATATCAGTTTTCACAGCCAGTTTTAAAATCCGGCCACTGGAACTGCGTTCAACTACAGACATGGCTTGAATTTTTTTGAACTTGCTATAGGGGCTTTTTTTGGAATGTAAGAATTTCTGCAAGTCTTGGGTAATTTTATTGATATCCGTTTCTCTGTGCCAACGGAATACATCCCATTTACTCTCATTAAATCCCGCTTTAAGATTGATAAATTTCTCGAAGTTCTGATCATTTGCTAAATTCTGATGTGATAAGTTCCAAAGATTTTGATTAGCAGCATCTATGACAGGTTTTAAATAAGGACGATCTTCTCCATTCCAGATATCACTAAAGTTAGCGGTAACACCACCTGTAGTAGAAGAATATAAAGCATCAACTATTTCGTTATTATAAGTGAGTACCTGACCTCTGGTCGAGGCGATCGCCTGATCTGTATTTTTGGCAACTCCGCTGAGTCCTTGATAAACTTGACAGTGAGTGTCAGCACATAACTGATAATTATCTACCGCAAATCTGCGGAGGTTTCGCAAGGCATAGGTGCGAGCAATAATTGCTTGTGCTTCTAAGGCTGCCATTGGCGCATTTATCCCAATTTCATGGGGTAAAACTCCCCGCACATAAGTTTCTAATGGGACTGTATTTACTAAAGTATAATGCCCATAGGCGTTGGGCTGCAAGGTCATTTTTCCCGGATAAACACGCTTTTGTTGAGGCTGTTCATCTGTATTCACCTTAATTGAGTCTTTACCAGCAGTTATTTCTAGATAATTAGGACTATAATTTTTACCATTTACTACCCAAGTAATTTTTGGTACTTTTGATAAAATGTTGGTTGCCAAGTAAGCATTTTTATCACCGGATGTTTCTATACTTTTTAATAGTAACCGACGAATTAAGGGAGTGCTGTAAACGTCCCGTTTTGCCCATACTTGCCAACGTTCTGGTTGGGATATTTCCACTTCTATCCCCAGGGAACGCCAGTGGTTAGCGTTATCTTCCGCTGTTTCAAAGGTGCGAAAGTCACCCAGCACTAAGACTTCCTGAACCACTGTTTGGTTTAAGGGCTGCATGACTGTTGTTAACTGGATGGGTTTGTCGGTGACTAGGGTTTGTTGCTGACTACCCACTGTAAATTTTAATGTTAAGCGATCGCCTTTTGTGGGTGCTAATTCTAATTTGTCTGTGGGTTTAGCCCCAAATCGTTGGACAATACCAATTTGCAATTTTACATCCTGGTTGTTGCTTACGGGTTCTGATGCGGCAGCCAATCCCAATAGGCACAAGGTTGTTATTAATCTGTAGGAAGAAGGCCAAATAAATATTTTCATGAAAACTAATTCTAATTGCCCTTATGCTGTCGGAGTGGTTTTAAGTTAATTAACTCAATTTACTAATGATAAGAAGATACAGGGCGGCAGGATGAATCACAAATTACTAATAATCAACTTAGATAATTAGGTGAACACAATAAAACCAAACTGTGTAAAGAAACGTAAAATCGCTGAAAACTTCTTTACTCTTGCCTCTTGCCTCTTGCCTCTTGACTAGTGCTATAACGACAATTTTCAACGCCAACTTACTTAATTAGTAACGGGGAATATTATATATTTTTAACTTACGCGCTTCTATAATACCATTACGTCTTTTTTTCAGCACACTTGCAAATCAAACTCATTATGAGTATGATTTAACTAAATCTTGCTTTATCACCCATATTTTATGCTGGAAATTGATTTTACCGAGAATTTGCGAAATTTAATGCAAACAGTCGGTTATGAGAGTTTTAAATCTTTAAGTCGTGCTGCTGGTGTTTCACAATGGCAAATTTTGCAGTTGCGGAGGGGAAAAATCGGACAAATGCGGATAGAAGTATTGATAAAACTGTCAGAGATTTTACAGATATCTTGGACTGAGTTGGTAGAAAATTTCAGCGTTGATGGTTTATCTTCAAGTTTCCACAAAACTCATTCCTCTCATAAAAATATAGACTTATTAAAGCAAATTACAGATTTACAAGTTGAGTATGAACGATTAACATTGTCAATGTTAGAACAAAGAGAAGGATTAAAACAGGAATTTCAGCGGTCAAGTTTACAAATATTGGAATCTTTAATATTACAATGGCCAACAGCAGCACATAGAGCCAGGGAAGATCACCAGTTATCAGCAGTAAAGATATTACCTTTGGTAGATACGCCTTTAAAAAGATTATTACAGGATTGGAATGTGGAAGCGATCGCTTCTGTAGGCACAGAAATCCCCTATAATCCTCAATTCCATGAATTATTAGCAGGAACAGCACAACCAGGAGAAATTGTTAAAGTCCGTTATATAGGTTATATGCAACATGATCAGCTTTTGTACAGAGCTAGAGTAAGTCTCTTATAAACTCTTCTAAAGTTTATGCTCTTTTGAGTTTGATGGTTATTTGCTGATGAATTTATTGAAAATTACTCCATATTTTTGTGTACTAAATATCTTTTTATAATCTAATGTTAGGATATACTAATAAAATTAAAATCAGCACATTCTTAAATAAATCAAAATTAGAATATCATGAATCAGCAGGTGAAAGTGATTGCAATCAGTGGGAGTTTTAATGCTACTAACTCACAAAATTTTCAACAAAGTATTAAAGAAGTAATTGATAAGAGAATCTCCATTGTGTTGATTGACTGTCATCATGTTACCTTTATGGATAGTTCTGGATTAGGCACTCTGATTTTAACATTTAAAGCTTTACAGGAATCGGGAATAAAGATGGTTATTTGTTCAATTAATGAGCAAGTTAGGATGCTATTTGAATTAACTGGTATGGATGGCAAATTTACAATTGTTCCTAGTCAAGAAGCATTTGAAAATATTTTGCTTTCTGCTACTTGATTAATCAAATTTAACTTGAAGAATAGATAAATCATCCTCAAATGTCTCTTTGGAGTTTAAGTTAATTAGGTAATCCAGGATATAATCAAGTTGGTTATCAACAGAATACTGTAAGCTAATTAAAATCTGAATGAAACCTTCTAAACTCCAAAGAGTACCATTTGATTGAGTGATTTCGTAAGCACCATCACTAAAAATATAAAGGATGCTAGATTTTTCAATCTGACAATAAGCATCTGTATATTTAGCTTCAGGAAACATTCCTACAGGCATTCCTGGAGTTTTTAATCTTTTTACTTCTGTATGAGTAGGAGAATTGCCAGAGAGGATAATAGCTGGTGGATGTCCAGCACTAGAGTATGTTAATTGACGGCTAACTCGATTATAAACTCCATACCAAATTGTAAAATATTTATCATTTTGATAATTCATTTGAAAGGTATTATTTAAAGCTGCCAATACCTCACTAGGTTGATAGTAATTTAAATCTTTGAGCGCGCGGGAACGTAAGAGATTTAGTACAGAAATTGAAGGTAGAGTAGCTTTAAGTCCATGACCGGCAACATCTAGTAGGTAAATAGCTAAAGTATCAGCATCAAGCCAATTATAATCAAAACAATCCCCACCAAGTTGCCGTGATGGCAAAAACTTAAACTGAATACTCAGGGGCTTATTTACAGGCAGGGGTAAAAGGGATTTTACATATTCTGTAGCTTCGGCTAATTCTGTTTCTAAAAGTAGCTTTTGGGTCTGTAAATCCTGACTTAATTGATGCAGACGTAACCCGGCTCTAACTCTTGCCTGTAGTTCATTGTGTTCGATAGGTTTGGAGATAAAATCATCAGCACCAGCATCTAATCCCTTAACTCTATTGGCGACGGAATCTAAAGATGTTAATAAAATAAAAAATGTGGTAGATAATTTGGGATCTTTTTTAATGATATTACATACTTCTATACCACTTAATCCCGGCATAATCCAATCACATATAATTAAGGCTGGAGGTGAATCCAGCGTTCTTAAAATTCCTTCTTCTCCTGTACTCGCAGTGATGACTTGATAACCTTGTTTTTCTAAGATTCTTTTGAGAAACATTTGGATGGATCGGTCATCATCAATGATTAAGATTTCAAACATGAGATTATTAAGAAAGGGGATTTAACCAAAACAATATAACTTGTTTTAATTGATTTAAATCTCGATAGACTTCTTGCTTTAACCATTGTCCTAAAGCATCAAAAGGACTAAAAGAACTTCCTGGTTGCCATTTAATATCTTGCCCTAAAGGTGTGGTATGAGTGCCTAATAAGGTTTGTGTTGTCACCATATTAGGAAAGAGTTCTTGTAAAATTGTTGTTAAGTTTGCTGATTGATCCAGGGTATCTTTATTAAATCTGATTACTAAATTCCGCCGAATCTGATAGCTGTCTTGAATTATTTGGTTAGTTTGTGCCGGTGTAGGTGTAAATTCAATGTCTAATTGGGAATTTAACTGAGAATTTAACTGTTCTACTAATGGTATGGCTTCATTGGCAGCAAAGTTATTAAAGGATATTAAAATGTTACCAGCCCGTTGGATTGGAAACAGGCTACCAATTAGTAAATGGAGTTTACAACCCATGCTATGTCCGACTCCATAGGTGGGAAGGTACAGCTTGCGGAGTTTTCCAGCGTCTTGTAACTTTTCTAGGGTATATTCAAATTTAAGTTGGACAGATTTAGCGATCGCGATATGATCTAATGTATTGACAAAAGGTGTGGCAATAATGACGTATCCTTGATCTGCTAAGTTTTCCAGTAACCAACGATAAGTTAAATGTGGTAAAGTGGCGACAAATGCACCACCTAAAAAATGAATGATCCCAATGGGATTACGGGGAATAAGTACCCAATTGCCTCTAATTTCTTGCCAGTTCATGTTAAAATAGGAGTCAGGAGTCACCGAGTCAGGAGAAGAAAGAGAAGGAAGAAGAAAGAGAAGGAAGTATTTTCTATAGATATATTTTACATTTACATCTAAACATATATCAAGTATTAACTCTGACTTTGCAAGTTTTTCATTTCCTGCTGTACATCTAGGGAAATTTGCAAAGCTTCATTTAATAATCTACCATGTTCGGTTGCCTCTTCAGTAACTTGCATTGATGCCAAAGCGGCTAAATTATTGGTAAATAAATCAGAATTAGTGATAATAAAACTTTTATTTTCTCGCAAAATTCTCTCTGTTTTTAAAGCGCGGATTAAATCATTTCTAGTTAATTCAAGTGCTAATAATACTTTTTCTCTTGCTTGTATACTTACTCCTAAGTTGCCAACATCTTCAATTTGGTCGTTAATATCTATAGCTTTAATCACGGAATTATATCTTTCCACATCATTTAGTAAAATCCGTAAAGAATTTGTCATATTCTGTTTGAGAAACTTACTTTTGCCTTTCCATAATAAATATAATAGAATTTGTATACTCCCACCTGTCCATAAAACAAAGATAATTAATGATAGCCAAGATGATAGTTTTACTAACAGGTAAGTACAAACAGAAATAGCAATTCCAGCGAAAACCACAGTAGCAATTTCTGTTTTTTGAGCTTTCTTTAGCAATCTTATACCGAATTGCTGAATAACATCAGTAATAATTATTAATTTATTATGAACAGGTAAGTTAGTCGCATCTTGAAGTTGATCATGACTAATATCCAATCCCTGTAAATCATCTCGCACAGTTGCTAAATCCTTAACATACTATTGATTTAGTCTAATATAACAAGTGGATTTCCAGAATGGCAATTAATCGGTGATTTTAGGGGTATTCAATGTTGATAATGTGTAAGAAATAAATGTTTATACCATCAAAAACCAACCACTTTTCAAGTTCTACATGATTCTTCCCTCTTCCCTCTTCCCTCTTCCTCCTCTTTCTTCTTTCTTCCTTCTTCCTTCCTTCCTCCTCTTTCTTCTTCTTTCTTCTTCTTTCTTCCTTTCTTCCTTTCTTCCTCCTGACTCCTGACTCCTGACTCCTGACTCCTCCCTTAAGTTACTTGCAACAAATAGCTCATGCAGTTACCCATTAAAAAATAAACTACTAGCATTGCTGCTGCGGCTAATGCCACTAGTGTACCAGCCAGCATGAGAGAAAATTCTTTATGCTCATAAGCTTTTTCCATCAGGTGTAGCGACCATGCTACAAGTGCCACATCAAAGATTAAAATAGGAATCAACATATTTCTTAATATTTCTTCATAGAAGTACGATTATCTTAACACTGTTTTGGATAACTGTGTTTTATCTTCAACAGATGCAGTTGGTCGCTTTCTTATGTCTGATATCAAGTAGGAAGACGGACCCGAACATGGCGTTCTTGCAAATAAGTTTTAATTTGTGCTACACTCAGTTTCCCAAAATGTAACAAAGACGCTAAAAGTGCGGCTTCAGCTTTACCTTCCGTTAATGCAGTGTGAATGTGTTCACAATTTCCCGCACCACCAGAAGCAATCACGGGAATTTCTACAGCATTAGCGATCGCTTTTGTCAAGTCCAAATCATAACCAGCTTGAGTACCATCAGCATCCATACTTGTCACCAACAATTCTCCAGCTCCCCGTCTTGTGACTTCTTCCGCCCACCATAGAGCATCAATACCAGTATTTTCTCTACCACCGCGAACGTAGACATCCCAGCCAGGATTCTCAGGATCAAGTCTACGTCTAGCATCAATAGCTACAACAATACACTGATTGCCAAAGCGATCGCTGGCATGATTAATTAAATCTGGATTTCTGACCGCCGCGGAATTAATACTAACCTTATCCGCCCCGGCTCGTAACAAATCTTTAACATTTTCTAAGGTTTGAATCCCACCACCCACAGTCAGGGGAATGAAGACCTGTTCAGCAGTCCGGTAAACCACATCAATAATCGTGTCCCTGTCTTCATGAGTAGCCGTAATATCTAGAAACACTAACTCATCTGCACCTGCTTCATTGTAAACCTTGGCCAGTTCTACAGGATCACCAGCATCCTTGAGATCCACAAAGTTAATTCCCTTCACAACTCTGCCCGCCTTGACATCTAGACAAGGTAAGATTCTTTTAGCCAACATAATGACGTTTTCACTCCCGGTAATTGCTAGGAATTTAAATTGTAAAGGCAATTGGGGAATAGTTGACAAGATAGGATCAACATATAATAGGTCTTGTCCAGACGAAAAACTAATTAAACAGATATACAGGCAAGAGGCAAGAGGCAAGAGGCAAGAGGCAAGAGTAAAGAGTAAAGAAGTTTTCAGCGATTTTACATTTCTTTACACAGTTTGGTTTTATTGTGTTCACCTACTTAATGAAATAAATATTTATATTGTGAAAATAGTATCTGTATTCTCAACTAACCCCAAATATCCTATACTAATTTTACTTATGAACTGCTAAATCCCTATTTCTGTACTTCTGAATCCCTGAAAATTATGGCGATTATCTCTTCCAAAAAACAGCCTCCAGAACCGAACGGAGAACCCAAACAGCAACGGGAATCAGCCAAAGTACCCCCCGCAGAAAATCTGTTACAATCGGAAGCGGCTATTAATGAACAAGGGAAACCAGAAGAGAGTATTCGTCCCCAGCGCTTTGCTGATTACATCGGCCAAAAGGATGTAAAGGATGTTTTAGATATAGCCATTAAAGCCGCTAAATCTAGAGAAGAAGTTATGGATCATTTGCTGTTGTACGGACCACCAGGTTTAGGTAAAACCACAATGGCGATGATTTTAGCATCAGAAATGGGGGTAAGTTGCAAAATTACCAGCGCACCAGCTTTGGAACGGCCACGGGATATCGTGGGGTTATTGGTAAACCTGAAACCAGGAGATGTGCTGTTTATAGATGAAATTCATCGGTTATCACGGATGACAGAAGAAATTCTCTATCCAGCGATGGAGGATTATCGCTTAGATATTACGGTGGGTAAAGGTTCTAGTGCCAGAATTAGAAGTATACCTTTATGTAAATTTACCTTGGTAGGAGCGACAACTCGCGTCGGAGCTTTAACTTCCCCATTGCGCGATCGCTTTGGCTTAATTCAAAAGTTGCGTTTTTATGAAGTAGAAGAACTGACTAAAATTGTTCTCCGCACCGCTGAATTATTACAAACTCCAGTTAATCCAGATGGGGCTACAGAAATCGCCAAACGTTCACGGGGAACACCAAGAATAGCCAATAGATTATTAAAAAGAGTCCGTGATTATGCGGAAGTAAAATCTTTTCTGGAAATTAATGCAACTGTAGCAGCGGAAGCATTGCAGCTATTCCAAGTTGATCCTTGCGGTTTAGATTGGACAGATAGAAAAATGCTCAGTGTGATTATTGAAAACTTTAATGGTGGGCCAGTGGGTTTAGAAACCATCGCTGCTACCACTGGGGAAGACACCCAAACCATTGAAGAAGTATATGAACCATATTTAATGCAAATAGGTTATTTAAGCCGGACACCCAGGGGGAGAATCGCAACTAAAGCAGCCTATCAACACATGGGTTTTAAGCCACCCAATGAACAGTTATCATTACTCTAGTAGTCTGTCAAGAACTAATTGACGGGTAAATAAATTTTTCCTCTTCCTTCTTCCTTCGCGCTCTTTGCGTCCTTCGTGGTTCATTTCTTCTTTATCCGTCAAAATTTATTTGACAGACCACTAGAGGAGAGACAAAAGGAAAATTCTTGACTCCCTAATACTTACTTATGAGTTAAAATCTCATTGAAATCACACAAATAATTGAATATATGGCCACAAAAATATCTGATCAACTACACCCAAAATTGACTCAAATATTTGCTACAGTGTCATTAACAGCCTTAGCAAGCCTTGCGTCCATGGGTCAACCTAGTTACGCTGGAGGCACCAAATTCTATTGTGCCGCAGAAGGTGGGCAATATTTCACCTTTACCCGCACATAAGACGGTCAAAACCGCAAAATTATGGGTTGGACATCAACCTACTTTCCCTCGCAATACAGCCCTAAAAAGCGATGTCAGGAAGTATCAACAAGATTTCAAAGAAATTACGATAATGGTACACTGAAAAAAATCGCCTCTGGAATAGTCAACAAGGAAACCGTAATTTGTTCTGGAAGTGACTCTAATACGGTCTGTAACTCCGGTAATTTACTATTTACCCTCAGACAGGGTACAAATGGCAGAGAGGTAGCTAATAGGTTATTTAATCGTCAAGCTCTAGCTGGTGCTGAAATTATGAATCAAAATTCTGACACTGATGATATCATGTTTGATTTTGGTACTTACTTAAATAATTTACCAGCGGAGCAAAAATAAACTATACATCTTTTCAAGTTGTCAAATTTTACAATTATCAAATTCATCACCTGTGTTAGTGGTTTGTGTTTACTAGTACCCAATTTAAGCCTAAGTGCTAGTATTTATACTAGTGATACTCCCATAAACCAACCACTAACGGGACTTTCTCCAGCACAAGTAAAACAAAAAGCAACAGATATTACCGTTAAAATCCTGTCAACGGAGTTTCTTGGTTCAGGAATTTTACTGAAGAAAAATGGCAATATTTACACAGTATTAACAAACGCTCATGTTTTAGAAGCAGGTCAAAGTCCTTACAACATAGAAACGCCAGACAGGAAAATACATAAAGCCAAAGTATCTAAAAAAATGAAGTTTGGTAAATATGATTTAGCCATGTTGGAATTTTCTAGTAGTACAATTTATGCAGTAGCAAGTATTGGGACTCAATCAAAAATAGGAGATAAAGTATTTATTGCGGGTTTTCCCGCTTATGAATCAGAAAACACAGTTAAACAGTTCACATTCACAACAGGTAGAATAGTGCTAGTTCTAGAAAAAGCCTTAGAAAGAGGATATCAAATAGGATATACAAACAAACTGGAAAAAGGTATGAGTGGAGGACCATTATTAAATGAAAATGGTCAATTAATCGGTGTTAATGGAATGCACGCTTATCCATTATGGGACGTTCCCTCAGTATTCATAGATGGTACACCAGCAGATGAAAAACTGCATCAACAAATAGTCCGTTTAAATTGGGCTATAGCCATAGATAAACTCAAACCTTCTCCATAGTCAACTTCCTTTTTAGGTGTTTGTATGAACTATAAATACACTATTCCCACACTATTTATTTTTACGTTTTTTACCATAATCCAACCAACTACAGCTAAGAATTTATCATGCAATAAAGAAGTAGATGAAATAGCCCAAAAAATCACGGTTTTAATTGATATTAATAATAAAGACAATGGTTCGGGAATTTTAATTAAACAAGAAGGTAATACTTATACTGTTCTCACAGCTTTTCACAATGTTAAAAATACTAGTTTAAAATAAACGATTATCACCCCCGATGAACAACGTTATCCCATTCAGGGGGAAAATATTAAACCACTGGGAACAGGGATAGATTTAGCTGTGGTGAAATTTGTTAGTAGTAAAACCTATCAAGTAGCTAAATTTGGTAATTCTGACTTAATAAAACGTGGGGATAATGTTTATGTTACTGGGTTTCGTCTTTCTACCCCTAGTATTCCTGTACCGCTTTATGATTGTTTTGATGGACAAGTTTCCGCTAATGAAAAACAGAGAACTATAGATGGTGGTTACAATTTAGTTTATACCAATTCCACTGTCAAGGGCATGAGTGGGGGACCGGTGTTAAATCCCAAGGGTGAGTTGATAGGTATTCATGGCAGAGGTGATGAATATGACAATAGGGATAGAGATAGATTTGCTGGTATTCCTATTAATACTTATATGCGGATTGCAGCAGGTGTTACTGATAAGCCCAGCATTAGGGGTTTAACAGCTGATGATTATTTTAAGTTAGGATTTAAGAAGTATGAACAAAAAGATTATCGAGAGGCAATAGTAGCTTATACAGAAGCTATCAAGATTAATCCTAACAATGCCGATGCCTACTACAACCGGGGAAATGTCCGTGATGATTTAGGAGATAAGCCAGGAGCAATAGATGATTACAACCAAGCTATCAAGATTAATCCTAACTATGCCTATGCCTACCACGGACGGGGAAATGCCCGTTCTGCTTTAGGAGATAAGCCAGGAGCAATTAGGGACTTGCAGCAAGCAGTAAAATTATATCAACAACAAGGTGGTAATGAGAAATGGTTGAGAGCAGCCCAAGATAGAATTAGAAAATTACAATAATAATATTTTGTCAGAATCAGGATATCCAGGATTTAAGGATTAACAGGATGTGATTTTTTGATGGTCTATGAATTATTGAGATTTTGCCTCGTTTTCCCTCGTTCCCTGGTTCTACCGGGGAATGCTCAGGGGAGGCTCTGCCTCCACTATATTCATTGTATTTGAGGCAGAGCCTCAAACTCCCATTCCCAGCCGGAGTCTGGGAACGAGTTCAAAATAATATTGATACTATAGATTAATTTAATCAATCTGTAATGATTTTATCATATCTTCTACAGGTTTGATCAACTTATCATAATCATCTATGGGTGCAGTATAGGTAATTAAATAAGCTTGATTTTTTCTCAAAGTCATAACATACATATTTTTGATTTTTTGTTGTTCATTTTTACCAGTGACAATTATTTTTTGTCCTGTTTGATTTGCGATAATAGTTGAACTTCTTTCTATGATATTTGATGATTCTAGGTTACTTTTGATCATCTTCTCCTGGTCTTTTCCGTAATTTTCTAAAGTTCCCGAATATTCAGAACTACTAATAATCAATCTAGCTTTTTGTTGAGGTTGAATAAATGTAACTATTTTACCAATACCAATGACTGAGATAGGAGTTTCGTCCGCGTCCCAACATTTAGGATATTCAATTTCTATATTATGTTCCTTATTTTTATAAGTTGCTAATTTTCCATCACATTCAGAAATAGGACGGTTTGAAAATACAATTATTCCCATGATTACGATTAATCCTAAAGGGGCAATTTTCAGGAATAAATGATAAATTTTAGGTGGTATTAATGGACTACTTATAGATATTTTTTGTAATGCTGTTAATACTTCTGTTACTGTCTGATAACGGTCCCTATGATCAGATTTGACCATTAGACCTCTCCGAAAATGAATGTAGAGACGTTCTATAGAACGTCTCTACAAGGGTTTCAAACCACGCACATTTAATTACCGGAGATGTCTATTTTATCTAAAATGTCTGCAAGTTGATCACTAACTTTGATTCTACTATAATAACGCCAACTTATTTCTTGGTTATTGTTATCATTATTTATATCTTTAGCCTCTATTCCTGTAAGTGCTTGAATTACAATCATTCCTAGAGAAAAAATATCACTATTGAATTCTGGTTTACCTTCTCCTTGTTCCCTGGGTGCATATCCTTTAGTGCCAATTCTTGTAGGATTATAATTACCATTCTCTTGGTTAATAAGTTCATTACCAATTATTTGAGTATCATCTTCTTGGTTATTAATTCGTTTGACAGGTTTAACTATCCCAAAATCAATGATGACTATTTTATTATCTATTTCTTGTCTCATGACATTACTTGGTTTTAAATCACGATGAATTACACCTTCACCATGAATATATTCCAATACTTCCAGAATATCTTTTAATAATTTAATAACAAATGGTTCACTGATATTAGTATTGGTAGATGTAGGTGGTAATTCTTTCGTTAAATCATGTCCTTTAATAAATTCTTGAACTATGAAAAACTGTTGATTTTCCGTAAAAAACGCTAAAAGTTTGGGTATTTGTGGATGATTGAGTTTTTGTAAAATTCCTGCTTCTCGTTCAAATAATTCTTGAGCTTTTTCTAATTGCTCTGGTTTTGTAGTTAATGGTGTAAAGTGCTTAACCACACAAACAGGAGAACCAGGAAGTTGGGTATCCTTTGCTAAATAAGTAGTTCCAAATCCACCCTGTCCTAACCTGGTAGTAATACAATAGCGTCCGCCTATAGTCGTACCTATCATCAGATTCACACCCCACCTGATTCCTTGTTTCGGGAAATATGCAGTTAATTATCGCACATTCGTCGCCATATTGGCGAAATTATTTGAGAGGTTAATTAACTTCAAATCCCCAACTCCTTAAAGAAGTCGGGGATCTAAATTAAAGATATAAAAATACTAATTTAGTCTAAACTCCAGTTGCTACTAGCTGTTGATTAGTAACAGGAGCAAAAATATCTTCGTAATTTTGGAAAATTTCAAATACTGAATCAAGCTGGGTAAGTTCCAAAATCAACTTAACTGGAGCTTTGACATTACAAAGAACTAACCGACAACCACTTTGACGCGCTGATGTAAGTCCCTTGACGAGGGGGACTAATCCAGAACTATCCATGAAATCTACTTCTGATAAATCTATAACCCAGAGTTGGTGATGCTGAGGTTCAATTGCAGCCATCTGTTCGCTCAAGATAGTACCACTATCCAGGTCTATACTACCTTGGGGTTTGAACAAAATTACTTGGCGTTCTTGTGTAAGAGTCATAAATTTAACTTTGTATTTGAAACACTGATAAAGGAAAAATTGACATCAATACTGTTTATAATTTAACCGCGGAACGACTATTTTCGCAAATTTATGGGAATTAACAGCAGCACAGTTGAGAAAAAGTTTTTTCAGTATTCATGCCGTATAATTTGTTGACAAGTTTTTCTAGTATAAGCATAATTTACTGCTAATTTCGGTAACGAACTTATCATTATCTAAAATTATCTATAGCAATCCGGTTTGATTCATGAACTTACTTGTAGAGATAGGGAACAGGGAACAGGGAAGGAATTTTCTTCATTCTTCATTCTTCATCCTGACTCCTGACTCCTGACTCCTGACTCCTGACTCCTGACTCCTGACTCCTGACTCCTGACTCCTCCTATTGCGGTTTGATTGACACCCTAGCCAAAAACAAGCAAAGATATGGTAAAGGTAAAAATTTGTAAACTCGGTGGTGCTGGATGTCTTTTGAGCTACTTTCACTAGAAAACATCCAAGAAATTGCTCATAATTATGGTTATTTAGCGATTTTTTTGGGAATATTGCTAGAAAATTTGGGCATTCCTCTTCCTGGAGAAACCGTAACGATTGTTGGTGGTTTCCTTGCTGGTAGTAATGAATTAAATTACTGGCTGGTTCTCGGTAACGCTATTGGAGGTGCTGTAATTGGTGGTAATTGCGGCTATTGGATTGGTAGAGTTGGCGGTTGGCCTTTTCTGCTCCAAGCTGGCAAGATTTTCCGCATTTCCGAAGTCCGACTGCTGAGTATTAAAGAGCAATTTACGGAAAACGCCGCTAAAGCTGTATTTTTTGGCCGCTTTTTTGCCTTATTGCGGATTTTCGCTTCACCACTTGCGGGTATAGCAGAAATGCCCTTTGGTAAATTCCTGATTTATAACGTAGCTGGGGCGACTGCTTGGGGTAGCGTCATGGTGACATTAGCTTTTTTCGCGGGAAGGATTATTTCCCTAGAACAATTGGTGGCTTGGGTAAGTAAATTTGCAATTTTGGCGTTACTTATTTTAGTTGCTGTGATTGCTATACCAATTTGGTTAGAGTCCCGCGAAGTTAAGCAGCAAACAGAAGAGTAGTAAAGATACCCGGCTTCTTTAAGAAGTCGGGTATCTGAATTATTACTTATTCTGCTGCGCCCAAATGCGAGTAGGTAGTCCCCAAACGTAGATAAAGCCTTCTGCGGCTTTGTGATCAAATTGATCTTCTGCGCCGTAGGTGGCTAAATCGGGAGTGTAGAGGGAATTATCACTCCAACGGCCAACTATGGTGGCGTTACCTTTGAAAAGTTTTAACCGCACGACACCAGAAACTTTTTCTTGTGTTTGTTGAATAAAAGCATCTAAAGCTGCTTTGAGTGGGCTGTACCAAAGTCCGTTATATACGAGTTTGGTATAGGTTTCTTCCATACCTCGTTTGTACTGACTGACATCTGCTGTTAAAGTGAGGCTTTCTAAGTCACGGTGAGCGTTAATTAGAACTATCATTGCTGGTGATTCGTAAATTTCCCGTGATTTGATTCCTACCAAGCGGTTTTCAATCATGTCAATCCGCCCAATCCCATGATTACCAATGATTTTATTGAGTTGTTCAATTAACTCCACAGGCTGTTTTGATGTGCCGTTAATGGTGGTAGGAAGCCCTTTTTGGAACCCAATTTCTAGATATTCCGGTTCGTTAGGAGTATCAATTATGGCTTTGGTCATTTCATAGATTTCTTCTGGCGGCTCATTTGCTGGATCTTCCAATGTACCAGCTTCAATACTGCGACCAAGCAAGTTTTTATCTATACTGAACGGAGAAGATTTTTTCACTGGTGCAGGAATACCACATTTTTCACCATAGGCTATGGTTTCCTCCCGACTCATACCCCATTCTCTCGCTGGTGCAAGGATTTTGAGGTTGGGGTTGAGGGCTGTACAGGAGACATCAAAGCGTACTTGGTCGTTGCCTTTGCCTGTGCAACCGTGAGCGATCGCATCTGCACCATATTTTGCAGCGGCTTCCACTAATATTTTAGCAATCAAAGGTCGAGCCAGGGCTGTTCCTAAAGGATAGCGATTTTCATAGAGGGCGTTGGCTTGAATCGCTGGAAACGCGTAGTCTTTAACAAATATATCCTTAACATCCACTACCAAGGATTCACTTGCACCGGATTTCAGGGCTTTTTCTCGAACTGGTTCTAATTCATCTCCCTGACCTAAATCTGCTGCTAGGGTAATTATCTCTTCTACTCCCCACTCTTGCTTTAAATAGGGAATGCAAACAGAAGTATCAACTCCACCAGAATATGCTAGAACAACCTTTTTAGCGCGACCCATGAATTTCTCCACTTAGGAAAACAAAGAATGAGTTATTATTATATCTGACTTGCCTAGCGTATATTTTCTTGTGCAACAGTAACTTTGTTATATTTGTCTTATTCTCAATATGGCCAGTACTTTTTTTGGGTGAAACTGTGTTTTTTAGTATTGTCATTCCTACTTATAATCGCTTACCAATTCTGGAAAAGTGCCTCCGCGCTTTAGAGAGTCAGGAGTTCAGCAACAAAAACTATATAGAAGGTTATGAAGTTGTATTGGTAGATGATGGTTCTACTGATGGTACTTTGAACTGGTTAGCAGTACACAAAGATGAGTTTTCTCATGTCCGCTGTTTTGAGCAGGATCATGCAGGTCCGGCTGCGGCGCGAAATTTAGGTGTGGAAAAAGCCCAAGGTGACACAATTATTTTTATTGATAGTGATTTAGTGGTTTTGTCTAACTTCCTGCAAGCTCATACAAATGCTTTGGTACAAGGAAAAGAGAAATTAGGAAATAACTGTTTTTTTACTTACGGTGCTGTAATAAATACTTGTAATTTTGCCAATCCCACCGCTGAACCCTATAAAATCACAGATTTTTCCGCTGCTTTCTTTGCTACGGGTAACGTGGCTATTCCTAAACGTTGGTTAGAAGAAGCTGGTTTATTTGATAATGGGTTTCAACTTTATGGTTGGGAAGATTTAGAATTAGGTGTGAGGTTAAAAAAATTAGGTTTGCAATTAATTAAATGTCCTGAAGCTGTTGGTTATCATTGGCATCCACCTTTTAGTTTACAGCAAATTCCTAAGTTAATTGATCAGGAAATTCAACGGGGAAGAATGGGAGTTTTGTTTTATCAAAAACATCCTACTTGGGAAGTGAAAATGATGATTCAAATGACTTGGTTTCATCGTTTATTATGGGGAATTCTTTCTGTAAACGGGTTATTGAATGAAAAAACTATGTCCCCATTTTTGCAATGGTTGATTGATTTGGGTAAGCCACAATTGGCTTTAGAAATTGCCCGAATTTTCTTGAATTGGTATAATGTAAAGGGTGTTTATGCGGCTTATTCTGAGATAGAAAGTAAATAATTAAATAATTAAATAATTGTTTCGCGCAGAAGAGCAAAGGTAGGAAGGATATAACAACCCAAAAAACAAAACCCCGTCTAAAAGAATAGAAGGGGCATTGTTGTTAAATAATAAACCTGGCATCGAGCTATTTTCACGGAGGGCTACCCCTCAACTATCGTCGCCGCAGCAGCGTTTCACCTCTGAGTTCGGGAAGGGATCAGTGTGGTTCCACCGCGCCATAGACACCAGGAAAGAATTAAAAATTAAAAATTCAGAATTAAAAATTAATTACCGATTTTTAACTTAGGGTATTCACAACCCTGAAGACTGCAAAAAGAACGAGAATCAACAGTGATAATTAACCACCAAAAACCTTCATTTTTAATTTTTAATTATCAATTTTTAATTGAATAGAGGTCAAGCCCTCGGTCTATTAGTACCCCTCAGCTTCATACATTACTGTACTTCCACTTAGAGCCTATTAACGGGTGTTCTGCCCGTGACCTTACCTACAAATTGTAGTGAGAG